>DASSZQ010000083.1:0-11706 GCA_035702755.1 Solirubrobacteraceae bacterium | reverse complement strand
GAGGAGCGGATGGTCGTCTCGATCAGCTTGTCGTCGAAGTGCTGGCGCAGGGAGTCGAACGCCTCCCGCGAGTGGCGCGTGCGCATGTCGGCGATGTTGAGGACGACCCCCAGCCATTCCAGGTCAGGGTTGAGGCTGTCCTTGGCCAGCTCGATGACCTCGAGCGCCTGCTCGACGCCCTGCAGCGCGAAGTACTGAGCCTCGGCGGAGAGCAGCGCCCAATCGGAGGCGACGAGCGCGTTGACGGTGAGCAGGCCGAGGGCCGGCGGGCAGTCGATGAGCACGAGGTCATAGTCGCCGCCCACGTCGCGCAGCGCCTTCTTGAGCGTCAGCTCGCGCCCCATCTTGCCGCCGAGGGCAAGTTCGGCCTCGGCGAGGCCGAGGTTGGCCGGGATGATCCCGTTGTGCACGGCCTCGCGGGCCTTGGCGCGGCCGGAGAGGACATCGCCGATCGTCGGCTCGGCGTCCGGGTCAACGTCGAGATAGTCCGACAGATTGCCCTGGGGATCGAGATCGACTGCGAGGACCGAGAGGCCGACCCGGCGAAATACGTCAGTCAGTGTCCTGACCGTGGTCGTCTTGCCGGTGCCCCCCTTCTGGGAGAGGACCGAGATCGTCGCGTGCATCCGGAGCGACTATACGGAGAGACGGCCGCCCGCGCGGCCGTCCCTCACCCTCAGGCTGCGGGCGCGCTCGTGCCGGATTCCGGGGTGCGCGTGTACCGCATCCCGGAGACCACCGGCACGTCGATGAAGTGCAGGTGGTGACGTCCGATCACGACCTCGTCGCCGTCGGCCAGGGTGCTCCACTCCACCCGCTCGCCGTTGACGAACACGCCGTTGAGGCTGCGATCGTCGAGCACGCGCAGCCCGTCCGGCTGGCGGACGATCAGCGCGTGGCGCCGCGACACCGTGGGGTCGTCGAAGCGGATGTCGGCCGCCAGGCTGCGGCCGATCCGCGTCCACTCCCGGGTGAGCGCGTAGGCGACGACGTCGTCCTGGGCGCGATAGGCGATGTACTGACCCGGCTCGTCGAGGTTGACCCGCAGCTCGTCAAGCCAGGTGTGATCCTCCACGTCTGAGTCGAAGTCGACGATCGGCTGCTGTGAAGTCGTGAACAGCGACGCCCTGACGAACTCGGTGCCGCCGCAGTTGGGGCACGTCGGAAGCTCATCGGCGGCGTCCAGCGACACCGGGAAGTCGCACTCGGTGCATCGGAATGTGCCGGTTCCGGCGACACTGCCCGACATCCAAGCTTTCATGGCCGTCTCCTCGCTACGGATTCCGGCAGCTCCGCAAATTAGGGGGTCATCAGGACTGCGTTGAGCCGTAGAGGGCTCACGGCAAGAATATCCTGCCCGTCTAAGTCGTCCTAAAACCGATATTCGGCCCTTCGTCCAGACAAAGCTCCGAATTTCCCGCAAAAGCTCCCGCAACGTCCTCATCTGATCCGGGGGAGGAACCGCCGGCCGGGGAACGAAGACCGGGGACATGCCGGAATCACTGCGCGACATGCTTGACCTGGAGCTCGCGCTCCTGCGCCGCGGACTCGACGAGCGGCTGGCGGGATCGGAGCGGTGCACGTGCTGCCACCGGACGCCGCTGGTGGGCGAGCGGGTCTACCTGTACGGCTCGGAGACCATCGCCTGCGAGCTGTGCCGCGCCCGCCGGCGGGATGCGCCCAACACGACGCGCCTCGTCCACGGGCCGGAATTCGGTCACACGATGCGCATCACCGATCAGCGCGCTGCGGCCTGAGCGCCCCCTCGCCTACTATGCGGGCTCGTGGAGCCCTTCACCGTCTCGACCACGATCTCTCGCCCGCGCGAGCAGGTCTATGAGTACCTCTCGGACATCGCCAACCACGCCGAGTTCACCGACCATTACCTCGTCGACTGGCACCTGACGCGGGAGGAATCGGTCGGTCAGGGCGCGGGGGCGCGGTTCCGCGCCAAGGCGCCGCTCAACCGCTTTGCCTGGGCTGATGTGACATTCGTCGAGATGCAGCCGCCGTTTCGCATCGTCGAGCGTGGCCGCGGCGGGAAGTACAACCGGATCCGGATGCTGGGGACCTACACGCTGTCGCCCGGACCGGGGGACACGACGCGGGTGCAGTTCACCTACGAAACCGAGCCCTCCCAGCTCTCAGATCGGCTCATGGAGACGCTGGGCGGCCGCTCCTGGACGCGGCGCAAGGCGGCCAAGTCCCTGCGCCGTCTGCGTTCGATTCTGGAGGAGGGTCGCGACCGGGGCCGGCGGGCCACGGTCGAGGCCCGCTAATGGCCCGCCGGAGTGCCAGCCGAGGAGCCGACGCCGCCGGCGGCACCCATGGTTAGATTGTTTGCCGCAGTGTCTCTCCGCCGTCCCCTCATCCTCCTGTGCGCGGTCGCGCTCGCCCTTGGCGTCGCGGCCTGTGGCAACCACCACCCGCACATGACCGCGGGGGCCAACGGCACCCAGGATGTCGCCGACGCCAACAACAACGGCGCCTACGTGTTTGCCGGGCCGATCACCTACCAGCTGCAGGTGTCGCGCCAGCTCAACCAGTACGACCTGGAGGACAGCCAGTACGTCCGGGGTCTCCCGGGCGGGATGTCGACCAGTCTCGGCCCCACGCAGCTGTGGTACGGCGTGTTTCTGTGGGCCAAGAACCAGACCGACCGGCCGCAGCGGACCTCGGACCGGTTTGTGATCGTCGACACCCAGGGCAACCGGTACTACCCCATCAGGCTCAACCCTGCGCTCAACCCGTTCGCCTGGACATCGATGCGGCTGACCCCGGGCGCGATCGAGCCCCGGGCGGGCACGATCGCCAGCCAGGGATCGACCCAGGGCGGCCTGCTGCTGTTCAAGGTCAGCACCAGCGTCTACGACAACCGGCCGCTGACCCTGTTCATCCTGGGCGCCAACAACAAGAAGCTGGGCTCGATCTCGCTCGATCTTTAGTGCTCGGCGTCCCGTCCCGGAGCGCGCGCCTTCGGCTCCTCGCCGTCACTGTCGTCCTCGTCGTCGCGGCAGTGCTGCCCGCGGCAGCGCAGGCGCGGTGGGGGAGGCCGTTTGAGTTCGCGGCGCCCGGCACGCTGGACGTCCTCGGCCCGCGCCTGGCGATCTCAGGCGGCGGCGCGGCGGCGGCCGCGTTCAGCCTGGAGGACGTCGATACGCCGGGCAGCGCCCAGGGCCTGGTCACGCTGCGCTCGCCGGGCGGCGCACTCACCGCTCCCCACCAGGTGCCGGCCACGGCCCAGGTTCTGTCGCTGGCCTACGACGGGCGCTCGCTGGAGCTGCTGACGGGAACCGCTCCTGCCGGTCAGACGTGCTGCAGCACCGCTCAGGCCGTCCAGATCGGCCAGGGGGGAGGCGCGCAGCGGCCGCGGACCCTGGTGGGCGGGCTCACCGGGCAGACGCTCGGCCGGCTGGTGACCCTGGCGGACGGGCAGATGCTCGCCGCCCTCGGGACCGAGGGGGGCGTGTGGGTGGTGCAATCCTCGCGCGCGAACCGCTTCGCCTCGCCGCACCGGCTCGCCGGTCCGCGGCAGATGCCCCAGGCGCTGGCCGCGGCACCCCTCGGCGGCGGCAGTTCGCTCGTCGCCTGGACGGCGGCGGCCGGTGCCGCCGGCGCCGCCGATCCGCGCAGCATCGAGGGCGCCGCGGGCACGCGCCGGCGCGCCCCGCACGGAGCGCGGACGCTGGTGACGGTCCCCCGCGGGCATCGGATCGACGAGATCGGCCTCGCTCCGCGGGGCGGTCAGGCGACGGTGGCCTGGGTCGAGAGCTGGTTTGACCGCGGCGGCGCCTACCACTCGGTTGTGCGCGCGCAGGACATCGCGCCCCACGCCCAGGCCCGGACTCTGTCTGAGCCCAACCGGCTGGCATCCGGGCTGACGGTCGCCGGGGACGCCGCCGGCGACCAGGCCGTCGCCTGGGAGTCGTGCACGCTCAACGACGCCTGCCGCGCCGACGCCGCGGTCCGCGGCCGGCGCGGGGTGTTCGGCGTGGCCCAGGCACTCGGCGCCATCGATGCCTCCCAGCCCCCGGCGCTGGCCGTCGGCTCCGGCGGCCGGGCGATCGCCGCCTGGATCCGCGGTGGAGATCCGATGGCGGCGGTGCAGCCGGCGCCCGGGCGCAGGTTCGGCCGGGCGGGCGTGCTCTCGCGCGCCGGCTACGCCCTCAACATCGCCGTGGCCGCCGGGCGCCACAGCGCGGTGGCCGCCTGGTCGCAGGGGACGCTGAACCCCAGTGTTGTGGGGACCGTCTTCAGCGGTTTGTAGAGATCCGCTCGCGCGTCATCCGCCAAGCCCGGCGACGAGCACCGCACGCACGGCCGGCGCGGCGGCCGTGCCGCCAAATCCCTGATCCGGGAACAGCGCCCCGCCGACGACCTTCGGATGGCCGACGGGCGCGTAGCCGACGAACCAGGCGTCGGTGTTCTTGGGGTTGGAGACGTTGGGGTTGACCGTGTTGTGGATCTCGGCGGTCCCCGTCTTGCCGGCCACGGTCACTCCGGAGATCTGGGCCGAGGTCCCGGTGCCGTAGGAGACGACCGCCTCCATCATCTGCTGGACCTCATGGGCGACGTGGCGGGAGGTGACGCGCACGAACCGCGGCGGCTGGTCGGCGAGCAGCGTGGGGATCGGCCGGCGTCCGCCCATGGCGATCGTGGCCGCGGCGTCGGCCATCTCCAGCGGCGTGGTCTGCACCTGTCCCTGGCCGATCGCCGACGAGCCGACCGCCAGCGCGTTGCCGATCTGCCCGGGAGGCGGGATGGTGCTCTCGGCGGCACCCGGGAACGGCGGCGGCTGGTTGAAGCCGAACCGCTCGGCGGTGGCGACCAGGCGGGCGGCCCCCAGCCTCGCCCCCAGCGGGGCGAACACGGAGTTACAGGACACCGCGAACGCGTTGAGCAGCGTGCCGCCGCACGCCTCGCCGTCGGCGTTGTGCAGGGTGAAGCCGTCGATCGTCGCGCCCGTCTGGACGGGGAACGTCGTGCCCAGGCTGACGATCCCGGCCTGCAGCGCGGCCGTGGAGGTGATGATCTTCATCGTCGACCCCGGGGGCTGCAGGTCAGACCAGGCGATGCCGGCGGCGGCCAGGATGGCGCCGGTGTGGGGGTTGAGCACGGCGATGCCGGCGTACTGGCCGCCGAGCGCGGCGACGGCGGCGCGCTCCATCGTGGGGCTGATCGTCGTCTTCAGCGGCGCGGCGCCCACAGCGGCGACCCGCGCCAGCACGCGGTGCCCCGCCAGGAGGGTTCCGCCGAGCCTCCCGGCCAGACGGCTCTGGAAGATCTGCTCCAGGCCGTCGAGGCCGACCTTGGTGTTAGCCGGATAGCCGCGCGCGGCGTAGGTGGCGGCCTCCGACGCCGGGGGCGGTCCGAGCGTGCCGACGATCTGCCCCGCCACATCCGGGATCGGTGACGTGCGATCCGGACCCTCGGCCAGCGGGGTGCCGTCGCTGGCCAGCAGCGTTCCGCGCGGCGGAAGCACGATCGTGCGGTGCAGGTGCTCGCCGCCGCGCAGGCCCGGGAACAGGATCTCCGGGGCGAAGCGGATGCGCGCCGCGGAGCCGGAGCCGGTCAGCGGAGCGCTCAGCGTCTCCTGCAACGTGCCCCACAGCCGGGTGGTCAGCCGCATGCGCACCTTGAACGCGCCGTTCTCACGCCCGCCGATGCGAACCAGGCGCAGCGAGACCAGCGTCGCCGTGGCCGCCGTCTGTTGCAGGCGCCGGGCGAAGGCGGCCTCGGACATCCCCGTGCGTGAGTGCGCGGCGAGCAGCGCGTACATGTCCGCGTAGTCGTCGTGCTCCCACGCGGTCACGTAGCGCCGGACGAGCTGGCGCTCGGCGCGTCCGGGGGAGGCGGCGATAAACGCGCCCGCGGCAAACGAGGCCGCGGCCAGCCCGGCGATCGGCAGCGCCCGGGTCAGCAGGCGACGGCGGCGACGACCGCGCCGCCGGCTGGGCCGCGAGGTGTGCCCCATCAATACGCCGCCCTCTGCCACCGTGACGCCTAACGGTAGAAGATCGCGCCGGCGGCGGCGCGGCTACATTCCCCTCGTGTCCGGAGTTGACTGGGTGATCGTCGGCTTCACGGTCCTGCTCGCGTTCTACGGCTACCTGCAGGGCTTCATCGTCGGCGCGCTCTCGCTCGGCGGCTTCGCCCTCGGCGCGTTCCTCGGCACGCGGCTGGCCCCCCTGCTGCTCAGCCAGGGGGCGCGCTCGCCGTACGCGCCACTGTTCGGTCTGCTGGGGGCGCTGCTGGCCGGCGGAGTGTTCGCCAGCGGGCTGGAAGGGGTGGGGGTGCGGGTGCGCTCGGCATTGCGGATCCCCGGCCTGCGAACGGTCGACGGGCTGCTGGGAGCGGCGCTCACCGCGTGCGTCGGCCTGGGGATCGCCTGGATCATCGGCGCCGTCGCGCTTGACGCCTCCAACTCCCGGCCGCTGCACGCCGACATCCAGGGATCGTCGATCCTGCGCTCGCTCGATGGCCTCCTGCCCCCGTACGGGCCGATCCTCAACGCGCTGGCGCGGTTTGACCCCATCCCCTCGGTGCGCGGACCGGCCGCCAACGTCGCCCCCCCGTCGCGGCGCATCCTGTCCGTGCCCGGGGTCCGGTCAGCCGACCGCAGCGTCGTGCGGGTGTACGGGACCGCGTGCGGCCTGGGGGTGGAGGGCAGCGGCTGGGCGGCCGCCCCCGGCGTCGTGGTGACCAATGCCCACGTCGTCGCCGGCGAGGCCGACACGGCGGTGCAGGTCGGCGGCGCCGGTCCCGGCCTCCCGGCCCGGCCCGTCCTGTTTGACCGCCGCAACGACATCGCGATCCTCCGCGTGGCCGGGCTGTCGGTGCCGCCGCTGGCCATCGCCCCGGCGTCCCCGGCGGGAAGCCCGGCGGCGATCCTCGGCTACCCCCTGGACGGGCCGTTCGACGCCGAGCCGGGACGCGTCGGGCAGACCGAGACGGTCAGCACGCAGGACGCCTACGGTCAGGGGCATGTCCTGCGCCGGATCACCGCCCTGCGCGGGCGGGTGCGGCCGGGCAACTCCGGCGGGCCGATGATCAACCACGCCGGGCAGGTTGTCGCCACCGTGTTCGCCGCGCTCACCGGCACCCCCCGGCCCGGCGGCTTCGCCGTCCCCAACAGCGTGGTGCGCTCGGAGCTGGCCAAGGCGCGCGGGCGTACGGCGCGGGTCGGCACCGGACCCTGCGCCCAGTGACGGCCGACCGACGGGTAAGCGGCGCCGCCGCCGGCGCCCCGCCACAAGGGCGGGTCCGGCCGGCGGATCAAGCCCTGGCGGGCGGCGGTCTGCGCGCCGCCCGCCTCAGGCGTTGATTGCCCCCGGACGTTCCTCGGCCATCTGTTGCACCACCTCGAGCCCCACTGCCCCCAGGAGCTCAGGGTGATGATGAGCGAGGTGAGCCTGTGCCGCATCAAAGAGCTCCTGCTCGGAATCGCCCACGAGTTGCGCCCCACACTCGCAATAGGCGATTCGGCTGGGTTCTCTTTCGCTTCGGATCATCCCGTTGGTCAATGCGGCCCTGCGGCGTGCCACGACGGATCGCCGCTGTGTGCTGGTGGTCCGCGGCCCCCGGTGGCCGCGGTTCAAAACCCTCCCAATCCTCCGTTGGCGATACGTTTCCACAACGTTGCCGGATCGAGTTGCGGTAGGCGAGAGAACGAGGATCCAGCTGTGTGGGCGCCTGTCGGTGGAGCTGGATGGCGTCGAGCTGGCCAGATCACTGCGCGGCAGGCAGGTTCCGCTGCTGCTCGCCTACCTCGTGCTCAACCGCGAACGGCTGGTGGGCCGCGAGGAATTGATCGGCGCGCTGTGGCCTGAGCAGGCGCCCCGGTCCCAGGACGCGGCCATGCGCACACTCCTGTCGCGGCTGCGCTCGGCGCTCGGCGGCGACGTGCTGGCCGGACGCGACGAGCTGGCGCTTGAGCTGCCGGAGCCGGCGTGGGTGGACGTCGAGGCGGCGGCCAGCGAGGTGACCCGGGCCCACCAGGCGCTTGAGGCCGGCGACCCGCGGGCGGCGTGGGCGCTGGCCCAGGTGCCGCTCAACATCGCCAGCCGCGGTCTGCTGCCCGGGACCCAGGCCGGGTGGCTGGAGCCCCGCCGGCGTGAGCTCGCCGACATCCGCCTGCGGGCGCTGGAGGTCATCGGCCAGGCCGGCCTGCACCTGGGCGGCACCCAGCTGGGCTCGGTGGAGCGCGCCGCCCGGACGCTGATCGACGCCGAGCCCTACCGCGAGTCCGGCTACGTGCTGCTGATGTCCGCGCTCGAGGCGCAGGGCAACGTGGCCGAGGGGCTGCGCGTGTTTGAGCGCCTGCGGTCGTTGCTGCGCGACGAGCTGGGGACGGCGCCGTCGCCGGAGGCGATGGCGGCCCACGAGCGGCTCCTGCATCCGCCCAGCCGCGCCGGGAGCGGACCGGAGACGGCGGGCTCAGCGGGCGGGATCGAGGGGCCGGCCGAGCTGTTCGCCCAGGCGGCCACGCCGCTCATCGGCCGCCGGGACGAGATGGCCCGGCTCGAGGCCTGGCGCGAGGCCCCGGCGGGCGAGCGGGTGATGCTGCTCGCCGGCGAGGCCGGGATCGGCAAGACCCGGCTGCTCGCCGAGACCGCGGTGCGGGCGCACGCCGCGGGGTCGATCGTCCTCGCCGGCCGCGCGCCGGAGGAGACGCTCGTCCCCTACCAGCCGTTCCTGGAGGCGCTCGGCCACTACGTCTTCCACGCGCCGGCGGAGGAGCTGCGCGCGGTCGCCCGGGAGTGGGGACCGGAGCTTGGCCGGCTCATCCCGGAGCTGCGCCGCCGCCTGCCGGAGCTGCCCCCGCCGGATCCGGGAGATCCGGAGACCGACCGCTACCGGCTGTTTGAGGCCGTCGCCGGGCTGCTGGGCGAGATGTCGGCGACGGTGCCGGTGCTGATCGTGCTCGACGACCTGCACTGGGCGGACCGGCCGACCCTGCTGCTGCTGCGCCACCTGGCGCGCTCGCCCCATAACACCCGCGTCTCGATCCTCGGCGCCTACCGGGCGCTGGACCGCTGGAGCGACGGGTTTGAGGCGGCGCTGGCCGGGCTGCGGCGGGAGCGGCTCATGCTCGGACTCGACGTGGCCGGCCTGCCCCAGCAGGAGGCGATGGAGCTGGTGCGCCAGCGCTCGGGCGGCACTCCCTCGCTGGAGTTCCTCCAGGCCCTGTACCGCGAGACGGAGGGCAACCCATTCTTCATTGAGGAGATGGTCCGCCACCTCGTCGACAGCGGCGTGCGCACCCACGAGGCGGGAGCCGGTGAGCTGGAGCGCGTCGGGCTGCCCGATGACGTGCGCGAGGTCATCTCCCGCCGCCTGGAGCGGCTGGACCCGGGGACGATCGAGTGGCTGCGGGCGGCCGCGGTGATCGGCCGCGACTTCGATGCCCAGCTGCTGGAGCGCGTGCTCGGCGTCGACGAGGAGCGCTTTCTCGCCGCGCTGGAGGACGCTTCGGATGCCGGGCTGGTGACCGACGCGCCCGGCGAGCCCGGGCGCTACAGCTTCTCCCACGCGCTCATCCGCGAGACCCTCTACGAGGGGATGTCCTCAACCCGGCGGTCGCGGCTGCATCGCCGGGTCGGCAGCGTCCTGGAGGAGCTCGACCCCGCCCACCCGGAGGCCCAGATCAGCGCCCTGGCGCTGCACTTCACCCGTGCCGCCGAGGGGGAGGACGCCGAGCGGGCGATCCGCTACGCCCTGGAGGCGGGAGCCCAGGCGACGGCGATGCTCGCCAACGAGGAGGCGGCCGAGCATTACGCGCGCGCCCTGCACGTGCTCGAGCGCTCTGATCCGGAGGACATGCCCCGGCGCATCGACCTGCTGCTGCGGCTCGGCGAGGCCCGGGTGCGCAGCGGCGAGCGGCCGCTGGCGTGGGCGACATTCCGCGAGGCGGCGATGCTCGCCGGGCGCCTGGGGGACTCCGACAGCCTCGCCCGGGCGGCGATCGGCGCGTCGCGGCGTTACCTGCAACCTCCGGGGGTCGTCGACGAGGAGCTCATCGCGCTGCTGGAGAAGGCGCTGGAGTTGACCGCGGGCGAGACGACGGTGCGCCGGGCTCAGCTGCTCCAGCGGGTGTGCGGGGCCCTGTACTTCTCGGACCGCCGCGAGGAGATGCGGGCCTTCAGCGACGAGGCGACGGCGCTGGCCGCGAAGCTCGACGATCCCGTCGCCACCGCACTGGCGGCGGCGGCCCGCCGGCGCGCGTACTGGGCGCCGGCCCGCCCGGATGAGCTCGAGCGGCGGCTGGCCGACTCGACCCTGCTGCTGCGGTGCGGCCGGGAGGCCGGGGAGATCGAGCTGGCCCTCCAGGGCCACGCCTGGCTGGTCGTCGACCTGCTGGAGGCGGGCGATCGCCGGGGGGTGGAGGTCCAGATCGACGCCTTCACCCGCGGCGCCCAGCAGCTGCGCCAGCCACTGTTTCTGTGGAACGCCGGCATCTGGCACGCGATGATCGCCCTGCTCGACGGACGTCTGGCGGAGGCCGAGCGTCTCACCGCCGCCACCCTGTCCGGGGGGATCCGCAGCGAGGGGATCACCGCCCCGCAGTACTACGCGGTGCAGATGATGGCGATCCGGCGCGAGCAGGGGCGGATGGGCGAGCTTGAGCGCCAAGCCCGCGACCTTGTCGCCCGCAACCCCCGCCGGCCGGCGTGGCGGGCCGGACTGGCGTCGCTGCTGCTGGCGTGCGGGCGCGACGACGAGGCCCGCGCCGAGCTGGAGATGGTCGAACGCGCCGACCTGGAGGCGGTTCCGCCGGACGGGGACTGGCTGGCGACGATGGCCCTGACCGCCGACGCCGTGGCGACGCTCGCCGACGCGGAGCATGCCCAGCGGCTGTACGAGCTGCTGGCGCCCTACGCGGGCGTGAACGTCGTCGTGGGCATGGGGGCGGTCTGCCTGGGCTCGGTCAGCCGCTACCTGGGGCGCCTGGCGGTGGTGCTCGGCCGCCGCGAGGCCGCCGTCGAGCATCTGCGCCGGGCCCTGGACGCCAATGCCGCGCTGGGAGCAACGGTGGAGCTGGCCCACACCCAGGTGGACCTCGCCGGCGCCCTGGGGTCAGGCGAGGAGGCGGCGCGCCTCCTGGCCGAGGCGCAGCGGACCGCCGCCGAGCGCGATCTGCCGAGCGTCGCGGGCCGCGCCGCACACCAGGTTCAGGTCCCCTGACCGCCCCACCATCTGCCGCGACGGGGGCGCTTGCCCGGAGCGCTACCCTCCGCGACCTATGCCCAAGACACTCGTGATCGCCGAGAAGCCGTCCGTGGGGCGCGACCTCGTTCGCGTCCTTCCGGGCGCGTTCACCAAGCAGGGGGGCAAGGGCGAGGAGTACCTCGAGGGCCCCGAGCACGTGGTGACGTGGGCGGTGGGCCACCTCGTCCAACTCGCCGACCCGGACGAGTACGACGACAAGTTCAAGAAGTGGCGGATGGCCGACCTGCCGATCGTCCCGGATCGCTTCAAGCTGGTGGTGCGCGACGAGCGCTCCAAGAAGCAGATGACGCTCGTCAAGCGCCTGCTCGGCCGCGATGACGTCGACCTGGTGGTCAATGCCTGTGACGCGGGACGCGAGGGCGAGCTCATCTTCGCCTATCTGTACGAGAAGGCCGGCTCCCGCAAGCCCGTCCAGCGCCTGTGGCTGAACTCGATGACCAAGGAGGCGATCAAGGCCGCGTTTGGCGGCCTGCGCCC
>DASSZQ010000072.1:0-26758 GCA_035702755.1 Solirubrobacteraceae bacterium | reverse complement strand
AGGCCGTCGCCGGCCGGCGTCACGGCCGTGAACTGGGACCGGCCGCCCGGGGCGCCCACGCTTGCGGCACCCAGCGCCTCGCTGGGCGCACCGACCTGTTCCCCGCCCCCGAGCAGGTGCTCGAAGCGGTCCTCCTTCTGGCCCGGGCGGCGCCCGAGGCGCTGGACATAGCCGCGCTGCGCCAGCGCGGCGAGCAGCTCGTCGACGTGATCGAGCGAGGCGATCGCGGCCATGCGCTCGGTGCGAGACTTGATCTCGCCGGGCGTCTGGGGCCCGCGCAGCAGCAGGACCGCGAGCACCGCGAGCTCCTCGCGGCCGAGTCCGAGCGCCTCCTCGGCCAGATGGCGGTACTTGATCGCCCGGCTGCTGTGCCCGCTGGCCAGGCGAGCCAGCCCGTAGCGCGACAGGCGCTGGGCGGCCTCGCGAACGGTGTGCTCGTCATAGCGGGTCACCGGGTCCCGGTTGGTCGACTGGTTGGCGGCCAACCGCAGCGCGTTGAGCGACAGCGGATACTGATCCGGGGTCGTCCAGCGCTTCTCGATCAGACACCCGAGCACGCGCTGCTCCACCGGGGTGAGCTCGCTGAAGTGCACGGATCAAGAATAGGGGCGGCCTGCCCCGCAAGCCGCTGCGGGGTCCGCCCGGAGGCCGAGCCTGGGGTCCGCCGGCCTGCCGTCACAAGATGGTCACCAAACGTCAGCGCGTTCTTCACGGGACCAAGCGGGACCGTGCCAATCCTGTGGCCATGCACACCAACAGCCGCGCCGACATGCACGTTCACTCGACGGCGTCGCAGCTGTCGAAGCTGGGGGTCCAGCGTGCGCTGAGCCTGCCGGAATGCGCCACACCGCCGGAGGAGGTCTACACGCTGGCCAAGCGCCGCGGAATGGACTTTGTGACGATCACCGACCACGACACAATCGACGGGGCCCTGGCCATCGCCCACCTGCCGGACACGTTCATCTCCGAGGAGCTGACCGTCTGGTTTGCCGGCGAGCGCCAGGCGGTGCACGTGCTCTGCTACGGGATCACGCCTGACGACCATGAGTGGCTGCAGGCCCACAACGACAACGTCGAGCACTGTGCCGCCTATCTGCAGGAGCACGGGATCACAACCGCGCTCGCCCACCCCTTCTACGCGGTGGAGGCGCCGCTCACGCCGCGCCACCGCCGCCGCCTGGCGCAGCTGTTCCCCATCTGGGAGACGCGCAACGGCTCGCGGGCCAAGGAGCTGAACCTGCCGGCGTTCGTGTACATCGAGACCCATGGAGGAACGGCCATCGGTGGGTCCGATGACCACGCCGGAATCGATATCGGCCGTACGTTCACCGAGACCCCGCCGGCGCGAACGCCCACCGAGTTTCTGGAGCACGTGCGCGCCGGTCACGCCGAGGCCCGCGGCAGCCAGGGCAGCGCGGCCAAGTGGACCCACGCCGCGATGGCGCTCGCCGTCCGCAGCCTGGGCGAGACGCACGAGGCCCGGCGGCCGAGCCCGGACGCGGTGCTGCGGATCGTGCAGCGCGTCCTGGGCGAGGGCGACGCCCGCCACGGCCTCACCGGCACCGACCTCGGTGCGGACGACGCCCGCGCGCTGCTCCGCGCCTGGCTGGAGGCAGTGGCGCCTGACCCGACCGCGCCCGTGCGCGAGACGACGCTCCTGCGCTGTCTGCAGGAGGGCGAGATCGGGCACGCCGACCTGCACCGCCGCGCCCGCCGGATCCATGAACGGCGCCTGGCCGGCGCGGTGCGCCAGTTCGTCGCCGACCCGGACCTGAGCCGGCTGCCCGCCCATGCCTCCGCCGTGTTCGACGCCTGCGTGCCGGCCATCCCCTACGCGGCGGCGGCCGCCTTCCTCGGCCGCGAGAAGGCAAAGCTGGTGCACACCGACGGCGATCGCCCCCGGGTGGCGCTCGTCGCCGACGGGCTCGGCAGCATGCACGGCGTCACGCACACGATCAGCCAGATCCGGGAGCGGGGCGTGCCCGGGTATGAGGTTGAGGTCATCGGCACCGACTGCGACGTCGACCGACGGCTGAGCGCGGTCGCCGAGGTCGAGGTTCCCCATTACCCCGGCCTGACGCTGGGGGTCCCCGGCCTGCCGGCGATCGTCGAAGCGCTGGCCGAGGGGCGCTATGACCTCGTCCACCTGACCACGCCGGGTCCGGCCGGGCTTGGCGCCTGGCTCCTGGCCCGGGTGCTCGACCTCCCCGTCGTCGGCAGCTACCACACCGAACTCGGCGCCTACGCCGGACTGCGTTCCGGTGCCGCCGGCATGAGCGCGATCGCCGACGCCGCCCTGGCCGCGTTCTACGGCGCCTGCGACAGCGTGCTCTCGCCGAGCCCGGCCACCGACCGGCGGCTGGCGCAGCTGGGCATCGCCCCCGTTCGCGTCGCCCGCTGGGATCGCGGGGTGGATCTTGAGCGCTTTGACCCCGGCCGGCGCGTCGAGGGGCTGCTGCCCGGTGAGCTCACCGTGCTGTACTGCGGGCGCCTGACCCGGGAGAAGGGGGTCGACCTGCTCACCGACGCCTTCCTGGCCGCCCGGGAGCGGGATCCGCGGCTGCACCTGGTCCTCGCCGGGGGCGGTCCGGAGGAGAGCGAGCTGCGCCGGCGCCTGGGCGAGCACGCCACGTTTCTGGGGTGGCTTGAGGGCCGCGAGCTGGCGGTCGCCTACGCCAGCGCCGACGTGTTCCTGTTCGCCAGCCGCACCGACACGTTCGGCCAGGTCATCCTCGAGGCGCAGGCGAGCGGCCTGCCGGTGGTGGCGGTCGCCGAGGGCGGCCCCGCCTCGCTCATCCTCGACGGCGAGACCGGACTGCTCGCTCCCGCGGCGGCGGATGGCCTGGCCGACGCGCTGGTGACGATGGCTCAGACCCGCGGGCTCTGCGACCGGGTGCGCAAGACGGCCCGGGCCCGGGTGCAGGAGCGCACGTGGGAGGCGTCGCTGCACCGGCTGGCCGGCGGATACCGCTCGGCCCTGCTGCGTTCCGGAGCCTCGAACCGGGCCCGGGCCGCCTGAGTGATGCAGGTCAGAACGCGGTGGCCAGCACGACGGGCACCACGCGCTCGGCGCCCGCCATCCGCAGCTGGCCGCCGATCATGGCCAGCGTCCAGCCGGAGCCCCGGCGGTCGTCGAGCAGCAGCCCGGTTCCCGGCGGTGGCGCGGCCAGCACGCGGAACGCGCCCCGCACGTTGGCGGCCTGCGCAAACGCGTTGGCCATCTCGGACTGCGGCGGGCGACTCTCGGCACGGGTCAGCAGGGTGCAGGCGGCGATCCCCAGCTCGCCGGCGACCGCGGCGGCCAGCCGCTCCAGCGCGCCGCCGAGCCGCACCGACGGCACCGGGGTCACCCACGCGGGCGTGACCCCGGCCGTGCGGACGACCTCGGCCAGGGCGGCGGCCAGCTCGCCGTCAAAGGCGCCGGCGTGCAGCCCCCGCTCCACCGCCGGCCACCAGCCGCCATCGCCGAAGCGGGCCAGCGCCCAGCCCGGTTCGGTGCGGACGCCGTCGGCGATCTTGCGCATCCGGCCCTCCGGGCTGGGCGCCATCTTCTTGACCTCAAGCTCGATCGGCGCCGAGCGCAGGTGGCGTCCGGCCAGCTCCACCAGGGCCGGATCCGGCGGCGCCGCGAACCGGGGGGCGGTGCACACCGAGCACCGGCCGCAATCCGCCGGGTCCGGATCGTCAAGCTCCGCCTGCAGTGCCCGCATCAGGCAGCGCCCATCGGCACCGAACCGCTCCATCGCCCGCTGCTCGGAGCGGCGCAGCGCCGTCACCCGGGCGTAGCGCTCGGCGTCATAGCTCCAGCCGGAGTCGGCAACGGCCCGCCAGCGGGTGCCGTCGCGCTGGAGCGCCCCCTCGACGTCGAGGATCTTGAGCATCGCCTCCAGCCGGCCCTTGCCGAGGTTGACCGCCGCCATCAGCTCCTGGGTGCTGCGCCCCTCCCCGCCCGCTGCCTCAAGCTCTAAGAGCACGGCGTCCACCCGCTCGCGCGCGGGGAACGACTGCTCGATGAAGAAGTCCTGGATCCGCCGGTCCTCGGTCCCGCGCAGCAGCACGACGTCGGCGTGCTCCACGCCGCGTCCGGCCCGCCCCACCTGCTGGTAGTAGGCGACGACCGAGCCCGGCGCCTGGTAATGGATGACGAAGGACAGGTCCGGCTTGTCGTAGCCCATCCCCAGCGCGCTCGTGGCCACCACCGCCTTGACGTCGTTGGCCAGCAGGAGGTCCTCGGCGCTCACCCGGGTCTCGGTCTCCTGATCGCCGCTGTAGGCCACGGCCGAGACCCCCCGGGCGGAGAGGAACTGCGCCACCTGCTCGGCGTCCCGGCGCGTGAGGGTGTACACGATCCCGGAGCCCGGGATGGCGTCAGGGCCACCGAGGTGCTCGGCCAGCCAGGCCAGGCGCTCGGCCGGCCGGGGCAGGTTCACGACCTCCATCCGCAGGCTGGTGCGGGCCAGCGGGCCGCGGTAGGTGCGCAGGGGAGGGCGGGCGGGGTCCGATTTCACGGCGAGCTGCTCGGTGACATCGGCGACAACCCGGTCGTTGGCGGTGGCCGTCGTGCCGAGCACGGCGACCTGGGGCCCCAGCGCGGTGAGGATGTCGCGCACGCGCCGGTAGTCCGGCCGGAAGTCATGCCCCCAGTCGGAGATGCAGTGGGCCTCGTCGATGACGAGCAGGCCCACCGAGGCGGCGAACAGCGGCAGCATCCCCTCGCGAAAGCGCGGGTTGTTGAGCCGCTCCGGGCTGATGAGCAGCAGGTCGATGTCGTCGTCGGCGAGCCGGGCCCGCACCTCGTCCCACTCGTCGCGGTTGGTGCTGTTGACGGTGTGGGCGCGCAGGCCCAGCCGCCCGGCGGCCTCGATCTGATTGCGCATGAGCGCCAGCAGGGGGCTGATGATGAGCGTCGGCCCGGCGCGGTCGGCGGGGTCCGATTCCCGCAGCAGGGCGGTGGCGACGAAGTAGACGGCGGACTTGCCCCATCCGGTGCGCTGAACGCACAGCACCCGGGCGCGGTCGACGACCACGTCGTGGATCGCCTCCAGCTGGGCGTCCCGGAACCGGGCGGCGGGATCGCCGGTGAGCGCCCGCAGGTGCTCCTGTGCGGCGGTGGCAAACGCGGGGGAGGCGGCGGTGGCCATCACCTCATCCTGGCAGGCGCACCCGCCGGAGCGGTTTCGCGGCCGCCCCGGTGGGCGGGTTGCCGCTACGCTCCCGCCTGCCGATGACCGATACGTCCTCCGCATCTCGGCCGCAACGCGCCGGCCGCGGCGTCGGCGAGCACCACCTGGGGCGGCTGGCGGTGGAGTCCCTCGAGCGTCGGGGTGATTACCCATCGCTGCTGTTTGAGGGTCGCTGGTATCGCTCCGGGGAGCTCTTCGGCCGCGCCCAGCGTCTCGCCGGCGGACTGGCCGAGCTCGGTATCGAGCCCGGGGACCGCGTCGTGGTGACGATGGCCAACTGCCCGGAGGTGTCGGTCACCTACCAGGCGCTGTGGCTGGCCGGCGCCGTCGTCACCCCGGCCACGTTTCTGCTGGCGCCGGCCGACCTGCGCCACGTGATCGCCGACGCCGGCGCCCGCGCGGTGGTGACCACACCGGAATTCGCCGCCAAGGTCAGCGAGGCCGTCGCCGGTCTTGACTGCGTGGCCCACGTCGTCTGTGCCGGGGCGGCCGAGGGCACGGTGGCCATGGCGGCGCTGGAGGAGGCCGGGCCCCGGCCGCTCGTCGCCCGCTCCGACGATGACCTGGCCGCGCTGCTGTACACGGGCGGCACCACCGGGCGGGCCAAGGGAGTCATGCTCTCGCACGCCAACCTCCACTTCACCGGCCGCTCAGCCCACGAGGCCTCATACGTCCCGGGGATCAACCGGGCGCTCACCTCGCTGCCCCTGTCGCACGCCTACGGCCTGCTCGTCACCCTCGCCGGATTGCACCATCCTGAGCAGGGGGTCAGCGTCCTGCTGCGCTGGTTTGAGCCCCAGGCGTTCCTGGACCTGATCGCCGAGCACGCGCTGCAGCACAGCGCGGTGGTGCCGACCATGCTCCAGCTGCTGCTCTCGCTGCCGCTTGAGCACCATGACCTCTCCTCGCTGCTGTTTCTCACCTCCGGAGGCGCCCCGCTGGCGCCGGAGGTGCAGGAGGAGTTCTGCCGGCGGGTCCCCACGGTGTCGATCCGGCAGGGGTACGGCATGACCGAGACGGCGGCGCTCATCTCCACCAATCCCATCGGCCGGGAGAAGTCCGGCTCGGTGGGGACACCGGTGCCGGGAACGGAGATCGAGGTTCGCGGCGACGACGGCCGGCCGCTGCCCGCCGGCGAGATCGGCGAGATCTGCTGCCGCTCCCCCGGGGTCATGCAGGGCTACTGGCACGCTCCTGAGGCCACCGCCGAGGCGCTGTCCGGCGGCTGGCTGCACACGGGCGACGTCGGCTATGTCGACGCCGAGGGCTACCTGTTCATCGTCGATCGCAAGAAGGATCTGATCATCCGCGGCGGCTTCAACGTGTATCCCCGGGACGTCGAGGATGCGCTCGTCCAGCATCCCGCGGTGCAGATGGCCGGCGTCGTCGGCCGGCCGAGCGAGCGCCACGGCGAGGAGGTGGTCGCGTTCGTCAGCCTCACGCCGGGGGCCGAGGTCACCGCCGAGCAGCTGACCGCGTGGGCGCGCGAGCACATCGGCGGCTACAAGTACCCGCGGGAGATCCATCTGCTTGACGCCGTGCCCCTGACGGCGGTGGGCAAGATCGACCGCAAGGCTCTGCGCGGCCGACTGGCGCGCTGAGACTGCAAGGCCCTGCGCGGCGAGACTGCAAGGCCCTGCGCGGCCGCCTGGCACGCTGACGATCCACCGCCCCCGCCCGGTCGCTGTCAATCGACGACCAGGGCGGCGTCGCCGAGCGTGAGCAGGTCCCCCGCCTCCAGGCGGCAGCGCACGACCCGCTGCCCGTTGACCGTGGTGCCGTTGGTCGAATCGAGATCGCGCACAACCCAGGCGCCGTCCCGGAAACGCAGCTGCGCGTGACGGCGGGAGACGGTCATGTCGTCGACGACGATGTCGCAGGAGTCGTGGCGGCCGACGACGAGCTCGTCCTGACCGCCGCCCCAGTCAAGCGCCAGGACCGCCGCCGGCGGGGTGTCCGGGGGGCGCGCCAGATCGGCCAGTGATCGCACCGTCTCCAGCGCCGCGCGCACCGCGGTCGCCAGCGGCCGGTGGCGCGGTCGCAGCGTCAGGTCGCCGATGAGGCGGTCGGCATCGATGAACGAGCTGCCGAACAGCAGATCAAGCCGGTGGCTGAACGTTCGCTCGCTCAGCAGCCCGTCCCCGTAGGCCGCTCGCAGCGTCATCGCCATCCGGCGCCGTGATTCTCCCGGCCGCAACATGCCCGGAGTGTGCCGCTGGGCGGCGCCCCTGTCCACAGCCAGGATCGGCCCGGATCATGGCGAAAACACTCCGTGACATGGGGACCAACCGCCTTGAGTCCTTCTCGGACGGCGTCATCGCGGTGGCGATCACGCTCCTGGTGCTGGGCATCGCGGTTCCGGATCCGGCCAGGACCCCGCAACTCGCCCACAGCCTGGGCAGGCAATGGCCCACGTATGCCGCCTATGTGACGTCGTTTCTGACGATCGGCATCATCTGGATCAACCATCACGCGATGATCGGCCGCCTGCGCGCCGCCGACCACTCCATCCTCGTCCTCAACCTGCTGCTGCTGATGAGCATCGGGATCCTGCCGTTCGCCACCAACCTGATGGCGACCTATCTGACGCAATCCCACGGCCAGGTGACCGCGGCGGCCGTCTACGGCGGGGCGTTTCTGGTGATGGGGGTGCTGTTTGCCGCCGTCAACCGCCAGATCCTCTTCGGCCGGCCCCAGCTGCTGGCCACCGAGCTCCCCCGGGACCAGCGCCGCCTCATCCTGCGCCGCTCCATGAGCGGGCTGCCGCCGTATGCGGCGGCGACCGCGCTGGCCTTCGTCTCGCCGTACATCACGCTCGGGATCTGTGCCGCGCTCGCCGCCTACTACGCATTCCCGCTCGCCAGCAGCTCCGGGGGCTGATGGTCCTCAGGCGTGTGTCATCTGATGCCGCGCCGAGGGGCTTAGATTGACGTCACGTCCGCACCCGGGGTGGGGCAGGCCGCGATCGACACCTGCCGTGATGGCCGGCCATCCGCGGCGATGATGAGCAGCCCGGGGCGAAGCGGGCGCGGAGCACCCCCAGTTTGTTCGAAACCCGGATCGCGGCCGCCGATTTCGCCCGTGAGTGGCGTATAGCGGCAGGTTGATTCGAGATCGTCGGCGCCGATTCGGATTTCGTACGCATGTGACGCTCCCGGACGGGCTCTCGCTCGCCTCCCGCCCCCCGCCAGCGAACCCCCTTCTTCACTGCTGCCGGTTTTGGCTGCACCGAGTCCGGTGGCCGGGTGCCGCGCAGCCGCCGAGAGGACGAGAACGCCGTCACGTCCGCACCTCGGAGCGGGTCAGCACCCCGTAGGCGTCCGGGCGGCGGGTGGTCAAGAACGGGAACAGCTCCAGCCAGTCCCGGCGCTGGTCGAGGTCAAGGTCGGCGACGAGCACCGCGGGCCGGTCGCGGGGCGCCTGGACGAGGATCCGGCCGTAGGGGTCGGAGATGAAGCTTGAGCCGTAGAAGGTGAGCGGCCCCTCCACCCCGGTGCGGTTGATGGCGACCATGAACGTCCCGTTGGCCACCCCGTTGGCAACGATCACCTGCTGCCACAGCGGCTGGGTGTCGAAGTCCGGATGGTCCGGCTCGGAGCCGATTGCGGTGGGGTAGATGAGCACCTCGGCGCCCTCCAGCGAGTAGGCGCGGGCGAGCTCCGGAAACCACTGATCCCAGCACGTGGGGCAGCCGAGCCGCGCGTCGCCGTCGGGCCCCGGGAGCGTGATGAGCGGGAACGGCTCGCCGTCGGCGGGGCCCGGGCGGAAGTAGTGATCCTCGTAGTAGCCGGCGGTGACCGGGATGTGGAGCTTGCGGGTGCGGGAGACCAGCCGCCCGTCAGGGGCGACGACGACGGCGGTGTTGTAGCCGAGGCCATCGGAGCCGTCGGCCCGCTCGTACAGCGACGCGTGGACGTGCACGCCCGTCTCGGCCGCCATTCTGCGGGCGAACCCCACGGTGGGACCGGACTCCAGGTCCTCCGGCTCCGCTCCGGCGGCCTGGGGGCCGTCCGGCGTGATGGCGAAGTACGTCGACAGGGTCAGCTCCTGCAGGCAGACGATGCGGGCGCCCTCACCGGCCGCCATCCGGATGCCGGTGGCCAGCGCCTTGAGATGCTCCTCCGGGTCCGGGCGCCAGCGCTCCTGGACGGCGGCGACGCGCAGCGGCGCGCGCTCCGGCGGCCGGGTGCGGGCCGGGGAGGGCGGGGGCGGGTAGGCGGTGAGCAGCTCCGGTGCCTCAGACATGGCGCACCGGCACCTGCTGGGTGATGCAGTGGGGGCCGCCGCCACCGTAGGCGATGACCAGTCCCGGGACAGGGACGACCTCGCGGTCCGGGTAGGCGCCGGCGATGATGGCCAGCGCGTCGGCGTCTGTGGGGGCTCCGGCGACAGGCACGATGACACCTCCGTTGCAGATGTAGAAGTTGAGATAGCCGACGATGATCCGCTCACCGGCCACCTCGGCGTAGGTGAGAAACGGCATCTCGGTCACGTCGATTCCGGCGTCGGTCAGGCGGCGGTGGTTCTCCTGGCAATTGTCGAAGTTGGGGTTCCCGGATTCCACCGTCTGCAGCAGGGCGGCGCCCGGGGCGGTGAAGGCGGCGACGAGATCGACGTGGCCGTCGGTGTCGCGGTCCTCCAGCAGACCCTGCCCCAGCCAGACGATCCGCTCCACCCCCAGCAGCCGGCGCAACCGCTCCTCGATCCCCTCCCGGGACAGGGACGGGTTGCGGTTGGGGTGCAGCAGGCACTGCTCGGTGGTCAGCAGCGTCCCGGCGCCGTCGGAGAGGATGGAGCCGCCCTCCAGCACCATGCCGCCGTCCACGACGCGGTCGCCGAGCCGCCGGGCGATGAGCCCGCCGACCGCGGCGTCGCGATCCCATCCGGCAAATTTCTCCCCCCAGGCGTTGAAGCCGAAGTGGACGGCGAGACGCTCGCCATCGTCGCCGTAGACGTAGATGGGACCGCAGTCGCGGAGCCACGAGTCGTCAAGCGGGAGCTCCACCACCTCCACCTCCGCCGTGCACGCCGCGCGGGCGGAGGCGGCGCCGGCGCCCGGGTTGGCGATCATCGTCACCGGCTCAAACGCGGCGATCGCGTTGGCCACCGCCGCGTATTCCGCCTGCGCCCGGTCCAGCGTCTCGCCCCACAGCTCGGCGCGGCAGGGCCAGCCCATCAGCGTCCGCTCATGCGGCTCCCATTCGGCCGGGGTGCGCATGGGGCAAACATACGCGGCGGGCGGCGTCGGCGGGGGCGAAAGGGCGCGGCGTGGATTGGACGCTCAGGATCAGGCGAGGTCCAGCCGGTGGGCGACGGCCGCCGCCTGGGTGCGCCCCTGCACCCCCAGCTTGGACAGGATCCGCGAGACGTGGACGCTCGCCGTCTTCTCGGCCATGTACAGCGCGGCGCCGATCTGGCGGTTGGTCGCCCCCTCGGCCAGCAGGGCCAGGACCTGCCGCTCACGCGGGGTCAGCCCAAACGGATCCGGCTCCGGCTCGGCGGCCGCGGGTTCCGCGCCGGCCGCCCGGACGTCGAGACGCGCCCGCTCGCCGAGCGCCCGGACCTCGCGCTCCAGCCAGTGCGACCCCACCCCGCGGGCGAGGGCCAGCGCCTCGGCGGCAGCGGCGGCCGCGCCGGTGCGATCGTCGGACTCGGCCCGCGCCTCGGCCTCGCGCCAGCGCGCCAGCGCCACCGCGTAGGGATGGGCCACGTCTGACCAGGCCTGCGCCGCCCGCGCCCACTCGCGAACGCCCGAACGGCCCCGGGCCCGGGCCAGCTCGGCTCGCCCCTGGGCGAGCCGCGCCCGCTCGACGGGGCCGCCCTCCTGGGCGGCCGCCTCCAGCCGCTGGACGTGGATCCGGGCCCGCGCCAGCGCGTCCCGGCGGTCGGCGCTGTCACGCAGGTCGCGCGCCCGGAGCGCCCGCTCGGCCTCCACCTGGACGCCGATGACGCTCACCCGGGCGATCCGCATCACGTCATCGGTGCACAGCTCCATCCGGTCAAGCGCCTCCTGCACAGCGCTCCGGGCGCCCTCCAGGTCGCGCCGGCGCGCCAGCAGGACGCCCTGCAGGGCCCCGTACAGGCCGATCCATTGGGGCTCAGACGAGGCGCTCACCAGATCGGCGACCGCGTCCAGGCAGCGGGCGGCGGTCTCCTCGTCGCCGACCGCCAGCGCCAGGTCGGCCTCGCGCAGCTCCCGGAACATGGACAGGACCCCGCTGGTCAGCCGCCCGGGATCCCGGGGCGGCAGGCAGTCGCGAGCCAGCGACCAGTCGCCGGCCTCCAGGGCGATCTCCGACAGGGTGAGCGACATCCACGTGCGGCTGCGCGCATGGTGGCGGGGGGTGCTGGCCAGCCCTTCGCGGCCGACCGCCAGCGCCTCCTCGGTGCGGCCGGCGAGCATGAGCATGTCGGTGAGGTTGGCGTAGACGGTGGCGATGCTGTCGACGTCGTCCTGCTCTGAGGCGATCGTCAGTGCCCGGCGCAGCATGTCCAGCCCGGCGTCGACATCCTGGAGGGCGACGTGGGCCATCCCCAACGTGTTGAGCACCTCGCACTCGGCGATCCGGTCCCCGGCCGCAACCGCGGCGGCCAGCGCCGACTCGCCCTCCGTCACCGCCTCGCGGAAGCGGCCCCGGAGAAAGCGCATCCGCGCCAGCCAGGCGAGCAGCAGCGGCCGCACCCGGGCGGGGTCGTCGGCGGGCAGCATCTCCAGCGCCCGCTCGGCGGCGGCGACGGCCTCCACCCCGCGGTTGAGCGACCACTGGACGCGGGCGAGCCGGCCGAGCAGCGCCGCGTAGCGGGCCGGCTCCCGCTCCGGATCCAGCTCGCGCAGCGCCTGTCCGAGCAGGACCTCGCTGCGCGCCCGGTCGCCGAGGACCGAGAGCGCCACGGCAGTCCGGCGCAGCAGCTCGACGTAGTCAAGGCCGGCGACCACAGCCGCGTCCGCCACGCGCGGCCACAGCTCCAGCGCTCGCTCCAGCAGCGCCGCGGCCTCGCCGTAGGCCAGCGCGCGGTGCGCCGTCGCGGCGGCCGCGATCGTGGTGCGCAGCGCCGCCGGCTGATCGCCGGCGGCCCCGTAGTGGCCGGCGATCGCCGAGATCCGCTCCAGCTCGTTGCCGGGGTCCCGGGCCGGAGGCTCACCCTCCAGATGGCGGGCGAACGCGATGTGCAGCTCGCCGCGCTCACCGGGCAGCAGCTCGTCATAGAGCGCCTCGCGCAACAGCGCGTGGCGAAAGCCAAAGCGCCCGGCGGTGCCGGCCACCAGCACCTGCTCGGCCAGCGCATCGCGCAGCGCGGTCTCCAGCTCGGCGCGCGGCAGGTCAAGCACGCCGGCGAGCGCCGGCTCGTCGAGCGACCGGCCGACCGCCACCGCCCGCGCCACCCGCTGGGCCTGCGGGGTCAGGCGCTCGATGCGCAGCAGAAACGCATCGCGCAGGCTCTGGGGGGCGGCGCCGCGGCCGTCAAGCCCGGCGGCCAGCAGCTCCTCGGTGTACAGCGGGTTGCCCTCGCTGCGCATGAACAGCCGGTCCAGCAGCCCGTCGTCCGGGCGGGCGCCGAGGATGTCGGCCAGCGCCTCGGCGAGCTCATCGCGGTCAAACGGCTCCAGCTCGATCCGGTGGGCGCGCTCCAGCCGCTCCAGCTCCGAGAGCAGCGGCCGCAGCGGATGGCGGCGGTGCAGCTCATCGGTCCGGTAGGTGAGCACCAGGCAGACCCGCTCGGAGCGCAGGGTCCGGGCCAGGAAGGAGGCAAACGTCCGCGTCGAGCGGTCGGCCCAGTGCATGTCCTCCAGCACCAGCACCACCGGCACCGCCTCACTCAGCCGGTCCAGAAGCTCAAGCAGCGCCTCAAACAACCGCAGCTGGTCATTGGCCGACGCCCGGACGTCCGGCGGCCGGGGCTCGACCTCAAAGCCGGGCAGGATGCTGGCCAGCGCCCAGCAGCTGCCGGAGCTGAGGGCGTCGAGCGCCGGGTGGCGGCCGCGCACCAGCGGCCGCAGGGCGCTCAGCAGCGGCGCGTAGGGAAGCTCGCCGTCGGTCTGCTCGACGCTCTCGCCGCGCAGCAGGAGCGGCGCCGGCCCGTCAGCCTCGCCGCCGGCGGGCAGGCGCCGCTCAAGCTCTGAGACCAGCCGCGTCTTGCCAACGCCGGAGTCACCGCCGAGCAGGACGAGGGCGGGCCGCCCGGAGCTGGCCTCCTGGACGGCGAGCTCCAGCTCGGCGAGCTCGCCCACCCGGCCGACGAAGTGGTTGCTGGTCAGCCTCGACCGCATGGCCGAAGTATCGCCGGACGGTGGCGCGAAGCCGCGCGCCGGTGGGCCGGGCGGTGTCACTGGGCGAAGTGGCGCGGTGCGAGTACTGCGAGACCGACTGGAGCTCGCGGATTCGGTCGGCGGCCATGACCGCGGTGAACTGGGGGTGCATGTGGGGGTCCCTTCGATCGCGTTCAACGTGATCTTTAGGATCGACTGAGACCCTCCTGCGCACATCGGCAAAACGGCGCCAGATCAGCGCCCCGGGGCCTTACCTGCTGCGCCGAGACCCCTTACGCCGCCACCCTGCGTCCGGCAGGAACGCCCGCGGGTTGATCACCTCAAGCTGGCGCAGTCGCTCGCGCAGCGGCGTCTCGTCGAGCCCGTCGCCGGGCGTGACGGGCAGGACGCGCGCGGCCCGCTCCCGGGCCAGGTTGTCGAAGGATTGCAGCTCCTCGGCCCCCGCCCCCGCGGCTGCCCGTGCCGCCGCCAGGGTGGCGTCGTCCGGCCGGAGGTACCACAGCTCGCTCTCGGTGTATTCGGCGAGCAGGCCGCGGGCCAGGAGATACTGGGCCGGGTCGTAGAGCACGAGCAGGCGCAGGCGCCCCGGGAAGCGCAGCCGCCGCGCCTGTCGCAGGCTCGCCGAGTTGCGCATGAAGCGGGGGGTGCGCAGGCGAGACGGCTCCAGCGCCACGACCCGGGGGATCTCCAGGAGGGCCCGGGCGTGTGCCTCCAGGGCGATCTCCTCAAGCCTGCCCGGAAGCAGCAGAACGGCCAGCGCGTCATCCACGGCCACGACAGTAGCCGCGACCGGGATGTTGCGCCCGGCCGGAGGGTGCGGGGTCAGGACGGTGCGGCGGGCAGGACGGTGCGGCGGCCAGCCCGGGGCGGCGGTCAGGACGGGGGGACCTGGGCGGCGCCGGGCGGCGTGGCCGCCAGCGTGGCCAGCATCACCGCCCGGGCCAGGCGCAGCCGCTCGGACTGGCTGACGCGGCGCCCGCCCACGGTGACGGTCACGTAGGTGCCGGCCCGGCTCTCGGTGCCGTTGGTGGCGAACACCTCGTGCTGAGCCGGGATCCACGCGGCGAGGATGCTCGTCTGCATGATCGTCTGGGGGATCTGGCCCGGCACGTGGACGGCGCCGGAGCCGTAGGCCTGGAGCTGGTGGACCTGGGTGGTGTCCCATTCCATCCACGCCTGGGGCGAGGGGGCGGCCAGAACGTCAAGGCGGATCCCGGCGACGCTGATCCGGCACTGCATGTTGGTGGGATCCGTATTGGTGACCCGGACGGTGACCGTACCGGCATGCGCCCGTCCGGCGCCACGCGCCGCGCTGTCACACACCTGTTTGGCTCCCGGCACGCGCGCCGCGGTGGTGGTCGCCGTCGTCCCGCTGCCGCCGCAGCCGGCCGCCGGTCCACAGCACAGCGCCAGGACGAGGACCGCGCGCGCGGCGCCCGGGACCCTCAGAGAAGCCGTCTAGGTGCCTCCGGACGCGGTGGCGCCGGCGTCGCCCTCGCCCGTGCCGATGCCGGCCGGCCCGTGCCGGTCAGGCGGCTCCGAGCGGGCCCTCTGTCCGGAGGGCAGCTCGTCTCCGGCGCTCAGCGGGCTCAGCGGCGAGCGGGTGGCGGCGGAGACCTCCTCGGCGGAGACGTTGAGCGGGTGGTGACAGGCGGCGACGTGACCGCCGGGGTAGACGGCCAGCGGCGGCTCGCTGGTGCGGCACACCTCGGTGGCCCGCGGGCATCGGGTGTGGAAGCGGCACCCCGAGGGCGGGCTGATCGGATTCGGCGGCTCGCCGCCGACGACCAGCCGCTCCCGCCGGCGGTTCTCCTCCGGATCCGGGATGGGGATCGCCCCCAGCAGCGCCTCGGTGTAGGGATGGATCGGCTTGGCGTACAGCTCCTTGGCCGGCGAGAGCTCCATCAGCTTGCCCAGGTACATGACCGCGATCTGGTCCGAGACGTGGCGGACGACCGACAGGTCGTGGGCGATGAACACGTAGGAGAGGCCGAGCTCGTCCTGCAGGTCGTCGAGCAGGTTGACGACCTGGGCCTGGATGGAGACGTCAAGCGCGGAGACCGGCTCGTCGAGCACCAGCAGGCGCGGGTTGACCGCCAGCGCCCGGGCGACGCCGATGCGCTGGCGCTGGCCGCCGGAGAACTCGTGCGGGAAGCGGTTGACGTGCTCCGGGTTGAGCCCCACCAGGTCAAGCAGCTCGCGCACCCGGGCGCGCGACTTGTCACGGTCCATGCCGTGCAGGCGCATCGGCGTGCCCACAATCTGGCCGACGCGCTTGCGGGGGTTCAGCGAGGAGACGGGATCCTGGAAGACGAGCTGGGCCTCGCGCCGGAAGGGCTCCAGCCGGCGGCGCCCCAGATGGGTGATGTCGTTGCCCCGGAAGCGCAGGGTCCCGTCGGTCGGCTCCAGCAGGCGGACCATGCAGCGCGCCAGCGTGCTCTTGCCGCATCCGGACTCGCCGACGATGCCGAGCGTTTCGCCCTCGCCCAGCGTCAGCGACACATCGTCGACGGCGTGCACGACGCCGATGGTGCGGTCGATGAGCACCCCCTGCTTGATGGGGAAGTACAGCTGGACGTGTTCGGCCTCGAGCAGTGGCGCCTTGCCGTTGCCGCCGGCGTCGCCGCCGGCGTCGCCGGGCGGGGTCTCCCGGGTCGCGGTCTGGTCGGTCATGCCGTCACCGAGCCGGTGGCGAGACCGATGCGCCCGTCGACCAATCGCCGCGCGCGCTTCTCCTCCACGCTCAGCCAGCACCGGTCCAGGTGGTCCGGTGCGTCCTGGACGCGCGCCTCCAGCGGAGGAACCTCCGTACAGCGGTCAAAGGCGTGGGGGCAGCGCGGGCGAAAGTGGCAGCCCTGCGGGGTGTTGACCAGCGACGGCGGCTGGCCGGGGATCGCCGGCAGCCGGCGCGGGGGCTCGCGGTCCATGCGCGTCACCGACCCCAGCAGCCCCCACGTGTACGGGTGCTGAGGGTCGTAGAAGATCTCGTCCAGCGTCCCCTGCTCGACGACGCGTCCGGCGTACATGACGAGCACGCGGTCCGCGATATCGGCGACGACGCCCAGATCGTGGGTGACGAAGATGACCCCGCTGTTGGACTCCTTGCTCAGCTGGGCGACCTCCTGAAGGATCTGAGCCTGGATGGTGACGTCGAGCGCCGTCGTGGGCTCATCGGCGATGAGCACGCTCGGCGACAGCGACAGCGCCATGGCGATCATCGCCCGCTGGCGCATGCCGCCGGAGAACTCGTGCGGGTAGGCGCGGGCCCGGTCCCGGGCGCGGGGGATCCCCACCCGCTCCATCAGGTCGACGGTGCGATCAAGCGCCGCCGCCTTGGAGATCTTCTCGTGCGCGCGGATCTGCTCCACGATCTGATCCCCGATCCGGTGCACGGGGCTCAGCGAGGAGATGGGGTCCTGGAAGATCATCGCGATCTCCTGCCCGCGGATCCCCTCCAACTGCTCCTCGGAAGCGGCGATCAGGTCACGGTCACCGCCGAGCCGCGCCGTGCCGCCGAAGCGGGAGTTGGGCGAGCGGGTCAACCCCATCAGCGTCATGACCGTCACCGACTTGCCGGATCCGGACTCGCCGACGATCGCCACCACCTCACCGCGGTCCAGCGTGAACGACACATCGTCGACGGCGCGCACCATCCCGTCCTCGGTGGCGAACGTGACCTGGAGGTGCTCGACGTCGAGCAGTCGCTCCGCCATCAGCCGGTCAACCTGATGCGGGGATCGAGCAGGGCGTACAACACGTCGGCGAGCGCCCCGAAGATGACGACGAAGAAGGCGGTGAACATCGCCCCCACCAGGATCGGCGGCACGTCGAGGTTGCCGATCGCGCTCGCCTCGTACTGACCGACGCCGGGCAGGTTGAACACCGTCTCGGTAACGAGCGCGGCGCCGCCGAGCAGCGTGGCGAAGTCCAGTCCGAACATGGTGATGATCGGCATCAGCGAGTTGCGCAGCACGTGGCGGGTGAACACGCGGCGCTGCGACAGCCCCTTGGCCTTGGCCGTGCGGACGAAGTCCTGGTTGACCATGTCGAGCAGGTTGGAGCGCAGCACCCGGGAGTAGAAGCCGATCGACAGCACCGCGATCGAGAACCAGGGCAGGATGAGGTGGTAGGCCCACTGCGTGGGGCTCTGGGCGAACGTCACGTACCCGGTGTTGGGAAACCAGGGCAGCTTGTAGGCGAACAGGTAGAGCAGCAACGCCGCCAGCAGGAACACGGGTATGGAGACCCCCAGGATGGCGGCGACCATCACCGCCCTGTCGGCTATTCGCCCGGCTCGGATGGCGCTCAGCGAGCCGAGCAGGATCGCCGCCACCAGCCAGAAGATGCCGGCCGGAATGACGAGCGAGAGCGTCACCGGGAAGCGCTGCTTGAACTGGTCGACGACGTTGAGGTCGTCCTGGTAGTCGATGACCTGCCCGGTGAAGATGAGCTTCATCGTGTTGGCGTACTGGGTGTAGATCGGCTTGTCGAAGCCGAACTTGCGGCTGACCTCGGCCACGGTGGTGGCGTTGGCGTTGCGTCCGGCGATCGCCCGTGCCGGGTTGTAGCTGGGGATGAGCTCGAAGAAGGCGAACACCACCACCGAGGTGGCGAACAGCAGCGCGATCATCGAGATCCCCCGGCGAACGACGAAGCGGGCCATCAGACCTTGATCCGGACCTGCGAACGGGGATCGAGCGCGTCGCGGATACCGTCACCGACGACGTTGATGCTGAGCACGGTGAGCACCAGCATCGCCCCCGGGATGAGCGCGAAGCTCGGCGTGGTCTGGATGTAGGTGATCCCGTCGGAGATGAGCGTCCCCCAAGAGGAGTTCGGCGGCTGCACCCCGGCTCCCAGGAACGACAGGTAGGCCTCCAGCAGGATCGCGTAGGCGAGCATCATCGGCACAAACACGACGATCGTCGACGCCGTGTTGGGCAGGATCTCCGAGAGCATGATCCGCCACGGCCCCATCCCCTGCACGCGGGCGGCATCGACGAAGTCCTGCTCGCGCAGGCGCAGCACCTCGCCGCGGATCGGCTTGCCCAGGTAGGGGATGTAGATGACGCCGATGATGAACGCCGGGATCAGGATTGAGTTGCCCTTGATCGGTCCCAGGCCGCCGAGGGCAAGCGCGGTGCCGACGACGACGCCGAGGATGACCGGCGGGAAGGACCAGATGAGCTCCATGAACGGACGCAGAATCGCGTCCACGACACCGCGGAAGTACCCGGTGAGCAGGCCGACGAGCGTGCCGAAGATGATGATGATGGCGGTGGCGACCGCGCCGATGAGCAGCGAGGTGCGACCGCCGTAGAGCAGCCGCACCGCGAGATCGCGGCCGTTCTCGTCGGCGCCGAAGAAGTAGCGGCTGGTGAACGTGGGGCCGATCGGCACGCCGTCGGGCGCGACGATGTCCTTCTGCTGCCCGCCGACGTTCACCGTGCCGGTGATGTTGTTGGTGTTGGGCCCGATGTGGGCGATGTGCTTCGCGTAGAACGGGGCCAGCAGGCAGATGACGACGAGGAGCACGAACAGGCCGAGGAAGGCCAGCGCCACCCGGTTGCGCCGCAGCCGCCGCAGAGCCAGCCGCCAGGGACCGATCGCCGCCGTGTGGCGGCCCTCGGTCCACGGGTCCTTGACCGTCTCCTCGCGGATGACCTCGGTGTCGGTGCCGCGAGCGGCGTCGGCCGGTTCGGCCAGCGCGTCCGGTTCCCGTCGGCGAGAGCGAAGTGGGTCTAGAGCCATCGCGTGATTCGGACTCTACCGCTGCAGGGCGGTGCGGGCCGGGAGAGCGCGCCTGAGCGCCCTCCCGGCCGTCGCCGCTCTTACTTCAACTGAAGGCTCGTCATGTCGGTCTGGTACTCGACCGACATCACGCCCGCGTTGAAGTCCAGCTTGTTGGAGTAGAACTTCGGGAACTCCTCGTGGCCGTAGGCCGCGTAGTAGCCCTGCTTGACGGCGTACTGGTCAAGCGCCGACCACTGACTGGCGACCTTGGCCGGCTCCTCGGTGAAGAGCTTGTTCAGGGTCGAGTTGTAGTGCGGGTCATTGACGTAGCCGTAGTTCAGCGATGATCCGGCGTTGCCGGCGAACAGCTGCATGAAGTCCCACGGGTTGGGGAAATCCTGCACCCAGTCACCGAAGCCCGTCTGGGGCTTGGTCTTGGGGGCGCCGATCGTCGTGAAGTAGACGCCGGAGTTGATGATCTTCTCCGTCGCCTTGAAGCCCAGCGAGTTCAGCACCGACGTGTAGTAGTCGACGTACTGCTTGCGCGGGCTGCGCTCCTCGCCCCACACGGTGACCGGCTGGCCGATCATGCCGGACTTCTGCATCAGCTGCTTGGCCAGCGTCATGTTCGGCGGCCCGGCCGGGTTGTGGAACGGGCAGCTCGACGGGCTGGAGTGGCCCTGGATGCCGGGCGGGATCAGGTGGCAGTCCTCCTGGAGGAAGCCGCTGTCCAGCCGCGACAGCGCCCGCAGGTCAAGCGCGGCGAGCACCGCCTGGCGGGCGTAGAGGTTGTTGAACGGCTTCTGGTTGACCGCCAGGAAGAAGTAGAACGTCGAGTTGGTCGGAACCGGCTGATACCGGTCCGAGGCCTGCGACTTGACGTTCTGCAGGATCGAGGCGGGCAGCGTGTCGCCCGGGTCAAACACGTCGGCCTGGTTGTTGAGCACCTGCTCAGCGTCGGCCAGGACGTTGTCGTTGACGTTGAACACGATCTTGTCGGCGTGACCGGCCGGGACGGTCGGCACCCCGTTGAAGCTCGTGTTCTTGATCAGCGTGTAGGTGTGGCCCGCGCTGATGGGGCCCCACTTGTACGGGCCGTCGCCGATCGTGCCCGTGCTCGCCAGGTTCTTCATCGGCGTGCTGGGGGGAACCGGCGCGGTGCCGGCCAGCGCGAAGATGTCCTCCATCGGCTGGAACGGGGCGACCATGTTGACGACGATCTTGCCCGTCGAGTCATCGGTGGTGATCCCGGAGATCGTCTTGGCCTTGCCGTTGGCGTACGCCGTGGCGCCCTTGATGTAGCCGCTGATGAACGAGGCGGCCTGCCACGGGATCTTCAGGTCCCGCTCCAGCGCGTACGTCACGTCCGAAGCCTTGATCGGCTGGCCGTTGGAGTACTTCAGGCCGGAGCGCAGCTGGAAGGTCAGCGTCTTGCCACCATTGGAGAACTTGGGCAGGCTCTGGGCCAGCGCCGGGAGCAACTGCGTGCCGGCGGTGCCCTGAACGCCACGTTTGAACGTCAGCAGCGGCGTGTTGACCACCGAGTACAGCTCGGTGCCCTGCGTGGTGAAGTCAAGGCCCTGGTCGGCCGAGAGCGGCGGGGTACCGGCGGCGATGGTGATGGTGCCGCCGTTCTTGCCGCCTGACGACGAGGTGGCTGCGGCGCCGGAGCTGGCGCTCGCCGATGACGCGCTGCTGGAGCTACCGCCACCACCACAGGCCGCAATCGCCATCGCGGCGACGGCCGTCAGAAGCGTTGCCGCCCCTGGTCTGACGTATCTCTTCACGTGATCCTCCTCCAAGAGGTCCGGGGTCCCAGACGCCACAATGTAATCCGATCGTGCGTCGGATGCCATTGCGGTGCACATCATCGCCGTTTGACTAATGAATGCGCAACAACTTGCGCTAATCCTTCGTCAGCCGATCAGCCGATTTTCAGCACCGCTTTTCCGGCCACGCGCCGGTCAAGGAGGGCCCCAATGGCGTCGGCGGCGTCCGTCCACGGGCTCACGCGATCGACCTGGGGATCAAGCCGTCCGGCCGCAATCAGATCGGCCAGGCGCCGCAGATCGGCGGACGCCGTGCGCGTGTGATCGAGCTCGGAGAAGATGTAGAGCCCGTACAGGCGGGCCCCGGGAGCACGGCTGAACAGCTCGCGCGTGGGATAGCTGACCGGCTCCGGCACGGTGGCGGCGAAGCTGATGACGACGCCCAGCGGGGCGACGCGTTGCAGGGCCACGCCGAGCACGGGGCCGCCGACGGCGTCCAGGACAACGTCGAACGTCTCCCCGCCGGCCTTGAGTTCGCTCAGCACCTCGTCGGCGCCGAGCTCGCGCAGCCCGGCGCTGCGCCGGGCGACGGCGGTCACGTGGGCTCCGGCCAGCGTCGCCAACTGGATGGCGAACCGGCCGACGCCCCCGCTGGCGCCCGTCACCAGCACGCGCTTGCCGAGCACGAAGCCGCCCACCTCCAGTGCGCGCAGCGCGGTGAGCCCGGCCACCGGCAGCGTCGCCGCCTGCTCAAAGCTCACCTCGTCCGGCAGCTGCGCCAGGCGCTCGGTCCTGACCGCCGCCCGCTCCGCCCAGGCCCCGGCGAGCACGTAGCCGACGACTCGCGCTCCCGGCGGTGGACCGCTGCCATCCGCGGCCGGCTCGGCGACGACACCGGCGATGTCCCAGCCGGTGAGGCTTCCGGGCTCCATCCGCTCCAGGCGCCGGACCTCGCCCCGGTTGAGGCTGAACGCCCGCACTTCGACGAGCGCCTCGTCTGGCTTGGGCTGCGGGTCGGCGACCTCGGCGAGCTGCGCAAACGGTTGCACTTTGCGGGATACGAGCGCGCGCATGACCAGGAATCGGAAATACTACGGCCGCATGGGAGAGTTCGAGGCGCTGCGCGCGCGACTTGGCGACGGCGCCCCGGACGCGCTCAGTCAGCTGTCCGACGCTGAGCTCAGGCACTTCGCCGCCACTCTGGACGACGCGCGCCACCGCCAGGCCCGCGCGATCGCCGAGGCCGGTGACCGCGCGCTGCACCACATTCCGCGCCTGTTGCGCGGTCCGATACGGCGGATCGTCGGATGAGCCGCGCCGCGGAGCAGGTCCAGACCCGCGCGGAGATCCTCAAGCTCGCCCGCCTGCTCGGCCGGGAAGCGGACGAGCTGAGCTACCTGGAGGTCCTCACCCCCGCCGACGTGCGCCGGCTGCGTGACGGGGTGACCGAGTCGCTCTACGACGCCCACGACGGGTCGCTGCGGAAGCTGGCGGCGGCCAGCCGGCTGCTGCCCTCCAGCCTGATCGCGACGATCGCCGAGCGGGCGTTCGGCCCGCTGCTGTCGGCCCGCGTGGCCGGCCTGCTCGATCTCGACCGCGCCGTCGAGGTCTCCGGCCGGCTGGCGCCGGCGTTCCTGGCCGAGGTGGCGGGCGAGCTTGATCCCCGGCGGGCCAGCGAGCTCATCGCCAGCATTCCGCCGCGGCTCATCGGCCAGATCACACGCGAGCTCGCGCTCCGCGACGACTACGTGACCATGGGGCGTTTCGTCGGTCACCTCTCCGACGGCGCGATCATCGCGGCGCTCAGCGCACTGGATGACGCCGCGCTGCTGCGCGTTGCCTTCGTGCTTGAGGACAAACAGCAGCTGCGGACGCTGGTGGCCACGCTCCCGCGGGCGCGGGTGCGCGGGATCATCGCCGCCGCGGCCGCCGAGGAACTGTGGGTGGAGGCCCTCGACCTCCTCCACCACCTCGCTCCCGCGCAGCGGCGCGACATGATCAAGGCGACGCTGGCCCTGGACGATGCGGCCCTGGAGGCGATCGTGCAGACGGTCCTTGACCACGCCCTGTGGCCGGAGGTCCTCCTCATCGCCGAGCACGACGGCGCCCTCCAGGACCGGCTGGCCGAGCGCCTGGCCTCGCTGCCGGTCCGCCGCCGCCGGGCGGCGCTGCGCGACGCGCGCGACGCCGGCGTGCTCGGTCGACTGGGCGCGATCGAGCCGGCGCTGACCGGGGCCTGACCGCCGGGCGCCGGGGGGTGACCGCCGGCGCCAACCGCCCACCCCCAGGCGCCGCGGGCCGTGGCTATGTTCATGAGCGATGAGTGCGCTGGACGAGGCAAGCCGCCCGGACCGCCCCACCGCCGCCCTGGGTGGCGGGATCAGCCGCGGGCTCGTCCTGCTGCTGGCGGCCACGTGCGGTGCGGCCGTGGCCAACCTGTACTACGCCCAGCCGCTGCTGCACACGCTCGCCGGGGCCTTCGGCGTCTCCGAGGGCACCTCGGGACTGCTGATCACCGTCTCGCAGATCGGCTTCGTCCTCGGCCTGTTGCTCCTCGTCCCGCTGGGCGACCTGCGGGAGCGCCGGGGCCTGATCAGCGGCGCCCTGCTCGTCACCGCTGCGGGCATGGTGGTGCTCGCCGCCGCCCCGTCGTTCGCCGTGTTCGCCGCCGCGCTGATGATCGTCGGCCTGACCTCGGTGGTGGCCCAGATCATCGTGCCCATGAGCTCATCGCTGTCGCTTGAGCAACAGCGCGGCCGGGTGGTGGGGACGGTCATGAGCGGACTGCTGATCGGCATTCTCCTGGCCCGGACGGTGAGCGGCCTGATCGCGGCGGCGTTCGGTTGGCGCGTCGTCTTCTACTTCGCGGCGGCGGCCATGGTGGCCATGTCGACCATGTTGCGCCGGGCGTTGCCGCGCGTCCCGCCCACCGCGCAGATCTCCTACGGCGGCCTGCTGCGCTCCATTCTCGCCCTCATCCGGGACGAGCCCGTGCTGCGCCAGCGGATGATGATCGGCGCTCTGTGCTTCGGCTGCTTCAGCGTGCTGTGGACCTCGCTGTCGTTCCTGCTGGCCGGCGCCCCCTACCACTACGGAAACGGCGTCATCGGCCTGTTCGGCCTGGCCGGCGTCGCCGGAGCGGCCGCCGCCACCGTCGCCGGACGCCTCGCCGACCGCGGCCGGGGCGCTCACGCCACCACCGCCACCATCCTCATCCTGCTGATCAGCTGGGCGATCCTCGCCGCCGGCCGCAGCTCGGTGATCGTGCTCATCGTGGGGATCGCCGTGCTCGACCTCGGCGCCCAGGGGCTGCACATCTCCAATCAGAGCGCCATCTACGCCCTGGCGCCGGAGGCTCGCAGCCGCCTGACCACGGCGTACATGGTCGCCTACTTCCTCGGCGGCGCCGTGCTCTCGGCGGTCACGTCGTCGCTGTACGCCGGCGATGGCTGGAGCGGCGTCTGCCTGCTCGGCGGGGCCACGGCGGCGCTGGCGCTGGTGGTGTGGGCCGGGACCGAGCTCAGTGCCCGGTCAAGCCGCCGGATGTCGGCGACGGTGCGCCGGCGGGCCGGCGCCGGCGCCGGGGACTGAGTCTCCTCGGCGGGGTGACCGCCGCCCCCTATGATCGGTGGGGGGTTTTTTCGTGACCGGCCACCTGGTGAGCATGCGGGGATCGGCATGAGCGCCGCGGGCGCCACCGCATCGGCGCCGCGAGCCCGCGGGAGCGTGTACGTCGTCTTCACGGGGCTGATGCTGGTGCTGCTGATGGCGGCGCTCGATCAGACGATCGTCTCCACGGCGCTGCCCACCATCGTGGGCGATCTGGGCGGGCTCAGCCACATCTCCTGGGTGGTCACCGCCTACCTGCTGGCCCAGACGGCGGTCACGCCGATCTACGGCAAGCTCGGCGACCTCTACGGCCGCAAGATCGTCCTCCAGGTGGCGCTCGTCGTCTTCCTCGCCGGGTCGGCGCTGTGCGGTGCCGCCCAGAGCCTGACCGAGCTCATCCTGTTCCGGGCGCTGCAGGGCCTGGGCGGCGGCGGGCTGATGGTCGGCACGATGGCGGCGATCGGCGACGTCGTGCCGCCCCGCGACCGCGGCCGCTACCAGGGGATCTTCGGCGCCGTCTTCGGCCTGGCCAGCGTGATCGGCCCGCTGCTGGGCGGCTTCTTCACCACCAGCCTGTCGTGGCGGTGGATCTTCTACGTCAACGTCCCGCTCGGCGTGCTCGCCTTCGCCGTGCTGGCGGCGACCCTGCCGTCCCGCCGCGACGAGGTCCACCACCGGATCGACTACCTCGGCGCGGGGCTGCTCGCCGCCGCGCTGAGCGCGGTCGTGCTCCTGTGCACGCTGGGGGGAACCTCGTATCCGTGGGGGTCGCCGACGATCGTCGGATTGGGCGTCGCCGCGGTGGTGCTGGTCGTGGCGTTCGTCGTGGTGGAGCGGCGCGCGGCGGAGCCCGTGCTGCCCCCGCGCCTGTTCTCCGATCGCGTCTTCTCGGTGACGAGCGCGATTGGCCTCGTCGTCGGCTTCGCCCTGTTCGGCTCGGTCACATACCTGCCGTTGTTTCTCCAGGTCGTCCTCGGTGCCAGCCCCACCGGCTCCGGGCTGCAGATCCTGCCGCTGATGGTGGGGCTGCTGATCACCTCCATCTCCTCCGGGCAGATCATCAGCCGCACCGGCCGCTACAAGCCGTTTCCGATCATGGGCACGGCGATCATGGTGCTCGGCCTGTGGCTGCTGTCGACGATGACCCCGCACACGACGCGGCTGGTGGCCTCCGGCTACATGTTCGTGCTCGGCCTCGGTCTCGGCCTGGTCATGCAGGTGCTGGTGCTGGCCGTCCAGAACGCCGTCGACTACCGGGATCTCGGCGTGGCCACGTCCGGAGCCACCCTGTTTCGCTCCATCGGCGGGTCGGTGGGCACCGCCGTCCTGGGCTCAATCTTCTCCAACCGCCTCGCCGCAGAATTGGCGGCGGTGCTGCCCCGCTCCGGCGGCGGATCACTCAGCAGCGCCTCCAGCCTCAACCCGGCGGCGCTCGCCCGGCTGCCCGCCCCGGTGCACGACGCCTACCTCACCGCCTTCACCAATGCGCTGTCCACGGTGTTTGAGGTGGCCGCCGCGATCGCCGCGTTCGCCTTCCTGCTCAGCTGGGCGCTTGAGCAACGCCCGCTGCGCGAGACCGTCGCCACCGCCACCGGCGTCGGCGAGTCGTTCGCCATGCCGCGCCAGACCGGCTCGCTGGCCGAGGCCTCCCGCGCCCTGTCGGTGACGGTCGGCCGCGAGCGCCGGCGGGCGCTGGTCGCCGCGCTGGCGCAGCGCGCCGGGGTCGATCTCTCACCCGCCGCCTGCTGGCTGATCGTCCGCCTGCAGGAGAACCCAGAGGCGAATATCCCGCAGCTCTGTCAGGCCTTCGACATCCCCGTGGAGACGGGCGAGCTGGCCCTGCGCGAGCTCCAGGGGCGCGCCCTGGTGACCCCCGGTCCCGACACCAGCCTCACCGCCGAGGGCGACGCCATCGCCGACCGCCTGGTGGAGGAGCGCCGTGCCAGCCTGGCGCGGCTGTGCGACGGCTGGAAGCCGGACGACAACGACGAGCTGGCGGCGCTGTTGACCGACCTGGCCCGCGACCTGGCGGCCGAGCCGGACGAGCACGTGCGGACGCCGGCATAACAAAGGCGTGATGAAGCGGGCACCTCCCGCCGAGGGCGCTCCGCGTCCAAGAGCCGCGGTGTGCCATCCGGTGGTCCGCCATTCGCCCGCACAACGGCCGCGATGAGCGGGCAGGGTCCGGGAGCAAC
>DASSZQ010000219.1:0-15762 GCA_035702755.1 Solirubrobacteraceae bacterium | reverse complement strand
GACGCTCGTTTACTCCGGGGATCTGACTAAGCCCGGCGTGTGCGACGAACTGGTGCAGAAGGTCATCGACGAGTGGGGCAAGGTCGACATCCTCATCAACAACGCCGGCTACACGATCGACCGGCCGATTCACAAGATGACCGACGACGAGTTCCAGCGGATGCTGGACATCCACAACGTCGTGCCGTTCCGGATGTGCCGGGCGGTCGCGCCCCACATGCGCGAGCCCGCCAAGCAGGAGCGCGAGCAGGGCGTCGAGTACTTCCGCAAGATCGTCAACGTCTCGTCGATCTCCGGCACGATGGGCAACGCCGGCCAGGCCAACTACTCCTCCGGCAAGTCCGGCGTCATCGGCCTGACCAAGACCCTGGCCAAGGAGTGGGGCCAGTTCAAGATCAACGTCAACGCCGTCGCCTTCGGCTTCATCGAGACCCGGCTCACCGCCGAGAAGGACGAGTCAAACGTCATGGAGATCGACGGGCAGACGGTCCAGCTCGGCATCCCGGGCCAGATGCGCCAGCTCGCCGCCAACCTCATCCCGCTGGGGCGGGCCGGGTCTCCGGCCGAGGCCGCCGGGGGCGTCTTCCTCCTGTGCACGCCGTGGGCCAACTACATCACCGGCCAGGTGCTGGGCATCACCGGCGGCCAGTGGGGCGGAATGATCTCGTAGCCGACCGCCGGACCGGGGGCGACGACTCAGCCGCCCCCGGCCAGAGCGGCTATTCCGGAGTCCCGCTGTCGAGCCGCGCCTGGCGCTGGAGCTCGTACATGTCCTCGCGGTTGCGGATGTACTGCGTTGCGGCGTCGACGTGGGGCTGGTGATCCCAGGAGGTGGGGCGGCCCTGGCGCAGCGCGGCTGAGACCAGCCGGCGCTCCCGCTGGCTCTCCCGCACGCGACCGTCCAGAGCGGCCAGGTCCAGCCGCCGGTCAAGCTCGGCGCGCAACTGCGCCCGCACCGGCTCGGTGGCCGGGTCCTCGGCCAGGTTGCGCAGCTCCGACGGATCGTCCACGAGGTCGTAGAGCAGGTCCGGATCCTCCAGGGAGACGATGAGCTTGTGGCGCCCGGAGCGGACCATCGCCGCGGGGGCCTGCACCCCCTCGGCGTGGTACTCGGAGACGACCGGGTGCGCCGGGGCGGCCGCCGCATCATCGAGCGCCGGGGCGAGGCTGACGCCGTCGCCGGAGCCGGCCACCGCGTCGGCGTCAAGCCCGGCCAGCTCCAGCACCGTGGGAACGAAGTCGGCGAGCGACACCGGCGCGCTCACCCGCCCGCCACCCCCACCCCCCGGGCGGCGGATCAGCAGCGGCACCCGGGCGGAGTGCTCCAGGAACGACATCTTGTACCAGAGGCCCCGCTCGCCGAGCATCTCGCCGTGGTCGGCGCAGAACAGGACCGTCGTCTCGTCCTCCAGCCCGGACTGGCGCAGCGCGCCGAGCACCTCCCCCACCCGCTCGTCCAGGTAGCTGATCGCCGCGTAGTAGCCGTGGCGGGCCCGGCGGATCTGCTCCTCGGTGAGCCCGGCCGCATCGACCTGGCACATCTCGCGCAGCCGGCGGCTGTGGGGATCGACCTCCTCCAGCGGCAGCGCACTCACCGCGGGAAGATCGATCTCGGAGCGCTCGTACAGGTCCCAGAAGCGGCCCGGGATCTCCCACGGATCATGGGGATTGGTGAACGAGACGAACAGCAGAAACGGCTGATCGCGGCGGTGGCGGGCGATGTCGTACAGCCGGCGGCAGGCCTGGAAGGCGACCTCCTGGTCGTAGTCGGTCTGCATCGCGGCGTTGCAGATCCCGGGCGCCAGCACGCTCTCCATCGTGTGGTACCAGGGGAACGGGTCGTCGAGCGGGCGGCTCCAGTCCGGCGTCCAGTCCACGTCGCCGGGGTAGATGTCGGTCGTCAGCCGGTCCTCAAACCCATGCAGCTGGTCCGGCCCCACAAAGTGCATCTTGCCGCTGACCGCGGTGTAGTAGCCGGCCGCCCGCAGCGCATGGGCGACGGTGGGCACCGTGGCCCGCATCTCGGTGGCGTTGTCGTAGACGCCGACCGAGGAGGCGAAGCGGCCGGTGAGCATCGACGCCCGCGCCGGTTCGCACAGCGGGAACGGCGTGTACGCGTTCTCAAACACGGTCGCTCCGTCGGCAAGCGCTGACAGCGCCGGCGTGCGCACGAGCGGGTGGCCGTACATGGGCAGCCAGGAGGCGGCCAGCTGATCGGCCATGAGAACAAGGAAAGAGGCGGGCGTCGTGCCGGGCATCGTCACATCCTTCGCGGGATTGGGCGAGCGCAGAATAGGGCTCCGGACTGCGTTTCACCGCCCGCATGCCCGCGATCGATCCCGTCGATCACACCTAAGAGCATCACACGCAGGCGCCGATCGCCGCGCTACCCTGCGCGCCGATGCGCCAAGGTCCGAGGGCCGTCGCCGTCCCCCGCGGTGCGGACACCGCCCCGCTGATCGTCGCCCACCGGGGCGCGTGGGGCATGGCACCGCAGAACTCGCTGGAGGCGCTTGAGGACGCGATCGCGCTCGGCTGCGACGCCATCGAGATCGATGTCCGCCGGACCGCCGACGGCCAGATCGTGCTCGTCCACGACGCCCGTCTGCGGCTGCGGACCGTGGGCCGGCTGGATCACCAGCAGGTGCAGGCGCGGATGAAGGCGGGGCAGGCGCCGCTGCTGGAGGATGTCCTGGAGCGGGCCGCGGGCCGCATCCTCGTCGACGTGGAGCTCAAGGAGGACGGCTACGTCGAGGCGGCGATGACCGCGGTGCGCCGGCATCTGGCGGCGGACCAGTACGTCGTGACCTCCTTCCGGGAGCCGGTCCTGGCGCAGGTCCGCGCACTCGTGCCGGAGGCATGCACCGGCCTGCTGCTCGCCCCGCGCCGCCACCGCGACCTGGCCAAGCGGGTGGAGGCGGCCGGCGTGAGCTTCATCGCCCCGCACGTCACCCTCACCCACACCCCCGTCTCCGCCTGGGCGGCCGAGCACAAGCTCCCCATGTGGGTGTGGACGGTCAACGACCGGCGGGCGCTGCGCACCGCGCTGGACGACCCCCAGGTGGCCGCGGTCATCACCGACGAACCGGAGCGCGCCCTCATGCTCTCACGGGTCGGCCCGGCCGCGGCGGCGGACCGGAGGGCGACGTCGCGGCGCCGCGCGGCTCGCCATCTCCGCTAACAAACCGTTGACATGGCCGACAGCCGAAGGTAGGTTGTCGACAACTTGGCCACGAACTCGGATTGGGGCTTAGGCACCGTCGAGCGCCGCTCGACCACCGATCAGGTTCTGCAGGAGCTGCGGGCCGCGATCCTCGCAGGCCGGATCAAGCCCCAGGAGCAGCTCCCGGAGGCGGCCCTGGCCCAGGCCTTCGGCACCGGACGCTCGGCGATCCGCGAGGCCCTGCGCCACCTCGTGCAGGAGGGCCTCGTCGTCTCCGAGCTCAACCGCGGAGCGCGGGTCCGCCCCGTGTCCGTCGATGACGTCATCGACGTCTACCGGGCCCGGACGGCGATCGAGGTCGCCGCCGTCGGCGTGCTGCTGCAGCGGCGCGACGATCTGGACCTCGCTGCACTCATCGACGCCCAGGACTGCATCCGGGACGCCTCGCCCGTCAACGCCAGCGAGGCGCCCTCACGGGAGCTGATCGCCGCCGACATCGATTTTCATCGCGCGATGGTTGCGCTCGCCGGTAGTCCGCGCCTGAGCCGCGCCCATGAGCCGCTCGCCGCCGAGTCACAGATGCTGCTCAACTGGCACCCGGTGTACTCGGTGTCGGACTACGTCAACGACCATCAGCGGTTGCTCGATGCTCTGCAGGCGCGGGACGAGAACACCGGGGAGATCGTCCGCGCCCACCTGCAGTTGACGGTCGATCTCATCGTGCAGGAGGCGACTCGGTACGCCGACCGCCTGGCCAGCGCGACGAGTCTTGTTCACAATGACTAGCCACAACGACCAGCCCCGCTGAGGGGCCGGTCACAACGAGGGGAGACTGGGGTGACTGACAGCAATTTCTTCAGTGAGGACGCCGAACGCGCTCTCACCCGCCGGCAGGTGCTGCGCGGCGCCATGACCGGCGGCGCCATGCTCAGCGCCGGCGCGCTCATCGCCGCCTGCGGCGGATCGAGCAACGGCGGGAACACCGCCGCCACCAGCGCGCCCGCGGGCAGCGGCGCCAGCACCGGGACCCCCAAGGCGGGCGGCGTGATCTCCGTCGGCGCCACCGGCGGCGGCGCCAAGGACACGATCGACGCCCACCTGCCGACGGCCGACACCGACATCATGCGCTGCTGGAACCTGTATGAGCCGATCGCCGTGCGCCCGCCGAGCTTCGGCCCGCTGGAGATGATGGTGGCCGAATCCCTGGAGGCCGAGAAGGGCAAGGCCGACTCCTGGGTGGTCACCGTCCGGCACGGGATCGAGTTCCACAACGGCAAGACGGTCACGCCGGAGGACGTCATCTTCTCGCTGCAGCGGATCCTTGACCCCAAGAACCCCAAGGTCGGCGCGGCCTCGATCGGCTACATCGACATCAAGAACGTCAAGAAGATCTCGTCCAACCAGGTCCGCATCCCGCTGAAGTTCGCCAACGCGGGATTCCCGGACGACATCGGCCAGTACTTCAACGCGATCGTGCCGGTCGGCTACAACCCCGCCAAGCCCGTCGGCACCGGCGCGTTCATGTACGAGAGCTTCACGCCCGGCCAGCAGAGCGTGTTCAAGAAGTTCCCCAACTACTGGCAGAGCGGCAAGCCGTACCTCGATCAGCTCACGATCATCGACTTCACCGATGACACCGCCCGGGTCAACGCCCTGCTCGGCGGCCAGGTCCAGGCGATCGACAACCTGCCCACCGGGCAGATCGCCCAGGTGCAGGGCACCTCGAGCCTGAAGGTGCTCATCTCCCAGACCGGAGAGTGGCAGCCGTTCACGATGCGCGTCGACCAGGCGCCGTTCAACGATGTCCGCGTGCGCCAGGCATTCCGGCTCATCGTCGATCGCCCGCAGATGGTGGAACAGGTGCTGTCCGGCCAGGGTCGGATCGCCAACGACATGTACTCGCCCTACGATCCGGCGTACGCCTCCTCGCTGCCCCAGCGCAAGCAGGACATCGAGCAGGCCAAGTCGCTGCTCAAGCAGGCCGGCCACTCCAACCTGACCGTGACGCTGACGACCGCCCCGGTGTTCCAGGGGGTCGTTCAGGCGGCCGAGGTGTTCGCCCAGCAGGCCAGCGCTGCCGGCGTCAACGTCAAGCTCTCAAAGGTCGACACGGGCACGTTCTACGGGCCCAACTACCTCAAGTGGCCGTTTGCCCAGGACTTCTGGGCCACCCGCGAGTACCTGCCGCAGGTGGCCCAGGGCAGCCTGCCCAACTCGCCGTTCAACGAGACCCACTGGGCGTTCTCCGGTACCCAGGACGCCGCCGAGTTCACCAAGCTCATCAACGAGGCCCGCGGCACGGTCGACCAGACCAAGCGCAACGACCTCCTGCGCCAGGCGATGACGCTTGAGTACAACAACGGCGGCTACATCATCCCGTACTTCTCCAACCAGATCGACGCCTACAGCGCCAAGCTGACCGGCTTCGTGGAGGCCAAGTCCGGGTTCCCGCTGGGCAACTACTGGTTCAAGAACGTGGGCTTCAAGGCATAGCTCAAGCCCACGACGGCAGGGAGAAGAGGCCATGTCCAAATTCCTCGTCAGGCGGATCCTGCTGGGCCTGTTGACCCTGTTCTTGGTGTCGGTCGTTGTGTTCGCCGCGACCCAGGCTCTGCCTGGGAACGCGGCGATCGCGATCCTGGGACGCAATGCGACCCCCGCCCGGGTCGCCGCGCTGACCCGCCAACTGCACCTCAACGAGTCGGCGCTGTCCCAGTACACCCACTGGCTGGGCAACATCCTCCACGGCAACCTGGGGATCTCGGCGGCGACCCAGCAGGCGGTCACCAAGTACATCGGTGGGCGGCTTGCCAACTCGGCTTTCCTGGTGCTGGTGTCGGCACTCGTCGCGGTCCCACTGTCAATCGCACTTGGCGTGTTCATGGCGGTGCGGCGGGACAAGCCGACCGACCACGTCCTGTCGGTCGGCACCCTGGGACTGGCGGCGGTGCCGGAGTTCGTGATCGGTATCGCGCTCATCCTGCTGCTCGCCACCAACGCGTCGCATGTGCTCCCCGCGGTGTCGCTCATCCCGCCCGGTGAGCACGCCTGGAACGTGCCCAAGGTGGTGATCCTGCCGGCGGCGACGCTCATCCTCGCGGTGACGCCGTACATCAGTCGGATCATGCGCGCCTCGATGGTGGAGGTACTCGAATCTGACTACGTGACGATGGCGCGGCTCAAGGGGCTGCCCAACCGGACGGTCATCTGGCGCCACGCCGTGCCCAACGCAATCGTTCCCGCGATCCAGGTGTCGGCGCTCCAGTTGGCGTGGATGGCGGGGGGGGTCGTCATGGTGGAGTTCGTGTTCTCCTATCCGGGCATCGGCACCGCGCTCATCGACGCTGTCGGTAACCGGGACATCCCGGTCGTTCAGGCCCTGGCGCTGATCATCGCCGCGGTATACGTCGTCGTGAACCTGGGAGCTGATGTGATCACCGTGCTCGTCACCCCGCGGCTGAGGACGGCGGCACGATGAGCACCTCCGCGGTCACCAGCGAAGCGCTCGCCGCCACTGCCCCTCCGGAGATGCGCCAGCGTCAGTGGCGCGTGCTGGCTCGCGCCACCATGAGCCAATGGCGATCCCGGATCGGCCTGGTCATCGTCGTCGTGATGGTGCTGATCGCCATCTTCGGGCCGCTGCTCGCCCCCCATCCGCCGACTGCATTCGTGTCCGCCCCAAATAGTCCAGCCGGCCAGAACGGGCTCCTGTTCGGCTCCGACGGCATCGGCCGGGATGTCTGGAGCCGCTTTTTGTACGGCGGGCGGACCGTCCTCGGCATGGCCGTGGCCTCGACGATCATCGGGGTCGGCCTTGGTCTCATCATCGGCCTGGCCGCGGCCTACTTCAAGGGCTGGATCGACGAGGTCCTGATGCGGATCTCGGACGTGTTCATGGCGTTCCCGCAGATCGTGCTGGCGCTGCTGCTGGTGGCCGCGTTCGGACCGAGCGTCCCGCTGATCATCCTGATCGTGGGGATCTCGCACGCTCCGCGTGTCGCCCGCGTGATTCGTGGCGCGGCCGTGCAGATCACGGAGCGGGACTTCGTCAAGGCCGCCGAGGCGGTGGGTGAGCCCCGGCGGCGGATCATCTTCGGCGAACTGCTGCCCAATGTCACCAGCCCGCTGCTGGTGGAGTGCGGCCTGCGGCTGACGTTCTCGATTGGGCTCATCGCCGGGCTGAACTTCATCGGCGCCGGGCTCCAGCCGCCGATTGCCGACTGGGGCGTGATGATCAGCGAGAACCGGCTGGCGGTCACCGTCCAGCCGTGGGGCGTCGTTTTGCCGGTGCTGGCGATCGCCCTGCTGACGATCGGAACCAACCTGCTGACCGACGGCTTTGCGCGAGCGGCCATCGGCCTGGACCGAGGAGAGTGACCATGGCCGTCGCCGAACCGCCCACCACAACCGCTGTCACCGTCCGCGAGCTGAAGATCGACCTCGTCTCCAGCGGCTCGGACATCGTTGACCAGATCGTCCTCGACGTCCGCGCCGGCGACGTGCTGGGGCTGGTCGGTGAGAGCGGATCCGGCAAGACGACGGTCGGCATGGCCCTCATGGGCTACTGCCGGCCGGGCGGGCGGGTGACGGGAGGCGAGATTCTCATCGACGGTCGGCCGTTGGCCAAGATGGCCGCCGGAGAGCTGCGCAAGCTGCGCGGCGGAACCGTCTCCTACATCCCCCAGGATCCGGGGACCGCGCTGAACCCGGCGCTGCGGATCGGCCGCCAGCTGTCGGAGATGCTGGAGGCCCACACCGCCGGCGCCAGCGCCGAGCAGCGGAGGGTCCGCATCCGGGAGACGCTGGAGGAGGTGGCGCTGCCCAACGACGACGAGTTCCTGCGCCGCTACCCGCATCAGCTGTCAGGCGGCCAGCAGCAGCGCGTCGCGATCGCCATGGCGTTCGCCTGCCGGCCGCACGTCATCGTGTGCGACGAGCCGACCACCGGCCTGGACGTCACCACTCAGGCGCGGGTGCTGGAGACCATCCGCGACCTGTGTCGCAGCCACAATGTGGCCGCCGTGTACGTCAGCCATGACCTGGCCGTCGTCGCCGAACTCGCCGACCAGGTGGCGGTCATGTACGCGGGGCGCATCGTGGAACGCGGTCCGCGGGACGCGATCTTCTCGGCGCCCCGCCACCCCTACACCCGCAAGCTGCTGCGTGCGGTGCCGGACCTGGAGGGCCGGCGGGCGGTGGTCGGCATCGGCGGGCGCGCGCCGCTGCCCGGCGACCGGCCGAGTGGGTGCTTCTTTCACCCCCGGTGTGACCTGGCCACCGACCAGTGCCGCGCGCAGTTCCCGCCGGCCACGGGCATGGGCGGGCATATCGTCCACTGCTACCACGCCGAGGAGGCGCTGACGGCGCTGCCCACCACCGGCGAGATGACGGCCGCCGCTCAGGCGGGCGAGACGGTCATCACCGTGGAGAACGTCAACGCCACCTACGGTCATAACCATGTCCTGCACGACATCGACCTGACCGTGCGCCGTAACGAGTGTGTCGCGCTCGTGGGCGAGTCCGGCTCAGGCAAGACGACGATCGCCCGCTGCATCGCCGGGCTGCACACCGACTGGACCGGCGAGATCAAGCTCAACGACCGCAGCCTCCCTGAGAGCGCCCGTCGGCGCACCGCCGAGGCACGCAAGCAGATCCAATACGTGTTCCAGAACCCGTACGCCTCCCTCAATCCCCGCCGGACGGTCGGCCAGACGATCGCCCGTCAGCTGCAGCTGTTCTTCCCTCAGAACAGGCGCGAGACGGGACGCCGGGTCGCCGAGTGCCTGGAGCGCGTCGCGCTGTCCTCCGCCGCGGCCAACCGCTACCCGGACCAGCTCTCCGGCGGCGAGCGCCAGCGCGTCGCCGTCGCCCGTGCCCTCGCCGCCGAGCCCTCGCTGCTGGTGTGCGACGAGATCACCTCGGCGCTCGACGTCTCCGTGCAGGCGGCGATCGTCGAACTGCTGCGCGAGCTGCGGGTGCAGACCGGCCTGAGCATGCTGTTCATCACCCACAACCTCGCCCTCATCCGGACGATCGCCGACCGGGTCGTCGTCATGACCGAGGGCAAGATCGTCGAATCCGGGCCCACCCTCGACGTGTTCACGTCGCCCAGCGCCGCGTACACCGAGAAGCTGCTGGCCAACACCCCCACCGTCGAAGCCGCGCTCCAGCATTGAACACAGAAGCCTTCATCACCTGCGCCCTCACCGGTGCCGGGGACACGACTGCCCGCAGCCCGCACGTCCCGGTGACACCGGAGCAGATCGCCGACGCCGGCATCGAGGCCGCCCGGGCGGGCGCCGCCGTCGTCCACATCCACGTGCGTGATCCGCAGACCGGACAGGGATCCCGGGACGTCGAGCTCTACCGCGGCGTCGTCGACCGGATCCGCGCCGCCGACGTCGACGCCGTCATCAACCTCACCGCCGGCATGGGCGGCGATCTCGTCCTGGGCGGACCGGACAGACCGCTGCCACTTAACGAGGCCGGGACCGACATCGCCCCGGCGAGCGAGCGCCTCGCCCACGTGCGCGAGCTGCGCCCGGAGATCTGCACGCTGGACTGCGGCACGATGAACTTCGCCGCCGGCGGCGACTACGTGATGACGAACACGCCGGGCACGCTGCGGGCGATGGCCGGCGAGATCCGGGAGCTCGGCGTCCGCCCGGAGCTGGAGGTGTTCGACACCGGGCAGCTGGTCATGGTCAAGGACCTCATCGCCGATGGCCTGATCGACGATCCGGTGCTCATCCAGCTGTGCATGGGCATCCGCTACGGCGCACCGGATGATCCACAGACGCTGCTGGAGCTCGTCCGCCAGCTGCCGGCGGGCGCGATCTTCTCGGCGTTCTCAATCGGCCGCATGCAGCTGCCGTACGTGGCCATGGCCGTCCTGGCCGGGGGCAACGTGCGCGTGGGGCTGGAGGACAACCTGTATCTCGGACCGGGTGAGAAGGCGACGAACGCACAGCTGGTGGAGCGGGCGCGCACGATTCTTCAGGCGATGAACGTGCGGGTGCTCGGTCCGGATGACGTGCGTGATCGCCTCGCGCTCGCCGCACGTGTCTGAGCCGCGCACGGTCGGGCTGCTGGGCGCCGGGGTGATCGGCGGCGGCTGGGCGGCCCGCTTCATGCTCGCCGGAATCGACGTCCGCCTGTATGACCCCTCCCCCGCCGCGGCCGAGGCCGTCGGACAGACCATCGAGCGGGCCCGGCGCGCCTGGCGGAAGCTGACCCTGGCGCCGCTGCCCCCCGAGGGCCGGCTGGAGGTCGTCGGCAGCGTCGCCGACGCGGTTGAGGGCGTCGACCTGGTGCAGGAGTCGGCCCCGGAGCGCGAGGATCTCAAGATCGAACTGCTCGGCGAGGCGACGCGGGCCGCGCCCCGCGACGCGATCATCGCCACGTCGACCTCCGGGCTGCTGCCGTCCCGGCTGGCGGCCCGGATGACCCACCCGGAGCGCTTCGTCGTCGGCCATCCGTTCAACCCCGTCTACCTGCTTCCGCTGGTTGAGATCTGCGGCTCGGATCGCACCGCGCCGGAGACGATCGAGCGGGCGGCGTACCTGTACCGCTGGGTGGGGATGCGGCCGCTCATCGTCCGCCGGGAGATCGACGGCTTCATCGCCGACCGCCTGCTGGAGGCGCTGTGGCGCGAGGCGCTGTGGCTCGTCGCCGACGACGTGGCCACCGTGGAGGAGGTAGACGACGCCATCCGCTTCGGCGCCGGGCTGCGCTGGGCGGCGATGGGCACGTTCCTCACCTACCGCCTGGCCGGCGGGGCCGCCGGCATGCGCCATTTCATGGCCCAGTTCGGTCCGGCGCTGCAGCTGCCGTGGACCCGGCTGACCGACGTCCCGGAGCTCGACGACGCCCTGCTGGACAAGCTGGTGGAGCAGTCCGATGCCCAGGCCCAGGGTCTGTCGGTGGCCGAGCTTGAGGAGCTTCGCGACGACTGCCTGATCGCCGTGCTGCGGGGCCTGGCCGGGACGGGGTTTGCCGCCGGCGAGGTGCTGGCGAGAACCGAGCGCGAGCTGTACGAGCGCGCCGCCGACGACAACCGGCTTGCACCGCTTGACGACGGCCGCCTGCGGTTGCACGAGGTGCACGTCGAACCGGACTGGATCGACTACAACGGCCACATGACCGAGAGCCGCTACCTCCAGGTCCTCGCCGACGCCACCGACGCGTTCCTGCGCCGGATCGGCATCCTCGGTCCGTACATCGACAGCGGGCGCTCCTACTACACGGTGGAGACCCACATCCGCCACCTCGGCGAGGCGCGCGCCGGCGATCGGCTCGTCGTCGCCACGCGCCTGCTCGGCCATGATCCCAAGCGGCTGCACCTGTTCCATGAGCTGATGCGCGCCGACGACCACACGGTCATCGCCACCGGCGAGCACATGCTGCTGCACGTCGACCGGTCGGCCGGAAAGACCGTGCCCGCCGGCGCGGAGATCCTGGCCGAGCTTGACGACATCTTCCAGCTGCACCGGGACCTGCCCTGGCCGGAGGGCAGCGGCAACCAGATTCGTCCCACCCAACCCCCCGGCGTCCCGGCCGCAGAGGCTTAGGCGAACCCGGGGCTCATGGCGGCGCCGGCATGCTCCGCAGCCGCGGCCACGAACCGCGCAAACACGCCGGAGAAGCGGGCGTCGATCCGCCACTCCTCCTGCAGCTCCCACTGCACGCCGAGCACCCACCCCTCCCCGTCGAGCTCGACCGCCTCCACCACGCCGTCCGGGGCGACCGCCGTCGCCCGCAGCCCCTCCCCCAGCTCGCCCAGCGCCTGATGGTGAAAGGAGTTGACGGTCGCCTCGGCGGCGCCGAGGGCATCGCCGAGCCGGCTTGGCGAGGCGATGCGGATCGCGTGCCGCGGGTGCTCCGGCACCTGGTCCTCCTCGCCGAGCGCGACCGTCTCCATCCGCTTCCACCGCTGCCAGCCAGGATCCGACGGATGCTCCCGCCAGCCGTCGGCGAGGCGCACGTCCTGGACCATCGTGCCGCCGAGGGCCACGTTGAGCACCTGCATCCCCCGGCAGACGCCGAGGATCGGCAGGCCGCGTTCCAGCGCCGCCGGCGTCAGGGCGAACTCAAACTCGTCGCGCCGGGGGTCGATCGGCGCCAGCAGCGGGTCCGGAGCCTGGCCGTAGCGGGCGGGATCGATGTCGCGGCCGGGGGCGAGCACCACGGCATCGACGTGGTCCAGCAGCTCCGGGACCGCCTCCGGCAGCTGGGGGAAGGCGAGCGGCAGCCCGCCGGCGGCATACAGCGGGCGCTGCACGCCGACGCCCCCGTAGTCACCGAAGTCGTGCATGCTGACGGAGAGCCCGATCACCGGGATCCGGCGGTGAAATTTTTTTTTGGACATATTTGTGCAGAGCGGTCGGATTGCCTAGTCTACGTCCGCCATCTTTTGAGTTGCACAACAACGCGTCGGAGGGGACATGGCTGAGAAGACGTGGAACGGAGAGCCCTTCTGGGGCCTCGGCTACGAATGGGACCCGGATTGGGTGCTGACCGACCGCCAGCGGGAGCTCCGTGACCTGCTCATCGAGCTCTGTCAGAAGGAGATGCGCGCCAACGCCAAGGTCTCTGACGACAACCTGGAGTACCCGCGGCGCAACCTCGAGCTGCTCGGCGAGCATGGCTTTCTCGCCCTCACGGTCCCCACCGAGTACGGGGGGCTGGGCGAGAACCACGTCGCCTTCCACATGACGTGCGAGACCATCGCCCGCTACGGCTGCGCATCGACGGCCATGTGCTACGTCATGCACATCGGCGCGGTCAACACGATCATGCTCCGTCCCACCGACGAGCTCGTCGACAAGTACATCCGCCCGCTCAACAGCGGCAAGATCGGCACGCTGTCATATTCGGATCCGGAGACCGGCTCGCACTTCTGGTATCCGATCTCGTCCGGCGCCGAGCGCTCCAACGGCGGCTACAAGGTGCGCAAGAAGGCCTCCTGGACGACCTCCGGCGGGTTTGCCGACTTCTACGTCGTGCAGACGACGAGCCCGGACTTCACCGGCTACGACGACCTGTCGGTGTTCGTCATCGACGGCGAGGACGTCAAGTCCCAGCCCTCCTCCTGGGACGCGCTCGGCCTGCGGGGCAACCAGTCCGGCCCCATCGAGGTCGACAACGTCTCGATCCCGCGCGAGCAGATCGTCGGCCCGGAGGGCGACGGCGCCGCCTCCAACGACGAGTCGGTCGACCCGTGGTTTCTGATCGGCTCCTCGGCCGTCTGGAACGGGATCGCGCTCGGCGCCATCGACATCGCCAAGCGCCAGACGACCCGCAAGCGCCACGTCGACGTGGGCCTGCGCGTCGCCGACTATCCGACCATCCAGGACTACGTCGGCGAGGCGGTCATGGACACCAACGCCTGCCGCCTGTTCGGCTTCTCCGTCGCCCAGGCGATGGACGGGGCGACTGAGAACAACACCAAGCGCATGGCGCCCGGGGAGTTCGCCCGCGCCAACTTCCTGCACTGGGCGTGGCAGATCAAGTTTGAGGCGGCCAAGAACACCGCGCACGTCGTCGACAAGATGCTCCACGCCAGCGGCGGCTCCGGCTACAAGCGGGACATGGAGCTTGAGCGCTACGTGCGCGACGCCAAGGCCGGCTGGGTCATGGGGCCCACCAACGAGGTCCTGCGCCAGTTCGTCGGCAAGGCGGTGCTGCTCGGCTTCGACAGCCTCGACTACTGGAATCAGACCTACAACCGGCGCGCCGTCGAGAACGAGCTCAAGAAGCTCGATGCCGAGGGCAAGCGCCAGCTGGCCGAGCAACTGCTCGCCGAGGTGGAGAAGGCGTCGGCGCCGGCATAGGCGATGGCCACGCTCACGGCACCGGGGCTGCGGGGCGGCCTGCTGTCCGTCGACCGCTCGCTGGAGAGATATCCGGTCCGCCCCGGGGGAGCGACGGTCGTTGAGCTGAGCGGCGATGATCAGGTTCGGATCATCGACCGCCACGGCGGCCAGGTGGCCGAGCTGACCGCCTTTGGCGCGCCGCTCGGCCCGCCGCCGGACGCCGCGGCCACCGTGCTCCGCGCCGACGCCGGTGGGCTGGCCACGGCGCTGGCCGCCCGGGGTCACGCCGTCGCCGATGCTCGCTGCGCTCGCCTGTTCGGCCCGCAGTCGGACCCGGGCAGCACGGTCGAGTTGGTGGCCGTCGGCGACACGACGCTCGTCGTCGCCGCCCCCGGGGGCCGGCTCGTCGACGGCGAGACTCCGGCCACGGAGCTGCAGATCCAGGTGCGCCGGGCGGCGCCGCGTCCCCAGGCGGAGTCAGAGCTGCCGCCGCCGCTCGCCGAGCCCCGGCTTGACCTGCGCATCGACGCCGCCACCGCCCAGTCCTACGAGGTGGCCAAGGGCGAGTACATCCAGGTCATCGACGTGTTCGGCAAGCAGTGCTCAGACTTTCTGGCCTTCGGCGCCGCCCAGCTTCAACGGGGCGTGGAGCGTGGCCTTGACGCCACCGCCACCCACTCGCTGATGGGCAGCGCCTACCCGCAGCCGGGCCTGCACGGGAAGTTCTACGACGGCGACCTGCGGCCGCTCGTGGAGGTCGTGCGCGACACCGTCGGGCGCCATGACACGTTCGGGCTGGCCTGCTTTGCCAAGTACTACGAGGATCTCGGCTATCCCGGCCACGTCAACTGCACCGACAACTTCAACGGCGCCCTCACCGGGTTCGGCGTCGCCCCCCGGCGCGGGTGGAACGCGCTGAACCTGTTCTACAACACGGCGTTTGACTCAGGCATGCAGCTGATCGCCGACGAGCCGTGGTCACGACCCGGCGACTACGTGATGTTCCGGGCCATGGACGACCTGGTGTGCGCCTCGTCGGCCTGCCCGGACGACATCGACCCATCCAACGCGTGGGAGGTGACGGACATCCATGTCCGCGTGTACCCAGACTCCAACCGGTTCTCCATGGCCATCGCCCGCCGCGTGACCGCCGACGCCGAGCCGGTGCTCACCCGGGAGACCGCCTTTCACGGGCGCACATCCGCGCTGACCAAGAGCTTTGTCGAGTACCGCGGCTACTGGCTGCCCCACTGCTTCAACAACGAGGGCGCCGTCGCCGAATACTGGGCCTGCCGGGAGAAGCTCGCCGTCATGGATCTGTCTCCCCTGCGCAAATGGGAGGTGCTCGGTCCCGACGCCGAGACGCTGATGCAGCGCCTCGTCACCCGCAACGTCCGCAAGCTCGCCGTCGGACAGGTGGTGTACACGGCGCTGTGCAACGAGACCGGCGGGATGGTCGACGACGCCACCGTGTTCCGCCTGGGACAGGACAACTTCCGCTTTGTCGGCGGCGACGAGTACGACGGCATCTGGATGCGCGAGCTCGCCGACCGGATGGGCCTCAACGTGCACGTCAAGCCGAGCACCGACCAGCTGCACAACGTCGCCGTCCAGGGCCCGCTGAGCCGCGAGGCGCTCAACGACTTTGTCTGGACCCCGCCGACGCAGCCGTCGCTGGCCGAGTTGAAGTGGTTTCGCTTCCTCATCGGCCGGATCGGCGACTTCGACGGCGTGCCCATCATCGTCTCGCGCACCGGCTACACCGGCGAGCTCGGCTATGAGATC
>DASSZQ010000187.1:0-36142 GCA_035702755.1 Solirubrobacteraceae bacterium | reverse complement strand
GCCCCGGAACCCAAAAACGGGACTGGGCGCGCAGGCGCGGACCTCAGGTCTGATAGGCGATGGCCACGATGGCGCAGAAGATGGCGACAGCGATGACCGTGCCCAGGACGACGGCCACCAGCGGCTTGCGGCTGGTGATCTGCACCGCGTCGCCGCGGTTGACCATGACCGCCTGGATGGCCACCCATCCGATCAGCAGGGGCACCATCACCGCAGGCAGCAGCCACATCCACCCGCCGCCCCAGAAGGGCGGCACGACGAAGCTGAGGATGAGCAGCGACGCCGCGGTCGCCCAGATGATGTAGTCCGGCGTGCTGCCTTCACCACCGGGCTCCGACGGCTCTGCCGTCGGCGTCATCGCAGTGCTCTGCTCGGCCCCGGCACGGGCCGGGTCGACCCCGGCCTCGACCGTGCGCTCGTTGTGACCGGGCGAGAGAACGTCTCCGGTGGCGCCCTCCGGCTGCGGCCGGAACTCGTCGACCATCGCCGAGAAGCGTTCGTCAGGGCTGCTGATGCCCTCATCGGCGAGCGCCGCCCCCAGCTCAGGCGAGGGATGCTCGGTGACCGTCGTCATCCGGAGGATCGTCATGACGACCGTCATCGTTCCCAGTGCGTGCACGCCGGCGGCCAGTGGCAGCAGCCACCAGTCGTTGGTGATGAGCGAGATGATCGCGCCGAAGGTGAGCGCGATGGCGGCGGCGCGAACGAGCTGGAAGCGGTGCTGGCTGAGATACATCCCCAGCCCCCGCTCGCGTTGGGGTCGCTCGCCGAGCGTCGCGCGAGCTCGCCCCGTCGGCACCTCCACGCGGTCGGTGCCGACGACCTCGCGCAGTTCCTCGGTCAACCGCGCATTGGTCTCCGCCGACAGCTCCGGGTCGGCGGCTTTGACCTCGCGCTCCTCGGTTTCCGCGGGGCCCGTCGCGGTGCCGGCGGCGCCCCGGCCGCGCGGCTCCGTCGGCGGGCCGTCGGTGTACTCCCGCTGTGTCTGGTGGCCGATGGACATGACAACTCCCCGTGTGCTGGCTTGCGAAAGACTGCGGTTTTCAGCTGCCCGCGCGCGGTGATCCATAACGGGGCGGCGGCGGCGCCGCGTCAGAACGCGAACGCCGTCCGGGGCGGCGATCTGAAGACCGCCGGGCGGAGCGCGACTGGTTCACAGACAGCGGACGGGGGTAGCCGCCTCGCGACGTCCTCCCAGGGAAAGGAACGCCTCGATGAAGGCAGTCGCTTGGCACGGAAATCACGATGTTCGCGTCGACACGGTCCCGGATCCGACGATCCAGGAGCCGACCGACGCGATCATCCGGGTCACTTCGAGCGGAATCTGCGGCTCTGACCTTCATCTGTACGAGGTGCTGGGCCCGTATCTCGATCCCGGTGACATCCTCGGTCACGAGCCGATGGGCATCGTGGAGGAGGTCGGCTCCGAGGTGAGCCACATCAAGCCCGGTGACCGGGTCGTCATCCCGTTCAACATCTCCTGCGGGCACTGCCACATGTGCGACAAGGGACTGCAGTCCCAGTGCGAGACCACGCAGGTGCATGAGTACGGCACCGGCGCGGCGTTTCTCGGCTACACCAAGCTCTACGGCCAGGTTCCCGGCGGCCAGGCCGAGTACCTGCGCGTCCCCCAGGCCCACTACGGGCCGATCAAGGTGCCGGAGGGGCCGCCGGATGACCGCTTCGTCTACCTCTCCGACGTGCTGCCGACCGCGTGGCAGGCCGTGGAGTACGCCGACATCCCGCCCGGGGAGTCGGTGCTCGTCATGGGCCTGGGGCCGATCGGCGAGATGGCGTGCCGCATGGCCCAGCATCGCGGGGCCGGCCAGGTGCTCGCCGTCGACCTGGTTTCCGACCGGCTGGAGCGAGCGCGCGCCCACGGCGTGGACGCGATCGACCTTGAGCAGGTCGATGACCTTCCGGAGCTCATCCGCGACAAGACCGAGGGGCGCGGTCCGATCTCGGTCATCGACGCGGTCGGCATGGAGGCGCACGGCGCCCCGGTGGCCAAGCTCGCCCACCGTCTCGCCGGCCTGCTGCCGGACGCGGTCGCCCAGCAGATGATGGAGACGGCCGGCATTGACCGGCTGACCTCTCTGCACATGGCGATCGAGGTCGTGCAGCGGGGCGGCACCATCTCCCTCTCCGGCGTCTACGGCGGCGCCGCCAGCCCGATGCCGCTCATCCAGATGTTCGACAAGCAGATCAACATGCGAATGGGACAGGCCAACGTCAAGCGGTGGATCGACGAGATCATGCCGCTGGTGTCCGATGATGCCGACCCCCTCGGCGTGGAGAGCTATGCGACACATCGCCTTCCCCTCGACGAGGCGCCCCGCGCGTACGAGATCTTTCAGAAAAAGCAGGACGGAGCGTTCAAGATCCTGCTCAAGCCCTGACCCACGCGCACGAGGAGGACGCAGCGATGGCCGACTCCATATGGCTGCTGCGACATGGCGATACCAGCTGGACCCGTGAGCAGCGGCACACCGGCCGCCGCGATCTGTCGCTCAGCCGCACGGGGCGGGCCCAGGTCCGCCGCGCCGGGCTGACGCTGGTCGGCCGGCGCTTTGAGCACGTGTTCGTCAGCCCCCAGACGCGGGCCCGGGAGACCTGCCGCCTGGTGGGACGGGACCGGGAGGCCCACGTGTGCGATGAGTTGATGGAGTGGGACTACGGCGAGTATGAGGGCCTGACCGATGCCGAGACCGAGCAGCGTGAGCCAGGCTGGAACCTGTTTCGCGACGGCTGCCCCGGCGGCGAGAGCCCGGATCAGGTGCAGGCGCGCGTCGATCAGGTCCTGGCCATGCTGGCCGCGCTGGAGGGGCCGTGCCTGCTCGTCAGCCACGGCAAGTTCCTGCGGGCGCTCGCGGCGCGCTGGCTGGACACCGACATCACCCTGGGCAACCTCCTTCCCCTGGACCCGGCGGCCACGTCGGTGCTGGAGCGCGAGGGGACGCGCCCCCTGCTGCGGCTCTGGAACCTGACGCCGGGCCTCGTGCGCGCAGAGTCGCTCGTCGAACCCCTCGCCGTGCGGACGGCGCCGGATCAGCCCAGCCCGGCGGCCCTGCCCTAAGCCGTCACCGACACACGCGGCTTGTGCCCCACCGTCACCGCGTCAACCGCTGAGGTTTGCGCCCCCCCGCGCCGGGCAGCGCGAAGGGACGAGGTCCGGGTCCTGGGGCTGTCGGCGCCGGCGTATGCCGCGCGATCGGACCCGGTGCGGCCCGCCGGCCGGCGGCCCCTGTCCGCGGTTGTTTTGCAACCTTCAACCGACCGGGCGGACCCGATTGGCTAGGCTGCAACGCTGCAGGTCGGCGGCGGTCGCGAGGGGACGTCGGCAGGCGCGACAATCGGGAGTCGGAACATTCTCTTCCACCGGGGAGCCTGCTCTGACCACCGTCACGCCAACGACGGAGGTTGATGACGATGAAGGCCAGCCTGACCGCCTCGCCGGCGCGGTGGGACCGATGACCCCGCCGGCGTCAGAGGACCGGTCCCGGGGCGACCGCGACGGACATGATGGTCAATTTCACGTCGACGTGATTCCGGACCGCGAGCGGGCTGTGGTCGCCCCCGCCGGCGAGATCGATCTCGCCACGGCGCCGAGAATGCAGCGCGACGTCGTGGGGCTGCTGGAGCGGGGCTTCACGCGGGTGGTCGTTGACCTGCGCGCCGTCGAGTTCCTTGACTCGCAGGGGATCCGCGCGCTTGTGCTTGCCCACAATCGCGCGCGGGAGCTGGGCGCCACGATGCTGGTGGTGCTCGGCGCCGCCGAGGAGCCGCGCCGCGCGCTGGAGATCTCCGGCGTGCTGGCGCATCTGGAGATCGCCGGCTGAGGCGCGGACGCGCCGACCTCGCAGGGGTCAGCGACCCGTTCAGACGCGACCGATCGCGGTCAGACCCGGGATTCCACCAGCCGGCGGATCCCGTCGAGCGTCCCCATGACCTCTGAGTCCGGCGCGTCGCCGTGGGCGGTGGCGAGAAACAGCGTCAGGCGCGAGCCGCCGCCGTCCGGATCAACCTGCATCCAGCCGTGATAGTCGCTCGCCCGCGATCCCCACTCCACGCGCCGGCGCTGTGGATCCGGGCGAAACCACCCCTCGCCATGCTGCTCATGGCCCTCATAGCGCGCGTCGACGACGACCGTGTCCTCGCCTTCACGATGCACCCCCGTCATCTGGGGAACGATCTCCGGCAGACGCGAGACGTCGCCGAGAACGGCGAAGACCGCGTCGGGGTCGGCGGCGATGAACTGAGTGTGTTCGTGCTCCACGGCTGGATCCTACGACTCCGCACCTGGGGGGGCAACCGGCGCACGGTCTGCGGCCGGCTGCGAGGATGCCGCCTCCGTCCACCTCACCAAAAAGGAGTCACTTGATGCGTTCACGCCTCATCGGCGGTGTGGTCGCGCTGCTGGCATCCGCGGTCTTCGGCGGGCTGGTGGCCGCCGCTCCCGCCGCTGCCCACACGACCCATTCGCGGCTGCACGTCGTGGTCGCGGTCGATCGGTTCGCGATTTCACACCACAGCACGACGGCCCACGGAACCGTCACTGCCAACCTGACCGACCAGGCGGGGCACCATACGGTTCTCCGGGCCCCTCTGACGCTGAGCGCGTCCACCGGAGGGGCGTGCGACATTCTCAACCTCAACCTCCAGCAGCTCAACCTCGTCCTGCTCGGACTGAACGTGCACCTGGACCGCGTCCATCTCGTCGTCACCGGGCAATCGCGGGGCGGGGTGCTCGGTTCGCTGTTCTGCAAGCTGGCCCACGCCCACGCCACGGCGGCGCGGGTGGCGGTCGCGCGGACGATGAACGCGTCACTTCGACGTCACCCGTTGCGCCCGATGGCGTTCACCGTCCCGCTCAGGCCGGCGGTCGCCCAGCAGGCGGCGGCGTCCTGCCCGGTGCTTGACCTCATCCTGGGGCCGCTGAACCTCAATTTGCTGGGGCTCGTTGTCAACCTCAACCAGGTCCATCTGACGATCACCGCCACGCCGGGAGGCGGGACGCTCGGAGATCTGTTCTGCAACCTCTCGAAGTGATCTGACCGCCGGGCGGCCGGGCGCTCCCGCGCGTGCGGGAGCGCCGGGCGCCGGCGATCCGCAGCTACGTGGACGCGCTGGCCGTCACCGGCTGCTCGGCTTCCTCGCCCACCGCCTGGCCGCGGGTGCGAGCCGCGCGTGGAAGCACCATGAGCGGACAGCGGGCCGTCTTCGCCAGCCGGGTGGACGTGCTGCCATGGATCAGCCGGCCAAGCGGACCAAAGCCGCGCGAGCCGACGATCAGCAGGTCCACGGAGGCGCCGAACAGGGCGAGCTCCTCGGCGGCATCGCCGTAGGCGGCGTGCGGCTCGACGCCCTCCAGCTTGCCGAGCCGCTCATAGGCCTGGCGCACATGCTCCTCAAGCGCCGGCTGGTCCGGATGGCGCGCGTCAACGTATCCCGCCTCAATCGATACGGCCTCGAACACCGAGATGCGGGCCCCGTGCTGGGCGGCGAGGGTGCGCGCCACCTCGAGCGCGAAGCGGCTCTCCGGGAGCCCGTCGTAGCCGACGCCGATCTCGGTCAGGGCGTGCGGCCGCTCGGCATAGCCTGTGGGGGCGATCGCCACCGCGCAGGGGGCGCCGTTGAGGGCCGCGCGCATGTCGTCGCCCTGCCACACCCGGCGCCACAGACCGCGGCGCGAGGAGCCGACGACGATCAGGTCGGCCGTGATCTCATCGGCGAGCTCGTGCAGTCCCCGTCCCACCTGGCGGGAGCCGACCGGCATGATCCTCGCCTCGATGCCCGCTTCGCGGCGGGCGGCCTCGAGCACCTCATGAGCGTGGGCGCGCTGATCGGCGTTGAACGCTCCCGGCTCCCGGCCCGGGACGATGTCCCCCAGGTAGACGTTGGCGAGCACAACGCTTGCTTTGGGCTCGACCAGCTCGCGTGCCAGCGCCAGCGCGTCGCGGCCACCGGCCTGCCCATCAATTCCAACAACAACCTGTTCGAACATGACCGTTCCTTTTGGCTGAGGGCTGACTACCTTCAGGCTGCTCCGCCGTCCCCGGGCGCGCATCCGAAGAATCCCGGTGCGCTGTCCGTACGGTTTCGGGATCCGGGTGCGGAATGCGGCGGGTCAGCCGGCCTGACGCCGGGCGCCGCCCCCGAGCCGTGAGGCCCGGATCGCGCGCTGGATGTCGGTGCCTGAGACCACGCCGAGCGGGCGGCCGTCGTCATCGACGACGACGGCGTGGCCGGTCCGGGCGAACGCCGGCATCTCCAGCAGCTGGGCCACGTCGGTGTCTGCGGGCACCATGAGCTGCGGGTCGCGGTCCGCGCGCTCGCTCACCCGCCGCTGGGACAGCTCCGCCTCCGGCGCGCGCTCCAGCTGCTCGATGCTGAGCAGCCCCACGGCGCGACCCCCGGCGTCGGTGACCGGGAACGCCGAGTAGCGGTAGCGCGCGAAGTACGCCCGTGCCTCCCCGAGCGTTATCCCGGCCGGGAGGCACGCCGCCGGCGCAGACATCAGCGCGGTCACCGTGACTCCGGTGAAGGCCGCCACCACCTCCTCCTGCTGACGCTCCGCTCCCGCGGCGACGACGATGAACAGACCGATGACCGCCAGCCACAGGCCAATCGCCCATCCGCCGAACGTCAGCAGCACCCCACCGCCGATCATCGCGTAGCCACACGCCCGCCCCACATTGGCCGCCGTCTCGGTTGCCGCCACAAAGTCGCCGCGGCGCCGCCACAGAACCGCCCGGGCGACACGGCCGCCGTCAAGCGGGAACGCCGGCAACAGGTTGAAGACAAGCAGGACCACGTTCATCTCGAACTGGTACTCGACGAGCGCCCTGCCCGGCGAGTGCACCGAACCCGGCAGCAGGAATGTCAGCGCCGCGAACACGGCGGCGATGACCGCGGTGACCGCCGGGCCGGCGAGGGCATAGGCCTGCTCGTCCTGCGGGGTCTTGGGATGTCCGCTCATCCGCGACACCCCGCCGAGCAGCCACAGGTCGATCTCCTCCACCTCGACCCCACGGCGGCGGGCGACAATCGCGTGACCGAACTCGTGCGCCAGCACGCTCGCGAACAGCAGGAGCACGCTGGCCAGCCCCAGCCCATACGCGGCCGCCGGCGTCAGGTGCGGGATCAGACTGGGGTAGTAGTTGGCGCCCAGCTCCCATGTGAACAGGAGCACGATCGCCAGCCACCAGGGGTTGATGCCCACCGGTATGCCGGCGATGCGGCCGATGCGAAAGCTGCGTCCGGACATGTGAGCCAAACCTGCCATCCGGCTGGCACACCGACAACGCCGCTTCCATGCAGGCGCCGGGGACCGACTACTGATCGCGGCTCGGCGTCAGATGCCGGGCGCGTGCTCCTGGCCACTGAGATCCGGCGCAACCAGCCGACCGGTGCCGGCGCGTCGCGCCGGAGGCGTGCGCCGCATGACCTCCAGGCCGAGCGACGCGGCGAGCAGGCAGGCGCCGGCGCCGAGGAGGAGGCCGACGCGCGGACCGGCCTGCTCGGAGACAAAGCCGACGATGGGTCCGCCGATCGGCGTGCTCCCCGTGAACGTCACCGCCCACAGGGCCATCACCCGTCCCCGGAACGCCGCCGAACTGTGGAGCTGCAGCGTGCTGTTGCCGGTGGCCATGAAGGCCGTACTGGCCGCGCCGACCAGCAGCATCGCCACCAACTCCAGCGGCAGGGTCGGAGCTGCCGCGGCCAGCAGGATGGCGACGCCGAAGCCCAGGGCGGCGCCGCTCGCCACCGCCAGTCCGGTCACGCCGACCGCGGCGAGGATCAGGCCTCCGGCGACGGCACCGGCGCCCATCGCCGAGGTGAGAAAGCCGAACGTGTCGGCCCCGCCGTGGAGGCTCCGATGGGCCAGGAGCGGCAGCACCACCGGAAACTCGTAGGCGAGCGTGCCGATGAGCGCCATCATCAGCAGCGGCGTGGACAGGTCGGTGCGCGATGCGACGTAGCGCAGGCCCTGCCGCAGCTGACCGGGCGAGCGGCGGACGGGCGCCACGCGGTGCAGCTCCTGAGGCCGCATCAGCACCAGCGCCAGGATGACCGCCACGAAGCTGCCGGCGTTGGCCACAAAGCAGATGCCGACGCCGACGACGGCGATGAGGCCGCCGGCCAGCGCCGGTCCCACCGCACGTGATGCGCTGGTGAGGACGCTGTTGAGGCTGACGGCGTTCTGCACGCGTTCGCCGCCCACCATCTCCATCAGGAACGACTGGCGGGTGGGGTTGTCGAGCGCGAGCACCATTCCCAGGCCGCCCGCGATGACAAACAGCATCCACAGCCGGATCGAGTGGGTGATGGAGAGGACCCCCAGCAGCAGGGCGAGGGAGCCGAGCGCGGTCTGGGTGGCAATGAGCGTGGGGCGCTTGACGACGCGATCGGCGATCAGCCCGCCGTAGGCGCCGAACACAAGCACCGGCAGGAACTGCGCCGCCAGCACGAGTCCGATCATCGTCCCGGACCGGCTGAGCTCGAACGCCAGCCAGGAGAGCGCCACCGACTGCATCCACGTCCCCACCAGGCTGATCGCCTGGCCGATGAAGAACAGGCGGTAGTTGCGGACGTGCAGCGCCGCGAACGTGTCGTGCGGCTGCCGGGGGAGCCCGCCCCCCAGGCGCTCCCCCAGTCTCTGCCGGATCCCGGGCATCGCTGCTGCGACCATATGTCGCTCCCGGGGACCGGGCATCAGGGTCTGCCACGCTTCCGAGGAGCGGACAAGTCCGCCGACCGCCTGGGACCAGTGAGACGCGCTCCGTACAACCGGCATCCGCTCGCACCCGCGTTCGCGCTCGCCCTCGGCGTCATCGCCGCCGGCCTGCTGGCGCTGTTCCTGCTCGGCGCCGTCGCCTACGCCTACCGGCGGATTGGGATCGGCGAGGGAACCCTGCTGGGGCTCATTTGGCTGTCTCTGCTGGGCGGGTTCGTCAACGTTCCGGTTGCCCGGCTGCGCGGGCGGGCGACGCTCGGCCTCGACGAGTTCGTTGTCTTCGGCGTGCGCTACCGGGTGCCGGTGCTGCGGCGCCCGGCGCCGACGATCCTGGCCGTCAACGTCGGCGGGGCGCTCATCCCGGCCGGGCTCTCCGTCTACCTGGTGATCGCCAACGGCGTGTGGTGGCAGGCCGCCGTCGGCGTGCTGGTGGTGAGCGCGGTCGTGTACCGGGCGGCGCGCGAGGTACCCGGTCTCGGCATCGCCGTCCCGGCGTTGCTGCCGCCGGTGCTCGCCGCGCTCATCGCCCTGCTCGTTGCCCCCACGGCGACCGCGGCCGTCGCCTACGCGTCCGGGAGTCTCGGCACGCTCATCGGCGGCGACCTGCTCCATCTGCGCCGCCTCTCAGACCTGGGGGCCGGCGTCGCCTCGATCGGCGGCGCGGGGACGTTCGACGGCGTCTTTCTCAGTGGGATCGTCGCCGTTGTCCTGGTGGGACTCGCCTGAGGCGACGCCGGCCTTCAGTGTTGCGCGAGGGTCCGGGCCGGCGAGAGGTGCGCGGCCCGCCACGCCGGGTACAGCCCGCCGAGCACGCCGATGAGGATGCCGATCAGCAGCGCTCGGCCGAACACCCAGGCGGTGACCTTGGGCGAGACGAACGCCGCGGCGCCCAGCGCGTGGACGAGCAGTTGCGCGCCCAGCCAGCCGATCACGACGCCCAGCGCGGCACCGAGGATGCTGAGCGCCATTCCCTCGGTGAGGACGAGGGTCGCCACCTGGGGGCCGCTCCAGCCGACGGCCGAGAGCAGCGCGAACTCCGTGCGCCGCTCGATGACCGACATCAGCATTGTGTTCATCACGCCGATCCCGCCGATGAGGAGCGCCAGCACGACGATCACCAGCGTCATGTTCTGGATGAGCTGGCCGTTGGCGCCCGCCCGCAGGGCCTCGTCAGGGTCGGTGATGACGGTCAGCCCGGGAAAGCGGCGCTTGAGCAGGCGCTCGGCGGCGGGCAGCTTCATGCCCACCGACACCTTGACCGCGATGGTTGTCACCTCGCCCGTGTGACCGGTGATCGCCTGCGCCGTCGCCAGCGGGATGAACGCGCCCTGGTCCTGCTCGGCGATGCCGATGTGATAGATGCCGACGACATGCAGGCGGCGGTGGGCGACCGTGAGCGTCTGGCCGAGGTGGACCCCCATCTGCTGCGCCAGGGTGGTGCCGACGACCATCTCGTTGGGCGCCCGGTACGCGCGCCCGGAGAGGAACACCATGCGCCCGGTCTCAAAGCCGTTGGGCACGGCACCGAACAGGACCGCCCCGGGCGCCTTGGGCAGGGCGTCGATCAACAGGACGAGCCCCTGAGCGCTGGCCACCCAGGACTGGCGGCGCAACGTGGTGATCAGACTCTCCGGCAGCACCGAGGTCGTCGGATCCGAGGCGTCCTTCTGGAACAGGCCCATCTCGCCCGGGCCGAGATGGACGAACTTGCCCGCCGTCTGGGTGGCCCCGGCGGAGACCGCCAGCAGCGCGACGATGGTGCCGATCCCCAGCGCGGTGCCCAGGGCGGTGAGCAGCGCGCGCCCCGGACGGTGGCGCAGGCTGGTGAGCGTCTGGGTGAACGCTGTCATCCGGCGCGACCGGGGACCGGGCGGGGCGGTGTCTCCGGCTCGGTCAGCCGCCCATCGACGAGGTGCAACGACCGGTCGACGTGCTCACCCAGCGTCACATCATGGGAGGCGATGATCACCGTCGTGCCGTGCGACTCCCGGATGCTGGTCAGCAGCCGCCACACCTGACCAGAAGCGGCCGTGTCGAGCGCTCCCGTCGGTTCGTCGGCGAGCACCAGCCGGGGGCGGTTGGCCAGCGCCCGGGCCACCGCCACCCGCTGGCGCTCGCCTCCGGATAGCTCGGCCGGCAGGTGGGCGGCGCGGTTTCCGAGGCCGACCTCCTCCAGCAGCTCACGGGCCCGGGCCGCGCGCTCGCGCCGGCCGACGTGGTCGGCGGCCAGCGGCAGCTCCACGTTCTGCTGGGCGCTGAGCGCGGGCAGGAGGTAGTGCAGCTGGAACACGAAGCCGATCGTGCTGCGGCGAAACAGCGCCGGTCGTCGCAGCTCGCCGACATTGATGCCATCCACGCGGATGACCCCGCTGGTCGGACGGTCAAGACTGCCGATCAGCTGCAGCAGCGTCGTCTTACCGGAGCCGGACGGGCCCGTCAGAGCGACGAGCTCGCCCGGCTCAATGGCGAAGCTGACGCCGTGCAGTACCTCGCTGCGGCCGTAGCACCGGGACACCCCGTCCGCGATCACACTCGCGCCGGGCATGTCCCTTTCCACGGGCTCATTTGCGAACGCGGATCCACCAGTTCAGGTAGTCGGTCCCGTACCTGGTCTGGACCACGACCTGCAGGGTGATGGTGTGGCCGATGGCCTTCGCCGGCCACTTGAGCTTGTCGTGGTAGACGCCGTTGCGGAAGTGGCCGCCTGACTGGTAGCGGTTGACCAGCTGGCCGTGCCAGAGGAACCGGTAGTAGACGCTGCCGCTCAGCTTCTGGCGGCCTCGGGTGGCCGTCACCGTGACCGGCCACATGCCGACGTGGGGTTCGTGACCGTTGGCATGCAGGCGGGCCGTGAATCCTCCAGCGGCCGCTGTGGCCGGGAGGGCCAGACCGATGACCAGCGCCGCCGCAGCCACGACAGAACGGAATGTGGGACGTGCAGACCTCAAATCGCCTCCTTCGCGCACTTGACGCAGATCGTATTCGACGTCCCTGATCTACACCCCGCATCGACGGAGGTCCAGCCATTGGTAAGCGCTGCGACGGTCAGGCCTCGCCCCACGCCATCACCCCGGCGAGGTCCAGGGAGGACAGCACGCCGATGGGACGCTGAGCGCGGGGCTCGACGACGAGCAGGTGCGACACGCCCTGCTCCAGCATGAGGCGCCCGGCGGCGCGCAGCGGCATCGTGGGCTCAACGCTGAGCGTGGTGTGGCGCGCGATCGCCTGAGCCGTCTGCTCCGCGCCGCCGGCCAGGCCGGCGCGCAGGAGATCAAGATCGGTGATCGTGCCCCACACCAGGGACTCGCCGCCCGCGTCATGAGCGATTCCCATGACGACGATGCAGTGGACGTGCTGGGCGGACATCAACCGGGCAAGCTCGGTGGCGGTGGCGTCCGGCTCACATGACAGCACGCCGGGATGCATCGCGTCGGACACGGTCGCATGCTCAAGCGTGGGCATGACGAAGCTGCCCGTGAGGTTCTTGACGGTGGTGGCGGACATGAGGTTCTCCCTCGTCGTCGTGATGGTCCACCGACGCTAGATCCGACAGCCCACGGCCGCCATCCGGACCCGCCCCGGTGCCCGCTCCGGAGAACTCCGCCCAGCGCGGGCCTTCTCCGTGCTCCGCGGGGTCCGCCGGCGTCCCCTTCGCCGTCTGCCGGCGGCGTCAGTGCCCGCCGCCCGCGGCGGCCAGGCAGCCGGAGTGAAACAGGCGCAGATCGCGCGCAGGGCTCTCAAGCTCAAGCAGCGCCGAGCCGACGACGCTCCCGTCAGGCTTCTGGAGCCAGATCGGCTCGTAGACGCCGATGCGATCGCCGCACGCGGCACAGCGGGGAAAGGGGCTCACTGGATTCATCATTTCCTGCATGTTGTTAGTCGATTGCTTCTGACGCCGCGCGTGCGGGGACATCGATGGCGCGCACCTGTTGACGGTATTTCTGATCGGCGGCGCATGCCTGTGGCTTTGCCGTACGTGTGCGGGTTTCGGTTGCGGGGTTTCACTGAAAACGGGGGCGCCGGTCGCGGTCCCCGCGCGTGATTACGCTATGGAGTCGATGGCCTCCGTCTCTGACCCGTATGCGACGCTCGGCGTCGATCCCTCGGCGTCCGATGCCGAGGTGCGCGCCGCCTACCGGCGGCTCGTCCAGCGCCACCACCCGGACCACAACAACGGCTCGCCGGACTCGGCCCGGCGGTTTGAGGCCGTGCAGGAGGCGTACGCCGCCGTGCGGCGGATGCGGCAGGACCCGGGAGCGGCGGCGCGGGCGGCCGGGGCCCCTCGCGTGGACCCGGACCTCGACGCCCGGCTGGCCGAGATGGAGCGTGAGCTCAAGGCCGCCCGTGATGCGCGCGAGCGCGCGGTGCGCGCCGCCCGCCGGGCCCAGGAGCAGGCCCGCCGCGATGCCCGGGACGCGAACGGAGCCGGTGGGGCTGCGGGCGGGCGCCGTCCCACCGACGAGGAGCTCGGCTACTTCTCCACCGACGACAGCTTCACCAAGATCCTCGACGATGCCGCCGCCGAGCTGTCCGAGCGCTGGTCAGAGGCCCGCCGCTCGCCCGCGGCCCACCGCGTGTCCGATCTCATCGACGAGCTCGCCGCCAAGCTGACCGGCGAGCCGCCGGACCGCCGCTGAGCGGCGGTCAGCGGCCGCGCGTCTCGGCCCGGGCGCGCCGGCGCAGCGTGCGGGCCACGTAGTCCTCGACGCTGTAGCGCTCCTCGCGCCATGGGTCGCCACGGTGGTGGTAGCCGTTGCGCTCCCAGAAGCCGAGCTGATCATGGTCAAGCACCTCGAGGCGCTCGATCCACTTGGCCGACTTCCACAGATACAGGTGGGGGACGAGCAGCCGCGCCGGCCCGCCGTGGTCAGGTTCAAGCGGCTGTCCATCGACCTCATGGGCGATGAGCGCCGGATGCTCCATGACATCGCTCAGGGGCATGTTCGTCGTGTAGCCGCCGTAGCAGTGGGCGAGCAGATGGCTCGCTTCCGGCCGGGGCCGGGCCCGCTCGATGAGCTCGCGCACGCCGGCGCCGCGCCAGTTCATGTTGAACTTCGACCACCGGGTCACGCAGTGGATGTCGCCGCTCCAGTCCGTCTGGGCCACCTGGCTGAACTGCTCCCAGTCAAGCGTGTACGGCTCGGCGACCGCGCCGTCGACCGCCAGCGTCCACTCGCCGGTGCTGACGCGGGGCGTCTCGCCGAGGCTGAGCACGGGCCATTTGACCGTCGGCGACTGCCCGGGCGGCAGCCGCTCCGGGTCGATTCCGAGGGACTGCGCGCGGCGCTGTCCCCGCTCTCCGAAGATGCGGGATGTGATCGGCATCGATTGCATTCTGCCAAGGCGGGATAGCTACCGGCAGATACCGGATCCGATAGCGAAAGGCGAGAGCGAATGGCGAGCATGCGAGCAGTGGTGGTCAAGGAGGCGGGCGGCGAGCTGGAACTGGAGGAACGCGACGTCCCCCAGCCCGGATTTGGCCAGGCCCTGGTGCGAGTTCATGCCTGCGGCGTCTGCCACAGCGACATGTTCGCCAAGGAGGGCAACTACCCCGGCGTCTCACATCCGGTGGTGCCCGGCCACGAGATCGCCGGGACGATCGATGCGTTGGGCGACGGCGTGGAGGGCTGGGAGGTTGGCCAGCGCGTCGGCGTCGGCTGGTTTGGCGGCAACTGCGGCCACTGCGAGTGGTGCCGTCGCGGCGACTTCATCAACTGCCAGAACATGGAGATCCCGGGGGTCACCATGGATGGCGGCTATGCCGACTACGTGCTCGTGAAGGCCAACGCGATGGCGTCCATGCCGGAGGACCTCGCCGATGAGGACGCGGCGCCCCTGCTGTGTGCCGGGATCACCACCTACAACGCCCTGCGCCACAGCGGCGCAACGGCCGGAGACCGGGTCGCGGTGCTCGGCGTCGGCGGCCTCGGGCACCTCGGTGTGCAGTTCGCGGCGCACATGGGGTTTGAGACGGTGGCCATCGCGCGGGGCCGTGACAAGGAGGAGCTCGCGCGCAAGCTGGGCGCCCACCATTACATCGACTCCACCGCCGGTGACCCCGGCGAGGCGCTGTCCGCGCTGGGTGGGGCCGACGTCATCCTGTCGACCGTCACCGCCTCAGACGCGATCGGCGCCGTGTTCGGCGGGCTGCGGCCGCGGGGCCGGCTGATCATCGTCGGCGCCTCGATGGAGCCCATCCCGGTCCCGGCGGCGGCGCTCATCGGCGGCTCCAACGCGATCGTCGGTCACGCCTCCGGCACCTCGCGTGACTCTGAGGACACGCTGCGCTTCTGCGCGCTCTCCGGGGTCAGGCCGATGATCGAGACGTTCCCGCTGGAGCGGGCCGCCGAGGCCTACGAGAAGATGATCTCCGGCGACGCGCGCTTCCGGATGGTGATCACCACCGGCGCCTGACCGGCGGCCGACTGTGCTACCCGGCCGCCGCCTCCGGCGGCCGGCGCACCTCCGGAGACGGGTCAACGGTGTAGAAGGCGGCCCGGCGCAACCGCGCTGGGTTTTAGAAGACGGGCTGCTCCCGGTAGTCGCCCCACACCTGCTGGAGCGCCTGCACGATCTCGCCCTCGGTCGTCTGGACCCGGGCGGCGTCGAGCAGAAGCGGCATCAGGTTGCGCCCCGGCTGGGCCGCCGCCTCGCGGATCTGGCTCAGCACCGCCTCCACCGGACCGGAGTCGCGGCCGGCGCGCACCGCCTGCACGCGCGCGATCTGCTTGCGCTCCAGCGCCGGGTCGATGCGCAGGATCTCGGTCGCCTGCTCATCGCCCTCGGTGTAGCGGTTGACGCCGACGACGGTGCGCCGGCCGGAGTCGATCTCGCTCTGCAGCTCAAACGCCGCGTCGGCGATCTCCCGCTGGGGAAAACCGCGCTTGACCGCCTCCACCATCCCGCCAAGCTCGTCGATCTTGGCGAAGTATTCATAGGCGCGCTCCTGCAGGCGATCGGTCAGCGCCTCGACGAAGTAGGCGCCACCGAGCGGATCGATGGTGTTGGCCACGCCCGTCTCCTCGGCAATGATCTGCTGGGTGCGCAGCGCGATCCGCACCGCCTCCTCGGTCGGCAGCGCCAGTGCCTCGTCATAGGAGTTGGTGTGCAGCGACTGGGTGCCGCCCAGCACCCCGGCCAGCGCCTCGATCGCCGTGCGCACGATGTTGTTGAGCGGCTGCTGGGCGGTCAGCGAGACGCCCGCGGTCTGGGTGTGGAAGCGCATCCGCCATGACTCCGGCTTGCGCGCGCCGAACGTGTCGCGCATCTCCCGCGCCCAGATGCGCCGCGCCGCGCGGTACTTGGCGATCTCCTCAAAGAAGTCGATCTGCGCGTTGAAGAAGAACGACAGCCGCGGCGCGAAATCATCGACGTCCAGCCCGCGCGCCACCGCCTGCTCCACGTACGTCAGCCCATCCTTGAGGGTGAACGCCAGCTCCTGGGCGGCGGTCGCTCCCGCCTCCCGGATGTGGTAGCCGGAGATGCTCACCGGATGCCAGCGCGGCATGCTCTGGCTGCACCACTCGATCATGTCCCCCACCAGCCGCATCGCCGGGTCCACCGGGAAGCACCACTCCTTCTGAGCGATGTACTCCTTGAGGATGTCGGTCTGGATCGTCCCGCCCAGGCGCTCGGGGCCGATCCCCTGGCGCTCGGCCGCCACCACATAGAACGCCAGCATGATCGCCGCCGGCGCATTGATCGTCATCGACACCGTCACATCGCCCAGCGGGATGCCGGCAAACAGCGTCTCCATGTCGGCGACCGTGTCCACGGCCACCCCCTCGCGTCCCACCTCTCCCTCAGAGCGCGGATGATCGGAGTCATGGCCCATCAGCGACGGCATGTCAAACGCCGTCGAGAGCCCCGTCTGCCCATGGTCAAGCAGATACCGAAAACGGGCGTTGGTCTCCTCGGCGGTGCCAAACCCGGCGAACTGGCGCATCGTCCACAGCCGCCCGCGATACATCGAGGGGTACACCCCGCGCGTGAACGGAAACTGGCCGGGCAGGCCGATCGGATCATCGGCGGGCGGGCCACCGATCCCCGCCGGCAGATCCCGCTCGGTGTACAGCGGGCGAATCTCCTCGCCGGAGAGCGTCGTGAACGGCGCATCGCGCTCCGGCGTCAGCCCGTACGCCTCCCGCCACTCCTCATAGGACACCGGCAGATGATCGACAACCGTCATACCGGCAATGGTATCGGCAGGTATTTGAACGTCCAACTATTTTGCCTGACAGACCCCCGGGTGGGGGGCCACGGAATCCGGAGACCGGCCGTCGCCGCCGTTGGGATGCAACCGGCATGGACGCGGCGATCACCGCGGGCCGGCGAAGCGGGCCGGATCGCCGCCCTGGCCGGGGTGCTTGTGGCGTCGGCGGTGACCGTGGAGCGACCATTTCGTGCGAGATCCGGATCACGGCCGCGGATCTCGTACAAAGCGGATGCCGAGCGGCCGTCGTTGACGAAACTCAAAGTGAGCCAGTCGAATTTCGTACAAACATGAGGCTCCCCGGCGCCCCGCCCTCTTCGTCGCCGCCGTTGGCCGCCGTTGGTCGGCGACTTGACCCGCCGGCCCACCCACACCCCCCGGCCAACGACACGCCCGTGCCCCCTTCACAGGCCGGGCCGTTCCACACCGCCGGCGGCCCCGCCACCGGCCCGCACGGGCGAATTACCGATGAACGGGGGGTTTCTCGACCCGCGGGCGCGGGATATTGTCCGCCGCCGTGTCCACCTCCCCCCGGCCACAGCGCGTTGCCCTGGTCACCGGCGGCGCCCGCGGAATCGGCGCGGCCATCGCCCGCGGCCTCGGCGAGGACGGGATGGCGACCGTCATCGCCGACATCCGTACCGACGCGGCGCGCGATAACGCGCAGCGGATCATCGATGCCGGGGGCCGCGCCCTGGCGGTCGAGATGGACGTGCGCAGCCCGGACAGCGTCGCCGCGGGCGTGGAGCGGGCGCGGAGCGAGTTCGGCGAGATCGACGTGCTCGTCAACGTGGCCGGCTGGGACGAGCTCAAGCCGTTTGTGGAGACCGACGAGGACTTCTGGCAGGAGGTGCTGGAGGTCAACTTCAAGGGCGGTCTGCGCCTGACCAAGGCGCTGCTGCCGTCGATGATCGAGCGGCGCTGGGGACGGATCGTCAACATCAGTTCCGATGCCGGCCGCGTGGGGTCATCCCTGGAATCGGTCTACGCCGGCGCCAAGGGCGCGATCATCTCGTTCACCAAGACGGTGGCCCGGGAGACGGCCCGCACCGGCGTGACCGCCAACATCGTGTGCCCGGGGCCGACCGACACCGAGATGCTCCAGGACGTCGCCGCCGCCCACCAGGACGCCGGGAAGGTGCTGGAGCGCCTGGCCCGCGCGGTGCCGATGAAACGGCTGGGCAAGCCGGAGGACGTGGCCGCCGCCGTGCGCTTCTTCGCCTCCGAGCAGACGAGCTACATCACGGGCCAGACGCTGTCGGTCAGCGGCGGCCTGACGATGGCCTAGTGACCAGCGACCGGCGGCTGCGGGCCCTTGTCACCGGCGCCGCCCGCCCCGGGGGCATCGGCGCCGCCATCGCCGAGCGCCTGCGCGAGGCGGGCATGGACGTTGTCACGCTCGACCGCGCGCCCGGCTGCACCTACCAGATCGATCTCGTCACCGATGAGCTCCCCCCGCTTGAAGACATCGACGTGGTCGTCTCCAATGCCGGGCTGCCGACGATCGTCGGCAGCGCCCACTCGCTGGAGCTGGAGCGCTGGCAGCGCGACCTGGCGGTCAACCTGACCGGCAGCTTCCGGGTGGTCCAGGCCTGCCTGCGGGGCATGCGCGAACGGTGCTTTGGGCGGATCGTCGTCATCTCCAGCTTCGCGGCGACGTCCGGCATGCCGGCTCAGGTCGCCTACAGCGCGAGCAAGGCCGGGCTGCTGGGCATGGTCAAGACGATCGCCGCCGAGAACGCCGCGCTGGGGATCACCGCCAACGCCATCCTCCCCGGCCTCGTCGCCAGCGAGGGGGTGCTGGCGATGCCGCGGGAGATCGTCGACGCGTGGTTGGAGCGGATCCCCGCCGGGCGGATGGTCCAGACCGCCGAGATCGCCGAGGCCGTGGCGTATCTCGCCTCGCCCGCAGCGGGCAGCACAACCGGCCAGGAACTGGTCATCGACGGCGGCCTGACGCTCAACTCGCTGTCGGTGACAAGCAGCGTGGCGCGCCGCTCCGCGCCCAGCCCGCCGTCCGCGCCGGCTTCGTGAGCGACACCGCGGTCCCGGACCTGCCGGCGCGCACCCGCGCGGCGCTGCGCCGGCGGTGGCCGGAGGCCCAGGTCGGTGAGCTGGCGCCGCTGCAGGGCGGGATCTCCAGCCTGACGTTCTCGGCCACCGTCTCCGGCACCGGCGCGGGCGAGATGCGGGTCGTCGTCAAGGTCGCCCCGCCCGGCCTGCCGCCGGTGCGCAACCGCGACGTCCTGCGCCAGGCCCGGGTCATGGAGGCCGTCCACGGCGCCGCCGGAGTGCGGGTGCCGGGCGTCCTGGGCCACGACGCGGGCAGCCCGCCGTTCTTTGTCATGGAGTTCGTCGAGGGCGAGGCGTACGAACCCAGGTGGGATGTCCGCCCCGCTCCCCCGTCACCGGAGATCGTCGACGCCCGCGGACGGGCGGCGGCGCGGATGCTCGCCCGGCTGCAGGCGATCGACCCGCTCACCGCAGGGCTGCGCGACGAACCCGTGCTGTCCCCGGGCGACGAGCTGGACCGCTGGGCGCAGCTGTACGCCACCGCCGGCGATGATCTGCGCGGTGACGAGCGCGCCCTCGCCGAGGCGCTGACCGCCCGGGTGCCGGAGCCGGGGCCCCACGCGCGCATCCTTCACGGCGACTATCGCCTCGGCAACATGCAGTTCGCCGGCGAGCGGCTGGCCGCGATCATCGACTGGGAGATCTGGTCGCTGGGGGACCCGCGTCACGACCTCGCCTGGCTGATGGCGTTCACCGATCCCGTCCAGCAGCGCGTCGCCAGCCGTGACGCCGCCAATCAGGCCGCAGCGGACGCGATGCCCTCCGCCCAGCAGCTGCTCGACGAGTATCTGCGCGCCGCCGGTGCGGCGACACCCCCCGCCGACCTTGACTGGTTCCTCGCTCTGGCCTACTACAAGCTGGGAGCGACGATGTCGGTGCTGGCCAAGCGCAACCGCCGGGCGGCGGACCCGGACCCGGGACTGGAGCTGGTGGCCCAGACAACGGCGCCGATGCTGGAGCAGGCGATGGCGCTCATCGCCTGAGGCCGGGGGCCTCAGGTCCGCAGACTGATCGCGCCGCTCACGCGGCCCGCGCCAGCAGCAGCAGCGTCGTGTACGGGAGCTCGATCGTGCCCCCGGCCTCGTCGATGATCTGCTCGATCCCGCAGAACAGCCGCTCGCGGACGGCCGGCTCCAGGCCGATGTGGTCGGCGTAGGTGCCGAGCAGGTCGGTGTAGCCACACGCCGTGTAGGTCACCGACCAGGAGCAGAGCTTGCCCTGGGCATCGCCGAACACGCCGGACTCCTGGGTGTGGCGCAGCCATTCCCGGGCCAGGGCACCGGAGTCAGGCTCCAGCGGGCACATTGGCCCCATCTGCTCCAGCGGTGCGCCACTGCGCGCGTACGCCGCGTCAAGCTCGGCGCACACCCCGGTGCGACGCCAGTGGGGCCAGGTCCACAGGACCGCCAGCGTGCCCCCGGGGGCGATGGCGCGGGCGGCGACGTCAAACCGGGTGTCCTCGTCCAGCCAGTGCCAGGAGGTGCCGGCGCAGATCAGCGAGAAGGCGCCGGGTTCAAGCGCGACTGACTCAAACTCCCCCACGATGGCGTGCGCCTCCAGCCCGGCAGCCGCGAACTTCTGGTTGGCGATCTCGGCCATGGCGGCGCTCGGCTCAACGCCCAGCACCTCCAGTCCGCGCGCGGCAACCGCCGTTGCCAGCTGGCCGGTGCCGGTGCCGACGTCGAGGGCGCGTTCGCCGGGGAAGATGTCGCCATACGCGAACGCGGCGTCGATCAGTCCCTCCGGATATCCGGGCCGCGCGCGATCGTACTGCTCGGCGACCGATCCGAAGCGAAGGCGGCTATCGCCGTCCCCAGCCTCGGACGATGCATTCTCGCGCAGCGCAGACACTGGGAGAGAGATCGGCCCCGCCGGGCAAAAGTTGAGTGAGAGAACGCTCAGCCGCCGGCCGCGGAGCCCTCGCCGCGCGCGGTGTAGCCAAACAGCCGGCCGGCGATGCGCCGCAGCTGCAGCTCGTCTGAGCCCTCGGTGATCCGGTAGCGGCGATGGTGGCGGTAGATGAACTCAAACGGCTGATGGCGGGTGTAGCCGAGCCCGCCGTGCACCTGGATGGCGCGGTCCGCGGCGTCGCAGGCCAGCCGGTTGGCGCGGTAGTTGACCATCGAGACCTTCTCGGTGACGCTCACCTTCGCCTGGGTGGAGGCGCCGTCGCCGGCCTGATCCATCTCCCAGGCCGTCCGGTACAGGAGGCTGCGCACCAGCTCGGCCTCGGTCTGGAGCTCGACGAGCTGCCACTGGATCCCCTGGTAGTCGGCAAGCGGCTTACCGAAGATGACCCGCTCCCGGGCGAACGCGATGCTGCGGTCGATGCAGAACTGCGCGGCGCCCAGCGACGACGCCGCCTGACGGATGCGGTTCTCATGGACGAACAGCTGCGCGCAGTCCAGGCCGCGGTCGACCTCCCCCACCACCGCGTCGTCGCCGACGTGTACATCGGTGAGCGTCAGCTCACCGTGATCGGTGGGCATGTTGAAGCACCAGTGGTAGTAGGGAACCTCCAGCCCGGGAGTGTCGACGGGCACCATGAACGCGGTGATGCCCTGGGCCTTGCCGGTCTGCCCGGACGTGCGGGCAAACACCAGCACCGCCGAGGCGACATCGATGCCGGTGATGTAGCGCTTGACGCCGTCGAGCACCCAGCCTCCGCCCTCGGCGCGGCGGGCGGTGGTCTGAAGCCACGTCGCGTCGCTGCCGTGGCCGGGCTCGGTCAACGCAAAGGCGACGGCGCTGCGGCCGTTGACGAGGGCCTCGAGGTAGCGCCGCTTCTGCTCCTCGGTGCCGTACTCGTGCAGGACAAGGACGAGCGGGTCGTTGGCGACGACGGACGCCTCATGCGAGAGCTCGGCATGCAGCCCGGGCCCGCGGTGCGCGAGGTGCTCGCGGATGATCGCCATGGCCAGGTTGGAGCCGTTGGCGCCACCGAGCTCGGCGGGGAACGGGTAGGCGTAGAAGCCGGCGTCGACGGCCAGCTGCCGCGCCCGGCGCAGGATCTCATGCCAGCGCTCGGTGGGCACACCGCCCCGCTCGAGGTCGGTCCGCGTGAACTCCCGCCGGTGGTCAAACAGCTCCGGGTTGGCCTCCTGGATGGGCACCAGCTCGCGCTCGATGAACGCGTCGATCGCGGCCAGCAGCTCGGTGACGTCCGCGGGGATGGAGAAGTCCACGGGCGGCAAGCTACTGGCTCTGAGCCCGCGGCGGGCGGCTCAGACGGCGACCGGCAGCCCCGGAGCGCCGCCGTGCCCGGCCAGGCGCTCCGCGGCGGCGAACACCTCGGCCGCCTCGGCCTCGTCAAGCTGGTGGGGACGGCGGGCCAGCCAGGAGGCCAGGCGCGACCCGTGGATGTAGACGCAGCGCCCGTCGGCGACGCAGCCGGCGGGAAAGTCTGACCACAGCACGACGACCGCCTGCACCCACAGCCGGCGGCGGGCGATCCGCTGAACGGAATCGCGCACGGCGGTGGCGTCGGCCAGCGCCCTGGGGCGCAGCCGCTCGCGGCGCGGAGCGGACGCGGTGCCGTCACGGTATTCGACGACCGGCTCGCCGTGACTCATCGTCACCACGCCGTCCGGGCCCAGGCTCTCCAGCAGGATGAGACCGCCGGGACCGACCGCGATGTGGTCATACGTGCCGTCCGGGCCGGGGACGTCGTGCAGGACGCGCCAGCCGGCCGACTGAAGCGGAGCCAGCGCCGCCGCGGTGCGCCGCTCGACGCGCACGGCATCGCCGGCGCTCCGGCGCCGCCGCCGCCCCCAGCGCAGCGTTGTCGTCGCGCCCGCCCCGCCGCCGGCGACCAGCCCGGCGAGCCAGGAGACACCGTGGCCGTCGAGGACCAGGACGGCGACGCCGGCCAGCACGACGGTGAGCGGAGCGACGATTCCCAGCACGGCGGCGCGGAGCTGCCCCACCGCCCGGGGCACGTGGCGCAACATCGTCTCAAGGTGGGTTCGCCGAGTCTGCATGCTCATCAACGGTTATCGACCTGGCCGGCTGCCGACCTGAGGCCTACCCCCCATTGTCGTTCCTCCAATAAACAGAACGGATGAAGCCGCACAGGACTTGCTGGCGCGGCCCGCCGCGGTCCCGTCCCCTTCCATAGAATCGCGGCCGGGAGACCGACAAGGAGAGGGAGATGGCTGACGATCAGATTCGGTACATGCTGGGCGAACGGGACATCCCAACGCATTGGGTCAACCTGATGGCGGATCTGCCCGGGGACGGGCCCCCGCCGCTTCATCCCGGCACCAAGCAGCCTGCGGGGCCGGATGACCTGTCCCCGATCTTCCCCATGAGCCTCATCCTGCAAGAGGTATCGAGTGAGCCGGACATTGAGATCCCGGACGCCGTCCGCGAGGCCTACAAGCTGTGGCGGCCGACGCCCCTGTACCGGGCGCGACGGCTGGAGCGCGAGCTCGACACCCCCGCCCACATCTACTACAAGTACGAGGGCGGCTCGCCCCCCGGCTCGCACAAGGCCAACACCTCGGTCGCCCAGGCCTATGAGAACGCGGCCGCCGGGGTGCGCAAGCTGACGACCGAGACGGGCGCCGGCCAGTGGGGGTCAGCGCTGGCCTTCGCCTGCCGGATGTTCGGCCTGGAGTGCGAGGTGTGGATGGTCGGCTCCAGCTATGACCAGAAGCCATACCGGCGCTCGATGATGGAGACGTGGGGCGCCACCGTGCACCGCTCGCCCTCCGATCTGACCGCGGCGGGCCGGGCGCAGCGCGAGCACACGACCGGCTCCCTGGGAATCGCCATCTCCGAGGCGGTGGAGGTTGCCGCTCAGAACGACGACACCAATTATGCGCTCGGCTCGGTCCTGAACCATGTGCTCCTGCACCAGACGGTGATCGGCCAGGAGGCGCTGGCCCAGATGGAAATGGCCGGCGAGTACCCGGACACGGTCATCGCCTGCGTCGGCGGCGGCTCCAACTTCGGCGGGCTGACGTTCCCGTTCCTGCGCCGGGTGATCCGCGACGGCGCCACGACCCGGTTCATCGCCGCCGAGCCCGCCGCCTGCCCCACGCTGACCCGCGGCGTCTATGCCTATGACTTCGGCGACACCGCCGGGCTGACGCCGCTGATGCCGATGTACACGCTGGGGCACGACTTCGTGCCGCCGCCGGTCCACGCCGGGGGCCTGCGCTACCACGGTGACTCGCCGCTGGTGTGCGCGCTGGTCAAGAACGGGATGGTCGAGCCGCACGCCTACCGCCAGAACGAGACGTTTGAGGCGGCGGTGCGCTTCGCCCGCACCGAGGGGATCATCCCGGCGCCGGAGCCGGCGCACGCGGTCCGCGCGGTGATCGACGAGGCGACGGCCGCCCGCGAGGCCGGCGAGGAGCGCGTCATCCTGTTCGGTCTGTGCGGGCACGGGCACTTCGACCTGAGCGCCTACGACGCGTATCTGGCCGGCAAGCTCGAGGACCCGGAGTTCTCCCAGGCCGACCTGGACTCCGCGCTGGCGGCGCTGCCGGAGGCCCCGGCGCTCGCGTAGGTTCCGTCAGACTCAGCCGGGGGCGGGTGCCCGCCGTTGCGGCGGCACGCGCCCCCGGGCCACGGCGAACTGAACCGTCAGGGCCGCTGCCGTGGCGGCGGCGAATGCGATCACCGCCGGCTGGCGGGCAAGCATGACGGCGGCCACCTCGCAGAAGGCGACGAATCCGGCCATGCCCGCCAGCATGCCGCGCAGCAGCGCCACAGCGGCCGGCGCGCCCGCGTCCCGGTGGGTGAGGACGGCGAGGATCGAGGCGAGCACGGGCAGGGCCGCCAGCATGCCGCCGGCGAGCGGTCCGGCCGCCCCGGCACCGGCCGCCAGCGCGGTCACGAGCACGGCGGTCAGGACCATGCGCGCGGGGATGCTCGTGCGCCGCTCCGGCGCCGGGGCCGATGCCGCCGACGGCATCGCCCAGTAGGCGAGCGCCAGCGAGCCGCCGGCGAGGACCAGGCCGGCCGGTGGGGCGGCGCGGCCGGCGAGGACTCCGGTCGCCAGCGACGCGGCCACCGCCGCAACCCAGCCGCCGATCAGGCAGATCGTCCACCGGCGCCGGCCGGCCAGCCGCGCGTAGGTGAGGGCGAACGCGGCCAGCGCCACCAGGCCCAGCAGCGTCCCGGCCGCCGCGCGGGCGGCGAAGACCCGCCCGTGCTGGAGGGCGAGAATGACCAGGACCGGCCCCACGATCGCCGGGAACGCGCTGACGACCCCGCCGGTTCGTGCTCCCCAGCGGCGCGTGGCAACCGTCGCCGCGGCGGTGAGCAGCGGCGCGACGAGCAGGGCGACGAAAGACTGGACCATCACGTGGTGCGAGCCTAGCCGCCCCCAGACACGGCGAAAGGCCGTTTACGTAACCCTCTGGTTTGGGAGAGGATCGGTGAACGACCTTCCGTCACTGTGGATGCTGACAGCGACCGGTGGCGCGCGCATCCGTAGCGGCCACGGTTCTTTGCCCAGCGCGCGTCGGCGCGCCCGGACGCCGCACCGCAGCTGGGACGCAACCTTCTCGGTTGCGTCCGCCGCGGCGCAGCGGCAACGGGTCACTCCCTCCTCGAACGCCGTCTGCCGCCGGCGAGCGGCGGCATGTGAACGGCAGGTTACCGCTGATGCGAACGGACGTCGATCCCCCGGTAGAGCCGGGGCGCTCTGGTAGGATCCGGCCGGAGGGAGGAGACCGGCGAGAGCCCCGTGATTCGCGGTCTTTCTGGGCGTTGGCGGGCGGTTCGACGGCTCCTCGTGGACTGGGAAAGCCGCAAAGGTGCGGTGACATGGACACGACCATGCGCAATGGTGCCGTGCGCGAAGGGGTAGGGATGACGACGTCAGTGACGGGCGACGCAGAGCTGTCGCTGAGCGGGCTCGGCAGCCACTCCGGGTACGCCAGCACCCGCCGGGTGTTTCGCATCATCGACCGCGTCTCCCGGGGCGGCGAGCAGCTCGCGGTCAAGGCGCTGGCGCGGGAGCTGGAGATCAGCGTGTCGACGTGCTACCACCTGATCGGCATCCTCGTCGACGAGGGGTACATCGAGAAGCTGCCCCACCGCGCCGGCTACCGGCTCGGACCCACCATCGGCGTCCTGTTCGAGCGCTCCCGTCGCAACGGGAGCACGGCGGCCGTCGAACCCGTGCTCCACGATCTGGCCCGGATCGCCAACCGCCCCGCTTACTTCGCCGTTCTCTCCGAGGCCGACGACGTCGTCGTCACCCACGTGCACACGCCGCCGGACTGCCCGCCGGTCGGCGTCCCCCAGGGCTTCTGCGGACCGTCGCACGCGCTGGCACTCGGCAAGGTGCTGATCGCCGCCGGCGGCAGCACCACGATCAACCGCTACATCGAGCAGCACGAGCTGCGGGCGTTCACGCGGCGGACGATCACCGAGCCGGCCAAGCTGGAGGCCCACCTCAAGGAGGTGAGGACGCGCGGCTACGCGACTGACTTTGAGGAGTTCGCCAAGAACCTGTACTGCATCGCCGTCCCGGTGGCCAACGCCGACGGCCTGGTGACCGGAGCGGTCGGCCTGGCGACCGACGCGCGCACCGTCAGCGACGAGCTCAAGCGGCTCATCCGGCTCGCGCGCCGCGCCGCGCTGCAGATCTCCAGCGCGCTGCGCGGCGGGAGCCGCGCCCGCATGCTCGACGGGCTGTCGTACTAGAGGCTCGACGGGCGGTCGGCCTGACCCGCGCCCGCCTGACCGGTAGGCCGGGGCGGGCGTGACCGCGCGTCACGCCCGCCCGCGGCGGCGGCTCGCGCCTACGGTGCCGGCGAGCCCGCGGGAGAGGAAGGCCGCGGCAGGCCCTCGGCCAGATCGCCGAAGCCTGGAGCCAGCACCGCGCCCGGCTGAGCCACCAGCTCCTCGGCCACCAGCGCATCGGTCGTCAGCAGCAGGGCCGCAATCGAGACCGCGTTCTGGAGTGCCGAGCGGGTCACCTTGGCCGCGTCGATGACCCCCGCCGGGATCATCTCCCCGTACTCCCCGGTCAGAGCGTTCAGTCCCCATCCGGGGGGCAGCTGGCGCACATGCTCCACCACGGCGTCGCCGTCATGGCCGGCGTTGCGCGCGATCCAGCGCAGCGGTTCGGACAGGGCGGCGCGCACGATGTCGGCGCCGAGCCCGGGCTCGGCGACGCTGCCGTTGGCGGGCTTGAGAACGGACTCGGCGTTGACGAGCGCCGTCCCGCCTCCGGGGAGGATCCCCTCCTCGACCGCGGCCCGGGTCGCTGACAGTGCACCCTCGGTGCGCCGCTGCTTCTCCTTGAGTTCCACCGCCGTCGCCGCACCGACGCCGATCACGGCCACGCGGCCGGCCAGGCGGGCGAGACGCTCGGAGAGGTGGTCGCGGTCGCGCTCGTTCTCGGCCCGTCCCAGCTCGGAGCGGATCTGGGTGATCCGGGTGGCGACGGCCTCGGCGTCGCCGGCCCCCTCGAGGATCGTCGTCTCCTCCTCGGTGACGATCACCCGGCGCGCGCGGCCGAGGCGCTGCAGCGTGGTGGTCTCCAGCCTCAACCCGCTGTCCTTGGCGATCACCTCAGCGCCGGTGAGCGCGGCGATGTCCTGGAGGTTGTTGAGGCGGCGGTGGCCGAACCCGGGCGCCCGCACCGCGACCGACTGAAAGGTCCCGTGACGGGCGTTGGTGACGAGCGTTCCCAGCGCCGGGCCGTCGACGTTCTCGGCGACGATCACCAGTGGCCGCTGGGCGCGCATCACCTGCTCAAGCACCGGCATGAGCACCTGGATCTGCGAGATGGAGAGGTTGGTGAGCAGGATGTAGGCGTCATCCAGCACCACCTCCATCCGCTCGGCGTCGGTCACGAAGTACGGCGACAGGTAGCCGAAGTCCCACTGAAACCCCTCGGCGAACTCAAGGTCGAAACCAAAGCCGGGCGACTCCTCGACGGTGATGACCCCTTCCCGCCCCACCGTGTCCAGCGCGTCGGCGATGATCGCGCCGATGCGCGGGTCGTTGTTGGCGGCGATCGCCGCGACGTAGGCGAGCTCCTCCTTGGCCGACACGGGGGTCGCCATCGCTGCAAGCTCCGCCAGCACGCGCTCGGCCGCCTCCTCGATCCCCCGGCGCAACAGCATGGGGTTTGCCCCCTCGGCGATCCGGCGCATCCCCTCGCGCACCATCGCCTGGGCGAGCACGGTCGCCGTTGTCGTTCCGTCGCCGACGACGTCGCTGGTCTGGCTGGCGACCTCGCGGACGAGGTGAGCTCCCATGTTCTCGAACGGGTCGGAGAGGTGAATCTCGTGGGCGATGCTCACGCCGTCGTTGGTGATCATCGGCGCTCCCGCCATCTTCTCCAGGACGACGTTGCGCCCCTTGGGCCCGAGGGTCACCTTGACCGCGTCCGCCAGCTTGTTGACGCCGATCTCCAACAGGCGACGAGCGTCTTCGTGGTAACAGAGGACCTTCGCCATGTACCGATCACATCCCCTTGTGCTCGTTAGAACCTGACGCCAGCGCGCATCCGGCCCGGCGCCCCAACGGCCGCCCGGCGGGGCGGCGACACGCCGATCCGCGTGCCGCCGCCCGCCGTCTCAGCCGGTCAATTCGAGACCGGTGTCAGGTCGAATCCCAGGTACTCCGCCGCGTCCTCGGGATCGGCGAACAGAACCATGCGATCGTCGAGGGCGACCATGCGGCCGTAGTGCGTCGACATGATCTCCTCGAACGCGTTCTGGTCGAACTCCTCACCCACCGCGTCGGTCAGCTCGTCGAAATCGAATTCGACGCGCCGATCGGCGTCGATGCGGATCATCGACGGCAGGTAGGTGACGGTCACCCCCGGCTTGCCCTTCATGGCGGCGGCGACGGCGTGGCCGACGGTGTTGTCCATGAGCGTGACCCCACAGCGATGCGAGGGCTCGCGCTGGAACTGCAGCGGGGACGAGGTGCTCATTGATCCAGCTCCTTCGGCGTCGGGATGTTGAGCTCGTCGAGGACTCCCCGCACCCGCTCGCGGGCCCGGGACAGCGTGTCCTCGAAGCTGACCGGACTGCCCGCCTCCGACCAGATCGGCTCAAGCGAGCGCGCCGCCCGCAGGCACAGCGCGATCGGCTCCGCCAGCCAGCGGCTGAAGAGCTCCCGGTTCTCGGCGGCGTACTGCTCGTCATGGGTCAGGCCCGTGATCAGGTCCACCGTGTACGCCAGGTCGCGCTCGAAGTCCGACTCCGCAACGCCCATGACCGTCGGCGTGACGAAGTCGCCGTTGGCGGCCGCCGTGCTCATCACGAACCCGCTGCGGAACAGCTCGCCGACGAGCGGCTCAAACGCGAGGTTGGCCGCCGTGACCGCCTCGCACCAGTCCCGGATCGCCGTCAGCCGCTCCACGCTCTCGCGCACCGGCTGCCAGACCGGATCCTCGTTCCAGGCCTCAAGATGCGCCCGGCCGTTGAAGCCGGGGCGCGCCTCGCTCGCCTCCAGGTTGAACAGCGCCAGGTCCTGGGCGATGCGCAGCTTGTGCATCGAGTTGACCGAGATGGCGTTGTTGATCATGTTCGTCGGCGCGTCGCGCTGGGCGGGGATGAACACATGCATCCCCAGCCCGTGCTCCGGATGCATCCAGGCTCCGACGTGGCGCTCCACCGCCCGCGACCACGCATCCGACCATCGCTCAAAGCCGCCCTCGCTGCGGGCGTTGGCGATGCTCGCCTCCACCTGGCGCACCTCGCGCGCGTTGTTCTTGTAGATGGTCTGCTCCCACTCCTGGTTGGGGTCGCGGAACCAGTGCCAGTTGGACGACTTCGCCTCCGTCCACTCCTTGGGATAGCCCCCGGGGCCCTTGGCGAAGCCGTAGACCCAGTGCTGGGTCAGGTAGCGCTCCGGGTCCGGCTGGACGTCGACCGTCACGTCCTCATACAGCGTGGCCTTCATCCGCGCCGGCTTGAAATAGTTGAAGCTGCGGCTGTTGGAGCTGGGGAACTCCAGAGCGCCGGCCTCGGCGTCGGTGAAGACGAGGCGGGGGACGCTCCGCACGCGCCCCGTCGGTGTTTTGGTCGGCGTCTGCGTAGGACTCAACGTGTCCGTCACGTGACTCTCCCTCTCTTTCCTCTCAGTCCGTGACCGGCGCCGCGAGCTTGGGGCCGGCACGTGGGGTTGCGAAACGCTGCACTACCGTGTCGCGTGCTCCTGTTCCTCCTCGCTGGCTGTGATCGTGAACTTGTCAAAGAAGATCCGGGCCTCCGGCAGGCCGTGGGCGCCGAGCATGGGGATCGAGGCGTCGATCATCGGCGGCGGCCCGCACAGATAGCCCTCATAGCCGGAGAGATCGCCCTCCAGCCGGTCGACGACATCGGTGATGAGGCCGACCTCCCCCTCCCAGCGGTCCTCGGCCGTCGGCTCAGACAGCGCGGGGACGAACCGGAAGTTCGCCATCCGCTGCTCCAGCGCCCGCAGCTCGTCGACATGAAAGAGGTCGCGTTGGGCGCGCGCACCGTAGTAGTAGGTCACCTTGCGATCGATACCGCGCTCGGCCATCGAGCACAGCAGCGACCAGATCGGCGCCATCCCGGCGCCGCCGCCGATGAAGATGAGATCGGCGTCGGAGTGCTCGCGCAGGATGAAGACGCCGTAGGGACCCTTGACCTGCAGTTCGTCCCCGGGCGCCAGCCGCTCGCCGAGCAGGCCGGAGAACTGCCCACCCGGATAGAGCTTGATCATGAACTCCAGCCGGTCGGCGACCGCCGGCGTGTTGGACATCGAGAATGACCGCTTGTGCTCGGTACCCGGGATCTTGATGTCGACGTACTGCCCGGCGTGGAACTGCAGCGGCTCCTCCTGAAGGAGCGCCAGGCACAGCCGGTAGATGTCGTGGGTGAGCGGCTCGATGCTCTCCACCCGGGTCCGCAGCGACCGGATGGGCACCCCGGAGGTGAGCATCTCCTCGTCGTAGTGCAGAAGCTCCACCTCGCAGTCGGTGTAGGCGTGCGCCCGGCACAGCAGCGTGTAGCCCTCCTCCTGCTCGTAGTCGGCCAGCGCGAACGTCGAGTAGCGCTCAAGCTCGACCTCGCCGGAGAGCAGGAAGGACTTGCACGCCGAGCACTGGCCCTCCTTGCAGCCGTGGGCCAGCATGATCCCCTGCCGAAAGCCGGCGTCGAGAATTGTCTCGTCCTCCGAGACCTCGATCTCGATGTCGACCGGCTCAAACCTGACGGTATGTCGTTGCGCCATCTGCTCGGCTGCGCCTGTTAGCTAGGCGAGCGAGTGGCCGCCACGGGCGCGGCGGTCACTCGCTGCCAGTTCCTTGCGCCGGACGTCGTGGCTACGCGCGTCCCGCGAACCGACCGCCCGGACCGCCCGCCTTGTAGGCGGTGACGAATTCCTCGCGCTCGGCATCGGACATCTCGTTGAGCGTGACGTTGGGGCTGGGGAACGGATAGCCCTTGCAGTCGTCAAGCGTCCACAGCTTCTTCGGATCGTCAAGATCCAGGTGCGGCTGGGGGATGAGCGTCTTGCCGTCGTCACGCACATAGCCGAGATCCTTCTGGATGTCGGCGAGATCCCAATTGTGGTACCGGGTCTCCCACTCGCGCCGGCCGGTCAGCCGGCCCATCGACGGGGTCGCCCGGCCGTTGTACTCCGGCCGGAAGGCGACCTTGTCGGTCCAGTGACAGGTCTCCGAGCAGTACGTCCGCCACTGGTCATCGACCTTGTCGACGACCATGTCCTCACGGATGAGGCACGGCACCATGCACGTCCAGCACCGGTGCGGATACTGGTAATTGACGTCCTCGAACGCGATCGGTCCGTGGCCGTTGGGGTGGCGCAGGCGGTTGTAGTTCTCCCACCACTTGCCGTACTTGTCATACCAGCCCGGATACTTGTACTCAAACCACTCAAAGTCCTCGTCGGTCATGGGGTCGATCCGCCAGTAGTTGACCGGCCAGCCGGTGGCGAAGAACTGGGCCACCTCATGGACGTAGCCCTTGTTCCAGATGCGGTTCCAGGCCTCCTCGACGAGGTCGTGCGGCACCTTGAGGCCATACTTCTCCAGCGGCATCAGGTAGCTGCGGTAGTAGTCGTCATAGATCCAGCGCCGCCACGCTTCGGCGTAGCTCTCGCGATCCTTGCGCCGGTCCTTGGTCCCGTACTCGATGAACGTGCCGATGGCCGCGTCGACGACGGCGTGGTTGTTCCACCACGCGTAGCGCAGATCGCGTTCCAGAAGCTCGCGGTTGCTCTCGTCCGCGAGCGCCATGAGGATGATCGAGTAGCCGTTCGAGATGTGGCGGGACTCGTCGGACTGGACGGAGTGGAACACCGTCGGCAGCAGATAGTCCCCGTTGGCCGCGGCCTCCGAGGGCATGGCGACAAACAGCGTGTTGGTGAACGCGGTCTCGGCCACGATGGTCAGGTAGATGTCGGCGGCGGTGATCGCATCCCCGGTGATGAACCCCTCTCCGAACTGGCGGCCGATCGTCCCGGCATAGCAGTTGGCGAACGCCTTCTCGGTGATGTCGAACCCGGCCGGGTCGATGTAATGGTTCATGTAGAGCCGCTTGAGGTTCATCTGGATCGTCGAGTGACGAACCTCGTCGATCATCTGCACCGCCAGGCCGTTGTGGACCTCCGGGTTGGGAACGGCATTGATGGCGAGCGGCATCGCCCGCGCCGCGGAGATCTCCGGGAACGGGATGATGCTGAGGAACAGCTTCTGCCACTCCATCCAGCGCTGCTGGACATGACGGAACATGTTCCCCCGGATGGCTCCGTCCATGGCGCCGTAGACGCGCTGGTCCTTCTCCTCCTCCATCGGGAAGTAGGAGCGCAGGACCTGCTTCATGGGATCCTTCTTGGGCGCCTTCTCAAACGTGTAGTCGGTGGGGTACTTGTCGACCGGCGTGGCGAATGTCGGCGTCCACGACAGTTCCTGGATCTTGTCGTGGATCTTCGTCCGACTCTGACGGCGCGCGGATGCTGCGGGCATGTTGGGCTCTCCTCCAAGGATGGCCGAACGGATCGAGAGCGGTTGTAGCACCGGCCGGGTGCGGGGTTTGCCGGGATTGCGGCATGCCGGGAAAACACGAGAGATTCCGAGGATGTGCGAAACGCGGCCCGCGACGGGGAGCGGCAGGCTGCACAATCTCTGGCCGTGGCCAGAAGCGCAGGTCAGAGCCAGCGCCTCGAGGTCGGCCCCGACGTAGCCGCGGTGCTGCGGCCTGAGGAGGCGACGCGCCTGCATGAGATCCGAGACATCGAGCGCCTGAGCTGCCGGATGTGCGGCGAGTGGATTGAGCCGGACTCCAGCACGCTGACGAGCGTCAGCGTCTCCCTGGAGGAGGACAGCGTGGCCGCGGTTCGCTTCGCCCATGCCGACTGCGCACCGTCATACGCCGACCTCGCTCCGCTCGCCATCGTCGCCCAGGCCGAGCCGCTCGGCATCGCCTACGCCCAGGCGCTGCACCCGGAGGCCGGCGCCGTGCTGTTGTGGGAGCGCCGGCTTGACCTGCGAGTCCGCGGCACCGACGCTCCGCAGCCCCACCTGTACCTGGACCGCGACTGGTGGGAGGGCTTCCACACGGCGCTCAGCGACGAGCCGGTGCGCCTGCTCATCGGCTGGCTGCTGCAGGCCGACGGCGACGATCTCGTCCTCCGGCACGGCGGCAGCGAGGTTGAGCGCTTCCACGAGGCGCTGGAGCGCGCCCCGGAGCGGTGGCTGCACTCCCTCCGGGAGAGCGGGTTCTGCCTGCTGATCGTCGGAACCGGCATTGGGCTTGACCGGCCCGCCTCAAGCGCGATCCAGCGCGCCATCCGCGACCAGCGGGCGCTGATGGGCCTGGCGGAGTTCGATCTGTGACCGGCCGCGCGCGCCCGCGCCGGGAGTGCACTTGCCGGCGCGGTGTCACTCGCACCCGCCGTTTCACCGCAGTACAGTTGAACGTGTTGCCACCGCTCGAGAGGGGAGCGCCAGATGTACGAAAAGGACGGTGAGAAGTACTTCGTCGTCGACGGGCACCTGCATTTCTGGGACGCGAGTCCGGAGAACTGGGTCACGGGGCAGGAGCAGTATGCGAAGGGCTGGATCGAGTGCTTCCACGCCTACCAGGGGCTGGGCCCTGCGGAGACGCACTGGCCGATCGAGAAGTTCCAGAAATACACCGAGGACGACTTCGTCCGCGACGTGTTTGAGGAAGGCCACGTCGACTTCGGCATCTTCCAGTCGACGTACCTGACGGAGTGGTACAAGGACGGCTTCAACACGGCGGCCAAGAACGCGGCGCTCGTCGAGAAGTATCCGGACAAGCTGATCGTCAACGGCCGCTTCGATCCCCGGGAGGGCGAGGCCGGCCTGCGGCAGTTGGAGGAGGACGCCAAGCGCTACAACCTCAAGGGCGTCAAGGTCTACACCGCGGAGTGGTTCCACGGCTCGCGCGGCTGGACGCTGCGTGATCCCGAGGCGCAGTTCTTCTTGGAGAAGTGCCAGGAGCTGGGGATCAAGAACATCCACGCCCACAAGGGGCCGACGATCTGGCCGCTGGACAAGGACGCCTTTGACGTCAGGGATGTCGATTACGCGGCGACCAACTTCCCGGAGCTCAACTTCATCGTTGAGCACGTGGGGCTGCCACGGATCGAGGACTTCTGCTTCATGGGTACGCAGGAGCCCAACGTCTACGCCGGGCTGGCCGTCGTCATCGGCGGTCTGATGCACGCCCGCCCGCGCTTCTTCAACAAGGTGATGGGCGAGCTGTTGTTCTGGATTGGCGAGGACAAGATGCTGTTCGCCTCCGACTACGCCATCTGGGAGCCCAAGTGGCAGGTGGAGGGCTTCGTCAACTGGACGATGCCTGACCGGGAGGAGTACTCGGACTACCCGGCGGTCACCACCGCGACCAAGAAGAAGATCATGGGCCTCAACGCGGCCAAGCTCTACGGCATCGAGGTGCCGGCCGAGTATCAGCTAAAGGAAGCCGGGACGCCGGCGGCCAAGGAGGACGCGCAGCTCGTCGAGTCGGCGTGAGCGCCGGGATGACACCGGCCACGGTTACCGGGCCCGGGACGGCGCGGGTGCTCGATGCGCTCGCCGCCGTCCACGACCCGGAGCTTGACGAGCCGATCACCGCGCTCGGCTTTGTCCGGGACTGCGCCGTGTCCCCGGAGGGGGACGTGGACGTGGTGCTGCGGCTGCCCACCCCGCAGTGCGCGCCCAACTTCGCGTTTCTCATGGCAGCCGACGCGCGGCGCGTCGTGCGCCGGCTGCCGGAGGTGCGGAAGGTCAGCGTGCGCCTTGAGGACCACTACACCGGTCAGGAGATCAACGCGGCGCTGGCGCGCGGCGACGGCTTCGCCGGCGCCTTCCCGGGAGAGACCGCCGACGACGACCTGGAGGCGCTGCGGGCGCTGTTTGTCCGCAAGGCGCTCGTCGGCCGCCAATCCCGGTTGTGCGAGGCGCTGCTGGCGCAGGGACTGACCGCCGAAGAGGTGGCCGGCCTGCGCGTCGCGGAGCTCCCCGACGTCCGGGATGCCCGGCGCTGCCTGGAGCTGCGGGCCCTGCTGGGGCTGGCATGCACCGAGGATGCGCCGGCGTTCGTGCTGCCCACCGGTGAGCCGGTGGCGGCCGCGGAGCTGAAGCGCTGGCTGCGGATGGCGCGCCTGGTGCGGATGAGCCTGGAGGTCAACGGCGGCATCTGCCGCTCGCTGCTGAAGGCTCGCCATGGAGTGGAGATCGACGATCCAGAGGAGGGGGTTGAGATATGAAGGCCGCGCGACTGCATGCCTACCACGAGGCGCTCAAGCTCGATGAGGTTGACGAGCCCACGCCGGTGGGACCGCTTGACGTGGTGGTGCGCATCGGCGCCGCCGGGCTGTGCCGCACCGACCTGCACATCCAGGAGGGCCAGTGGGCGGAGAAGTCCGGGGTGCAGTTGCCCTACACGCCGGGCCATGAGAACGCGGGCTGGGTCCACGCGGTCGGCGCCGGAGTGACCAACGTCGAGGTCGGCGACACCGTCATCGTGCACCCGTTCATCTCCTGCGGGCTGTGCGGCCCGTGCCGGCGCGGTGACGACATGCACTGTCTCAACGGCTCGTTTCCCGGGATCAACCGCGACGGCGGGTTCGCCGACTTCCTGCTGACCTCCGCGCGCTCGGTGGTCAAGCTCGACCCC
>DASSZQ010000107.1:0-3753 GCA_035702755.1 Solirubrobacteraceae bacterium | reverse complement strand
AACCAGACGAGGGGGTCAAACGGGGACAGCAGCGCCCGGGCGTGCACGGGGCGCGGGCGGGGTGCGGCGTGCCACAGGTAGGCGGGGGCGTCCCAGCCGCGGACCTGGACCTCGCGCAGCTCGCCCGCGGCAGCCAGCTCCGCCACCCGCGCCTTGGAGACGGCGCGGGGCAGCCGGAAATAGTCACCGAGATCCGGCTCGGTGGCGATGCCGAGCGCGGCCGCCGCCAGCCGGACGAGCGCGCGCTGCGCCTCGGCGGGCTCCGGAGTGGGGACCGCCCGCACCTGCGGCGGCAGGACCCGCTCGGCGAGGTCGTAATGGCGTTCGAAGTTGACGCGCCGGGCGGCGGCCACCCGGCCGGTGAAGAACAGGTACTCCAGGGCGACCTTGCCGGCGTGCCAGTTCCACATGTGGCCGGGCCGCGGGTCAGGACGGGGGATGCCGGTATCCGAGGCGCGGATCGGACCCTGCTCGCGCACCAGGTCCAGGGTGTCGGCAACGAGCTGAGGCTGCTCGCGAACGACGCGGCGGATCGACCCCCACGCCTCCCGGTCGACGTCGGCCATCCGCCAGCGAAACAGGGGATGGTTCTCGACCGGGATGAGCGAAGCCTCGTGGGCCCAGTACTCGACGAGGCGGCGGTTCAGCCGCCCCGTGGTGTGTCCGGCCAGACGGTCCAGCACCGCCCGGTCATACGGCCCCAGCCGGGAGAACACCGGCAGGTAATGGGCGCGATCGAAGACGTTGACCGAATCGAGCTGGAGGACGCCGAGCCGCGCGATCAGCTCGCGGATCCGGCGGGCATCCGGAGGGCGGCGCGGCCGCGGGCGGGCAAACCCCTGGGCGGCGAGGGCGATCCGGCGCGCGGCGAGCGCCGTGAGGTGGGGGCGATGGTCGGCCATCGCCCCCACTTTCGCGGATGCCGCGGCGCGATGATGCGCGCCCGGCCTGCGCAACCGCCCGGAGCGGTTCGCGCGTCAGGTCCCTCGAAGCACGCAGCCGGAGCTGTGGTCCGACCACTCCTGCTGCAGGTAATACGGATCGCCGTTGATCAGCTGGTTGTACTGGCCGTAGGCGGTCGAGCCGAGCGTCGCGCCGAAGTTCCACGCGCACTTGTCGCCGTTCTCGTAGCCGCGGCTGTCATACCAGGCGCTGCCCTGCTCGTCGGTGATCGACTCGTTGTGCTCATGGCTGGTGACGTTGATCGTCGCGTCGGCATCGTTGTTGTTGGGATGCTGGCCGGCGTCACATGCCGAGGGCACCGTGTCGGCGTACGGCATGTTCGCGTAGATCGTCGCCGTCGAGCCGGAGCCGATCCAGCTGTGGTAGGCGCAGTACTGACTGAACGCGCACGACGAGCCGTCGCAGCTGCCGATCCCCTTGGCCGTGAACATGAAGAACTCGGTGCTGGAGTTCGCCGTCCAGCCGTTGGCCTTGATCACGTGGGTGATCTCCGCCTGGATCTGGCTGTCGGTGAGGCACACCGACGTATAGCTGTCACTGCAGCCGCTGGCCGGAAGCGGATCGGTGTCGACGACCGAGCCGGCGAAGCTGGAGCGGTAGGCGATGCTCCCGGTGGTGTCGTAGTACTGGGTGTCGGAGTAGTAGACGTTGGACGTCGCGCCGCTGGCGGCGGCGACGTCGCCGAAGAAGCGGTTGATGAGGCTCTCGTAGCCGGTTTGAGCGCTGAAGCCCGGCGGCTCCCAGTAGATGGCATACACCGTGTTGGTGTGCATGACCGGACCGTTGTGGTAGCTGAGGTTCGAGCCGCCGCTCCGGTTGTGGCCGGCGGCGTGGCGCGACGGGACAACCCCCAGCATCTTGCCGGCGGGGTTGGAGGGACTGGGTCTTGCGGCGAGCGCCGCCGAGGCACCGGCGGCGCACAGAACCGCTACGGCGGCGAGCATGAGGGCACGACGAAGCACGGCTACCTCCCCTGGATCGGATGGACCGGGAAGAAGGTAATCGGCGCCGGAGGGCGCGGCAACCCCCCAGCGTCAATGGTGGAGCTTTGTCTACAGGCTGCGCAGGGCCGGCAGCAGCTCGCGCTCGGCCCAGCCGATGAACTCGTCCTGATGGGCGGCGCCGATCTGCACAAGGGCCACCTCGTCAAAGCCGGCGTCGATGAACGGCTTGATCTTCTCCACGTGCTCGTCGACATCCGGGCCGCAGCCCAGCGCGCCGGCCACCTGATCCGGGGTGACGAACTGAGTGGCGGCGTGAAACGACTCCGGGTTGGGGAGGTCGGCGTTGACCTTCCAGCCCAGGCCGAACCACCGGAACTGCTCATGGGCCCGCTTGACCGCCGCGTCACGGTCGGTGTCGTAGGCGAGCGCGATCTGCCCCACCTTGGGCTTGCCGGCCCCGCCGGCGGCCTCAAACATCTCCACCAGTTCTTCCCGGGGCTCGACGGCGATCATGATGTCGCCCTTGCCCCCGGCCAGCTGACATGAGCTCTCGCCGGAGACGGCGATGCCGATCGGCACCCGCTCACTCGGCAGGTCCCACAGCCTGGCCTGCTCGACGTCGAAGTGACGGCCGCGGTAGTTGACGCGCCCGTCGCCCGCGAACAGCGCGCCGATGAGGTCGACCGCCTCCGAGAGCATCTCATGGCGCACACCGACGGCCGGCCACCGGTCTCCGACGACATGCTCGTTAAGGTTCTCGCCGGCGCCGAGGCCGAGCCGGAAGCGGTTGCCGGAGAGGATCTGCATCGTCGCCGCCTTCTGGGCGACGATCGCGGGGTGGTAGCGGAGGATGGGGCAGGTGACATATGTCATCAGGCCGATCGTGCTCGTCGCCTGGGCGGCCGCACCGAGAATCGACCAGGCGTAGCCGGAGTGTCCCTGCTCCTGCAGCCAGGGCTGGAAGTGGTCGGAGATGACCGAGAAGTCAAAGCCGGCCGCCTCCGCCTTCTGCAGGTCGGTGACGAGCTGGTCCGGCGGCGCCTGCTCGCACATCATCGTGTAGCCGAAATTGGTCATGGGCGGCATCTACCCACCTTCGGAACCAGGACACAGCCGGCACCGCCGCCCCAATAAGATCTCCGGCGTGCCTCCGGCGCAGCGTCTGGCCATAGCGCAGGTCACTCCCTTCGCCTGGGAGGTCGCCAACGAGGTCAACACCTACGTGGCCCGCGTCTCCGCCGAGCTGGCGCAGCGAGGCCACCAGGTCCTGATCATCGCCCCGTCGCACTCGCCGGCGCTCGTCCGCGACAGCCGGCGCCGGCTGCGCTCCCAGGGCGAGCAGCTGCTGGCCGACGGCGACGGCGGCGCGCACGTGCTGGGCGTGGGCGAGGTCCTGCCGTTCTCGCCGGCGCGGCGACGCGCCGCCTCCCTGCCCATCGACGTGGCCCGTACGATCGAGGAGGCCCTCGGCACCCTCCCGCTCGACGTCGTCAACGTCCATGAGCCGTTTGCCCCCAGCGCCTCGAGCTCCGCCCTGCGCCACTCCCGCGCGCTCAACGTCGGCAGCTTTCACGCTCCCACCGAGCGGATCCTCTCCACCCAGCTCACGGCACCACTGTCGCGCCTGCTGTTCGCCCGCCTGGACGCCCGCACCGCCAGCTTCACCGCGACGCGCAACCTGCTCCAGCGCTTCTTTCCCGGCGAGTACGAGGTGATCACCCCGGGCGCCGATCCCCCGGCGGTCCGCCCGGCGAACGCGGTGCCGGAGCTCGCGCTTGTGGCACTGGAGGAGCGCGCGGCGCTGCGCACGTTCCTGCGGGCTCTGCGGGCGCTTCCCCACGACCTC
>DASSZQ010000091.1:0-3249 GCA_035702755.1 Solirubrobacteraceae bacterium | reverse complement strand
GGCGGTTATCATCGCCTCGTCACTCGGGGAGTGGCGCAGTCTGGTAGCGCACCCGGCTGGGGGCCGGGCGGTCGCAGGTTCAAATCCTGTCTCCCCGATCTACGAAAGCCCCGCAAATGCGGGGCTTTTCGCATCTCAGGGGCGAAGCGAAATGCCCGGCTTGGTACCGTTTGAGTACCGTTTGGGGCAGAATCAGGCCTCGATGAGATCGCGCATCCTGCCTCGGGCTCGAGCTTCGAGAGCCCGCGAGGCGCGCCTGATCTGTCTGGCAGGGAGGTGGGGACAGCGGCGGCGGCCCCTGGTCGCCTCGGACCAGCAGAACCCGGGGAGCGGCCGTGTGGCTGCCTCAAGCCGGTTGAGCGCACCCGAGAGGCCCTCCATGCGGCTTCATGCCTGCTGGAGCGCCGCTAGGCCCCTTAGAAGGAAGAGATGTTCGCTCAGGGTGGCGTCCGGTGTTGGCGCTCCACCGCGCCGAGCATCTCGGCCCGCCGCGGGAAGACACACACCGAGGGGTGCGACAACGGCGGCCGGTCGCGGATCAAGGCCGCGCGGTCGGGTCGGCCGCGGCGCCCGTCGCGCAGCTTCGTCGCTCGCCCGCGGTCGACAACGCCTGTGATCCAGCCGCCGCATCCTCGCGCAGACCGACACGCATGGGTGGAATGCAGCACGTGAAGCGCCAGACGCCGTCTCCTGTGGCCAGCGACTCGGTGAGCGAACACCTCGTGCGCGGAGCGGTCGGGCTGATCGCGGCCGGTTCGGCCGTCGCGCTGTGGGGAAGCGTCGGCCCGGTGTCGCTCGCTCTGCTCGCGGTGAGCGCGCTGGCGTGGCGTGGCTGCCCGACGTGCTGGACGGTCGGCCTGCTCAGAACGCTCGCCGAGGCTCGTACGTCTCGCGGAGACTGCGATGGCGAGTGGCGCTGCCGGCGCGCCCCCCGCGACGGCGGTACCAGAGGGCAGGTCTGACCGGAGTGCGGGTGCGGCTTCGCACGCTTGACCCGGGGCGCGTCGCGGCGGTGCGTGGCCTGATCTTCGTTCCGGCTGGTCTGGTCAAGTTCGTCTTGTATCACTGGGAGCTCCACGCGTTCCAGGACTTCGGGATCCCTGCTGCGAGCGTGATGGAGCCGCTGGTGGGGTTGCTCGAAATCGTCGGCGGCCTGCTCCTGGTCCGCCGCGTGCTGGTCGTGCCCGCCGCGCTTGTCCTTGCCGTCATCATGTCCGTCGCGTTCGTTACAGGCGGCATCATCCACGGCTCCCTGATCCCCAGCGACACGCTCGCCCCGGCGCTGCTGGTGGCGATGATCTACCTGATCGGCGTCGGCCTCACCCGGCGCTCGACCGACTCGCTGGGCTAACGCACATCCGTGTCCGCCGGTAGGCGTAGGCGCCGGGAGCTCTGCATCTGCTCCAGCGCCAACGCGCTTCTCAGCTGGCGAAAACCCAACTATCACGTTCGCGGCGACGGCATCACCGAGAGGTCGCCGTCGCGCATGGGATCGCGTCGTCGCCGTTGCGATCGTCCGAGTCGTGGAGGCTGACATCTGCCGACGGTTTGGGCGTTAGGCCATTCAGGCGGCTGAGCGAAGCAGCAGGCGCTGGGCTGAGATCTCGACCGGACTGGATTGTCCTGCGTGCGTCGGGGATGTGAAAACTTCACAGAAAAGTGTTAGTCTTGCTCGCGTCGATGAGCGCGAGTGCGAGGAGAGGCACGATCCGCGGTCTGCTGGCCGATCGTGGCGAGCTCGGTATTGCCGCGCTCGCCGCCGAGTTCGAGGTGTCGGAGATGACGATCCGCCGCGACCTTGAGGAACTCGAGGGGCAAGGCGTCGCGCGGCGCGTACGGGGCGGCGCCATCTCGACGGTCAGTCGCAGCTATGAGCCGCCGCTGGCCATCCGTGCAGTCGACGCCGGGTCGGCCAAGCGTCGCATCGCAGAAGCCGCGGCTGGGCTCATCGATGACGGCCAGACGGCGATCCTCGATGTCGGCAGCACCGTGCTCGCGCTCGCCGAGTGCCTTCGCGGGCGCAGCGGCCTCACCATCGTTACCCACAGCGTGCACGCCGCCGTCGCCCTGGCCGGCGACGCGAACTCTCGGGTGATCCTGACCGGCGGCATCGTCCGGCCCGGGGAGCTCAGTCTCGTCGGGCACTTTGCTGAAAGCACGTTCCGTGAGCTCAACTGCGACGTTGTCTTCCTCGGCGTCGGCGGAATCGATGCGGCCAAGGGCCTCACCGAATACAACCTCGACGACACGCGGGTCAAGCGGGCGGCGATCTCCGCCGCGCCGCGTCGCATCGCGCTGGCTGACGCCAGCAAGCTCGGGCGGGTGTGTCTTGCCGCCATCGCGCCGTTCTCACAGATCGACGTCATCGTGACCGACGCACGAGCCGACCATCCGGTGCTGACGGTGGCGCGTGACGCCGGCGTCCAGGTCATTTCCGTTCCCGTCCCCGTCTCGGAGAGCTCATGAGTCAGCGTTTGAAGGATCTGTTCGACGGCCGCAAGCCGCTTATCGCCATGGTCCATGTCCCGCCGCTGCCCGGGACCCCGCTCTACGACGCCGATGCCGGCGTGCCGGGTCTCATCAGCGCAGTCAAGCGCGACCTGGACCGCCTGATGGAAGCGGGCTTTGACGCGTACCTGTTCTGCAACGAGGGCGACCGGCCGTACGAGTTGAAGGCGGGTCTCGAGGCGGCCGCGGTGATGTCGCGCGTCGTCACCGAGTGCGCCCCGTCGGATGCGGCCTTCGGCGTCGACTTCCTGTGGGACGCGAGCTGCGCGCTGGCCGTCGGGGTCGCGACCGGCGCCGCGTTCATACGTGAGGTGCTTACCGGCGCGTGGGAGTCGGACATGGGCCTGTGGCAGGGCGACGCCGCGCGCGTGCTGCGCGAGCGCCGGCGGCTCGGCGCGGACGAGCTGGCGATCATGATGAACATCACACCGGAGTTCGCCTCCCCGATCGGGCTACGGACTCCGGCGCACGCGGCGCGCTCGGCGGTTGTCTCCAGCCTGGCCGACGCCATCCTCGTCTCCGGTCCGATGGCGGGCGCCGAGCCCGGGCGTGCGGTGCTCGAGGAGGTGCGCGAGGCCGTGCCGGCCGATGTTCCGGTCCTCCTGAACACCGGAGCCCGGGCCGACACGATCGGCGAGTACCTGCAGGTCGCCGACGGCTGCATCGTCGGCAGCGATCTGAAGGTCGACGGCTACACATGGAATCCCGTTGACCTCGATCGGGCTCGCCGCTTCGTCGAGA
>DASSZQ010000052.1:0-9302 GCA_035702755.1 Solirubrobacteraceae bacterium | reverse complement strand
CGACTACTCAGGGCTGATCGAACCGGACCTGCGCTGGAGCGACATCGCGCAGCTCGCCGCCGACTGCCCGCTGCCGGTCCTCGTCAAGGGGATCCTCACCGCCGAGGACGCCGAGCTGGCCATCGCCCACGGCGTCGCCGGTGTCATCGTCTCCAACCACGGAGGCCGCCAGCTTGACACGGTCATCTCCGGCGCCGACGCGCTCCCGGAGGTGACCGACGCCGTCGGCGGGCGCATCGACGTGCTCGTCGACGGGGGCATCCGGCGCGGCACCGATGTCGTCAAGGCACTGGCGCTCGGCGCGGCCGCCGTGCTGGTGGGACGGCCGGTCACCTACGGGCTGGCCGTGGCGGGAGCCGCGGGGGCACAGCGGGTGCTGGAGATCCTCCTCGCCGAGGTGCAGAACACGCTGGCGCTCATCGGCTGCCCCCGCGCCGCAGATCTCAACCGGGGTTTCGTCACTCCGGCACCGTGGGCAGTCATGGCAAGGTGAACGTCCTCGTTACAGGGATCACCGGCTACGTCGGGTCGCTGATGGCCGCGCGCCTGGCGCGCGAGGGCCACGCCGTGCGCGGCTTCGCCCGGCATCCGGAGCGGCTCACCGGACGCGTGCCGGTCGTCAGAGGCGACGCCGTCACCGGCGCGGGCCTGGAGGAGGCCATGGACGGCATCGAGGTCGCCTACTTCCTCATCCATTCGATGGAGCCGGCGACCGAGGACGCGTTTGCCTCGCGCGAGCGGATGTCGGCCGAGAACTTCGCGGCGGCCGCTGCGGCGGCGGGCGTGCAGCGGATCGTCTACCTCGGCGGACTTGTCCCTGAGGGCGGTCCGCGCTCGCCGCACCTGGTCAGCCGCATGGCGGTGGAGCGCATCCTGCTTGACGCGGTTCCGTCGTCGGTCGTGCTGCGAGCGTCGATCGTGATCGGCGCCCGCTCGCGCTCGTTTCGATTCCTGGTGCGCCTCGTCGAGCGTCTCCCGGTCCTGGCCGTGCCGGCCTGGCGCACACATCGCACGGCGCCGATCGACGAGCGCGACATCATCGAACTGCTCACGCGCGCGGCGGTGGGTGACGAGGTGGCGGGTGCGGTGCTTGACGCCGGCGGCCCTGACCTCGTCACCTACGGGGAGCTGATCGAGCGCATCGCCGATCTCATGCTGGTCGACCGGGCCGCGCTGCGATTCAAGCGGTTGACGGTGACGCCGATCGCCAGCCGCGTGGCCGCGGTCATCGCCGGCGAGGAGTATGAGTTGATCGGACCGCTGATGGAGAGCCTGGACTCTGATCTCATACCGCGCGATGACCGCGCGGCCCGCCTGTTGGGAGTGAGGCGGCACCGACTTGACGCGGCGATCGAACACGCGCTGGCCGAATGGGAGCGCGAGGAGCCGCTCCGGGCACGATGATGCGCGCGGCGCTCAGCGCGCACATGACGCCCGTCTGGCAGTCTGTCCCGGCCCGCAGGTCGTTACTGTCCCGTCCACGATGAGCACCGTTTCCGCCCAGATCACCATCCACGCGCCCATCGAGCGGGTGTGGGAGACGATCATGGATCCGCGCCGTCTCGGCGACTGGGTCACGATCCACAAGGCGGTGCACAACGTCTCGCAGAACCCTCTGCGCCGCGGCTCGACGATGGATCAGTCGATGTGCGTCAAGGGGCTCACGTTTCGGGTCCATTGGACGCTCGTCGCCGTTGACAGTCCGCGGCACGCACAATGGGAGGGCGGAGGCCCGGCTCGCTCCAACGCGCTCATCCGCTACGAGCTGTCAAGCAACGGCGCGGACACAACGACGTTCAAATACACCAACGAGTTCCATCCGCCGGGCGGCAGGCTGGGCAATCTCGCCGGCCGCATGATCGTCGGCGCCACCTCCGAGCGAGAGGCCCACAATTCACTCGCTCGCCTCAAGGCACTGTTGGAACGCGGCTAGCCCGCGGCACGACAGACAACCGGTGCAGCCGGAATCCCGTGCCAAACCGTCACGGGTTGTATCTTCTCAGACGAATACGTCTACACACCTTGGAGGTGGCCCAAGTTGGCAGATTTCGTTGACAGTACCGTGAAGGACATCGACAGCCGGCTGAGTGAGCTCCGGCAAGAGGTCTCAAAGCTCGAGGCCGCTCGCGCCGCGCTCGTCGGTGGGCGTCGCCGCGCGGGCCGTCCCTCCAGCTCAAACGGCGCCGGTGCCGGCGCGGGCTCACGCCGGCGTGCCGCGCCGCGGGCCGGTCGGCCGCGTGGTCGGCGGGGTGGCAACACCCGCGCCAACCAGGCACTGGCGCTCGTGCGCGACAAGCCCGGGATCACGATTCCGCAGATCGCCGAATCGCTGAAGATCGAGCCGAACTACCTGTATCGCGTGATGCCCAAGCTCGTCGAGGACGGGCAGGTCAAGCGCGAAGGTCAGGGCTGGCACCCGGTCGGCAACGCGTCGTAAGCGCTGCCTGTGACTGACGTGACGCTCGCTCAGGATGACGAGCGTCGAATCCGGGACCGGGGCATGGCATGAAGCCGCCGCGATCAGGCGCTGATCGCGGCGGCATCACACCTCCTCACATGAGGCGGGACTCGTTTAGATGAGTCCGAGCTGCTTCACCGCCTCGCGCTCCTCGTTGAGCTCCTTGATGGTGGCATCGATACGCGCGCGTGAGAACTCGTCGATGTCGAGGCCCTCCACAACCTTGTACTCGCCGCCCTGACAGGTGCACGGGTAGCCGGCGAAGACTCCCTCCTCGATCCCGTAGGCACCGTTGGTGGGGATCGCCATCGACACCCAGTCGCCGTCCGGCGTGCCGAGCACCCAGTCGTGAATGTGATCGACCGCGGCGTTGGCCGCCGAGGCCGCGCTCGAGGCACCCCGCGCCTCGATGATCGCCGCGCCGCGCTTCTGCACCGTGGGGATGAATTCGTTCTCGATCCAGTCACGGTCACCGATGGCGTCGGCGGCCGGCTGCCCCTTGACCTTGGCGTGAAACACATCCGGGTACTGGGTCGCTGAGTGGTTGCCCCAGACCGTCATGTTGGTCACGTCGCTGATCGCCGCCCCCGTCTTCTGCGCCACCTGCGCGATGGCCCGGTTGTGGTCCAGGCGCACCATGGCGGTGAAGCGGTCACGCGGGATGTCCGGGGCGTTGCTGGCCGCGATCAGACAGTTGGTGTTGGCGGGGTTGCCGACGACGAGGACCCTGAGATCGGATGCGGCGTGAGCGTTGAGCGCCTCGCCCTGCGGCTTGAAGATCCCGCCGTTGGCCTCCAGCAGGTCACTGCGCTCCATGCCCTTGCTGCGCGGACGTGCGCCGACGAGCAGCGCGACGCTGACGCCGTCAAACGCCTGGTTGGGATCGTCGTGGATATCGACGCCGGACAGGAGCGGAAACGCGCAGTCGTCGAGCTCCATGGCCGTCCCCTCGGCGGCCTTCACGGCGGCCGGGATCTCCAGCAGGGACAGATGCACCGGCGTGTCCGGACCGAGCAGCTGGCCGCTGGCGATCCGGAACAGGATGGCGTAGCCGATCTGGCCGGCGGCGCCCGTTACTGCAACTTTGACTGGATTCGTGCTCATCGTTGGGAACTACTCACCTTTCTGATGTTGCGTTCAGGTCCAATCCGTACACGTCCCCGAGCTTATCCCTGAGGTAGTTGACGAACGGCGTGACCGAGATCGGCCCCCCGGCCTCGCGCGCCAGCAGCTCGGCCGTCGTGAACTTCGCCCCGTGCCGGTGGACGTGCTCGCCGAGCCAGTCGCGCAGCGCGCCGAGCTCGCCCGCCGCGATCTGCCCGTCAAGATCGGCGATGTCGGCATGGGCCCGCTCCCACAGCTGCCCGGCGATCAGGTTGCCGAGCGCATAGGTGGGGAAATAGCCGATCAGCCCCGCCGACCAGTGGACATCCTGAAGCACGCCGTCGCCATCGTTGGTCACCTTCAGGCCGAAGTACTCCTCGAAACGGGCATTCCACACCTCAGGCAGCTCGCGGACGGTGAGAGTGCCGTCGATGAGCGCCTGTTCCAGTTCAAAGCGCAGGATTATGTGAAGTGCGTATGTCGCCTCATCGGCCTCCACACGGATGAACGACGGCTGCACGCGGTTGACCGCGCGGTACAGGCGGTCGGCGTCGACGCCGGCGAACTCCCCGCCCCCCAGCTCGGCGAGCCGCGGCGCCAGCACCGTGCAGAACGCGCGGCCGCGGCCGACCATGTTCTCCCACAACCGGCTCTGTGACTCGTGCATGCCCAGCGACTCGGTGGTACCCAGCGGGGAGCGTCGCTGCGAGACCGGCAGCCCGGCCTCATACAGGCCGTGGCCGCACTCGTGCATCGCGCCGTAGAGACCCATGGGGAAGTAGTTCTCATCCCAGCGCACCGTGATGCGCACGTCGCCGGTGCCGATCCGGCTGGCAAACGGGTGCACGGTGTCGTCCAGCCGCCAACCGGCGTCGTCGAACCCCATCAGCGCCACCACCTCGCGCACCAGCGCCCGTTGGCGATCGATGGGAAAGCGGACGTGGATGAGGCTGTCGCCGAGATCGACGCCGGCGGCGGTCAGCCGCGCCACCATGGGGACAAGCTCGCCCTTGAGCTCGTGAAACAGCCGCGCGACATCGGTGGTTGGCATCTGCGGCTCATAGTCGTCGAGCAGCACGTCATAGGCCGACGCGAAGTGCCCGGCGTGACAGTCGACATAGCGGCGCGCGAGCTCGATGTTGCGCTCCAGGTACGGCGCGAACCGGCTGAAGTCCGATGCCTCGCGGGCAGCGATCCACGCCTCCTGCCCCAGCGACGCCGCGCGCGTCAGGTCGGAGGCCAGCTCCGGCGACACCCGGCGCGCCTTGTCCCACTGCCGACGCACGAGCGCCACCAGGCGGACGTCGTCGGAGTCCGGATCCTCCCCGTCGACCTCCGCCGCGCTGCCGTCGAGCAGGCGTCCCGTCTCGTCGTCGACGAACAGCTCATGGCTGATGCGCGACAGCGTCGCCAGCGCCTCCGCCCGGGCCTCGGCCCCGCGCGGCGGCATCATCGTGTGCTGATCCCAGCTGGCCAGCGACGAGGCATGGCCGAGATCGGCCAGCTGTGCCATCCGCTGCTTGAGCAGGTCAAGGTGCTCGGTCATCGTTGAAGTTCTCCTGATCGGTATGGGCGCCTGGGCGCCTATGCGACCATTCCACCATGTTGCGCCGTTCGACCTCGATCAAGCTGTTCGACGCGTTCGGCTTCAGGATCGGCGTGGACGGGAGCTGGTTCCTCGTCCTGTTCCTGATGATCTTCGTGCTGTCGGGCCCGTTTCGGCAGACGCTGCACAGCTCCGATGCCGTCGCGTACCTGACCACGGTCGTCAGCGTGCTGTTGCTGTTCGCCTCGCTGATCGTCCATGAGCTCGGCCACGCGATCGTCGCCCGGCGTCAGGGCATCGAGGTCAAGAAGATCGACCTGTACCTGTTCGGCGGGCTCACCCAGATGGGGCGCGACGCCGCCACTCCGGGCGAGGACTTCAAGATCGCCATCGCCGGCCCCCTGGCGACGGTGGGGGTGATCCTGGTCTGCCTGGCGGTCGACGTCGCCATCGTCGGCCCCCACCGCCTGCTGCACGCGATCGAGCTCAACTCAGACATCCACATCACGCCCGTCCTGCTGTCGCTGAGCTGGCTGTTGCCGATGAACGCCCTGCTGCTGGTGTTCAACATGGTCCCCGCCTTCCCGCTCGACGGCGGCCGGGTGGCGCGCTCCATCGTGTGGCGCGTCACCGGCGACAAGCGCCGCGGCACCCAGATCGCCGCTCGGACCGGCCAGGGCTTTGCCCTGGTGCTCGCCGCGTTCGGCCTGTACTGGGTGAGCGCCGGGGGCGGCTTCGGCGGCTTCTGGCTGCTGGCGCTGGCCTACCTGCTGTGGCAGTCGGCGCGCGGGGCCGTGGTCCAGTCGGCGCTCAGCGAGCGGATTGAGGGGGTGCGCGTGGCCGACATCATGGACACCCACCCCGTCGCCCTCCCGGCGACGACGCCCCTGCGCCAGGCGCTTGACGAGTACTTCCTGCGCTACCGGTGGTCCTGGTTTCCGGTCATCGACGACGCCGGGAGGTTCCTCGGCATCGCCCGCGAGCAGCGCACCCAGGATTCGGTGGATCGCGGTGAGAACTGGCTGACCGTCGACGCGGTCCTGGAGTCAGAGGGCGCCGGCAGCTGGCGGGTGCGCGAGGACCGGCCGATCACCGACCTGCTCGGCTCCGAGACCCTCGGCCGCCTCGGCGCGGTGATGGCCGTCGACGCCGACGGCGTCCTGCGCGGGGTGGTCACGGCCGGGCAGGTGCGCCGGGCGCTGCAGTCGGCATTCGGCCGCTCGATGGCCTGAAGCCCGGCGGCCGGGCCGGCGGCCGGTCATCCACCAGACCGCAAATCGGCGAGCCACCGCAGCCCACCCAGGTGTGACGGCGGCGAAGCGTCCGGCTCTTTATATTGCCTGGAGTGCCATCGCATGACGTAGTGATCATCGGCGCCGGGCTCGCGGGACAGCGGGCGGCGCTCGCCGCCGCTCAGGCCGGCGCGACAGTGGCGATCATCTCCAAGGTGCACCCGGTGCGTTCGCACTCGGTCGCCGCCGCCGGCGGAATCAACGCGGCGCTCAACCCGGAGGACACCTGGGAGTCGCACGCCTTCGACACGATCAAGGGGTCTGACTACCTCGCCGACCAGGACGCGGTGGAGATCATGTGCCGCGAGGCGCCGGAGGAGATCCTGTGGCTGGAGCACGCCGGGGTCACCTTCCACCGCAACGACCGGGGCAACCTCGGCACCCGCGCCTTCGGCGGCGCCTCGGCCGCCCGCACCTACTACGTCGCCGACATCACCGGCCACGCCATCCTGCACGTGCTCTACGAGCAGTTGATGAAGCACTCGGCCACGGTCGACCGCTACGAGGAGTGGTTCACCACCGACCTCCTCCAGGATGACGAGGGGCGCTGCACCGGCGTCATCTGCCGCAACCTGCGCGACGGGCGCCTGGAGCTGTTCAACGCCAAGTCGGTCATCCTCGCCACCGGCGGGGCCGGCCAGGCGTTCAAGCCCACGACCAACGGCCTGATCGTCACCGGCGACGGCATCGCCCAGGCCTACCGGATCGGCGCCAAGCTGATGGACATGGAGATGATCCAGTACCACCCCACCACGCTCGTGGGCAACGGCCTGCTCATCACCGAGGGCGCCCGCGGCGAGGGCGCCCAGCTGTTCAACGCCAAGGGCGAGCGCTTCATGGAGCGCTACGCGCCCAACAAGCTGGAGCTCGCCTCGCGTGACGTGGTCTCCCAGGCCGAGCAGACCGAGATCAACGAGGGCCGCGCCTTCCCGGATGGCGGCATCGCGCTCGACATCACCAAGGTCCCCCGGCGGCGCACGCTGGAGGCCCTGCGCGAGATCGTCAACATCGGCCGTGACTTCGCCGGCGTCGACATCACCCGCGAGCCGATCCACATCCGGCCCGGCCAGCACTACATCATGGGCGGCGTCAAGACCGACAACGACGGCCAGACAACGATCCCCGGCCTGTACGCCGCCGGGGAGGTCGCCTGCGTCTCGGTCCACGGCGGCAACCGCCTGGGCGCCAACTCGCTGCTGGACACCCTCATCTTCGGCCGCCGCTCCGGGGAGCACGCGGCGAGCATGGCGCGGCAGATCCCGATGCCCACCACGCCGGTCTCCCGGCTGAGCGACACCGAGCGCCACATTGAGGGGATCATCAACCGGCCGCAGGGCGGCCGCCGCGTCTCGGCCATCAAGGACGAGCTCGGCGAGACGATGAACAAGTACTGCGCGGTGTTCCGCGATGCCGACGGCCTGGCCCAGGCGCTGGAGATCGTGCGCCGCCTCAAGGAGGAGGCGCCCAAGGCGGGGATCGACGACCGCGGCACCGTCTTCAACCAGGATGTGATCGGCGCCATCGAGCTGGGGTACATGCTCGACGTGGCCGAGTGCATCGTCGTCGCGGCGCAGGAGCGCAAGGAGTCCCGGGGCGCCCAGTTCCGGACCGACTTCCTCGGCCGCAACGATGAGGAATGGCTCAAGCACATCGACATCACCGCCAACGGCGGCGACGTGCCGACCATCAGCTACTCGCCGGTGACGATGACGAAGTGGGAGCCCCAGGAAAGGAAGTACTGACGGTGCGCAAGCCCCTGAAGGGAGGCACTCATGCCTGAGTACCTGCTCAAGATCCGTCGCTTTGATCCCAAGTCCGGTCAGGCCGCCTACTGGGATGAGCACCGGGTGGAGCTGGGAGCGCGCAACTCGGTGCTGGACGCCATCCTGAAGGTGCGCGACGAGGTCGACGGCTCGGTCGGCATCCGCTGCTCCTGCCAGCAGGCGATCTGCGGCTCCTGCGGCGTGCGCATGAATGGCAAGCCGGGACTGGCCTGCAACACCCACCTGGAGGAGGCGGCCGCCCGCGGCTACGGGATCGGCTGGAACGTCTCCGAGGACCAGGGCGTCACCGAGTCCGGCGGCGGCGCCGGGGACACGACGCCGGCCGGCGTCATCGAGGTGGAGCCGATGGGCAACATGCCCGTCATCCGCGACCTGATCGTCGACATGGACGCCGTGCACTGGAAGAAGATCCAGCGCGTCACCCCGTACGTCATCAACCAGCAGCCGATTCCGGAGCGCGAGTACATCGTGCCCCATGAGAACATGGTCGACGTCACCCAGACGATGGCCTGCATCCAGTGCGGCGCGTGCGTCTCGGACTGCCTCTCGATGGAGATCGACCCGCTGTTCGTCGGCCCGGCGGCGCTGGCCAAGGCCTACCGGTTCGTCGGTGATCCGCGCGATGCCGAGCATTACCAGCGGCTGAACGACCTCAGTCAGGACCCGCACGGGATCTACGACTGCACCCACTGCTTCAACTGCATCGACGCCTGCCCCAAGGGCGTCGATCCGATGAGCCAGATCATGCGCCTGCGCCGCCGCGCCGGCTCCGATCACAAGATCGTCGACGCCAACAACGGCCACCGCCATGAGGACGCGTTCGTGACGCTGGTGCGTGACTACGGTCTGCTCAACGAGGCCGAACTGCTCCCCCGCAGCTACGGCGGCAACTCGTGGTTCGGCAAGTTTCACCCGGCGGCGGGCAAGGAGCTTCTGTCCTCGCTCAGCACCGTTCTCACCGGCGTGGTGCGCGGCAAGGTCAGCCCCAAGATCGCCATGTTCGGCCACAAGCTGCCCAGCGCCGACCTGAGCGCGCTCAAGCGGCTGTACGCCAGGATCGAGGGCCGCCCCCAGCGCGTCGAGCTCAACCTGTACGTCACCGGCTACGAGGACGAGCC
>DASSZQ010000022.1:0-24739 GCA_035702755.1 Solirubrobacteraceae bacterium | reverse complement strand
CACCTGCGCACCAGCGTGCGGCAGCTCTCCCGCCTCGTCGAGCACGAGCGGATGCGCGATCAGGCCGCCCAGCGGCGGGCGGCGCGGGCCGCGCGCACGTCGCCGAGCCGGCCGACCGGCTGACGCGGCCACCGCGCCGCGGATCACCCAGCGGCCGGGCGACCGGACACCCCCGCCGCGCCGCTCGCGTCACCCCGCGGCCGGCAGGCTGAACCGCACGCGCGTGCCCAGCGCGCTGTCGGCCAGCCAGATCCGCCCGCCGTGGGCCTCCACGATCGCGCGGGCGACCGCCAGCCCCAGCCCGGCGCCGTCCTCTCCCCGCGCTGCCTGGTCCCCGCCGCGGTAGAAGGCGGTGAACACGTGCTCGCGGTCGGCGGCGGCGATCCCGCTCCCGCTGTCGATGACCTCAACCTCGATGCCCGCCGGCGCCGGCTCGGCGCGCACAACGACGCTGCCGTCGGCGGGCGTGTGGCGGATCGCGTTCTGGATGAGGTTGAAGAGCACGCGCTGGAGCTTCTCCGGGTTGGCGCGGGCCGGCGACAGGGCCTCCGGCACGCTCGCCGTGACCGCCACCCCCCGTGCCTCCGCCTCCGGGCGCATGGCATCGACGGTCTCGCCGACGAGGTCGGCCAGCGCCACCCGCTCCAGCGACCAGCTGATGTCCCCCGCCTCCAGCCGCGACAGCTCGAACAGGTCGTCGATGAGAGCGCTCAGCGCATCGATGTGGGTGCGCATCCGGTCCAGGTACGCCCGGCGCGCCTCCCCGGTGACGATCTCGTCACTGACGGCCTCGGTCAACAGGCGCAGCGCGGTGATCGGCGTGCGCAGGTCATGGGAGACGGCGGCCACGAGATGGCGCCGGGCGGCCTCGGACTGATCCCGCGCGCTCGCCTCGGTGCGCAGGTCGTCGATCATGGCGTTCGCCGCCTCCGCCAGTTCGGCCAGCTCGTCGCGGGCCGCGGTGGCGATCCGCACGTCGCGGTCGCCGGCGCCGACGGCGCGCAGGCCGTCCCGGATCGCTCCCACGTCAGAGACGATCCCGCGGGCGATCAGCCGCGCCCCCAGGAACGCGAGCACGCCGGCGGCCACGACGATGGCCGCCACCAGCAGGGCGGCGTGACCGGAGATCACCATCAGCAGCGAGACGACGACCAGCGCCACGAGGACCGGCGCGATGCCCACCGCCACCACCAGCGCCAGCTGGCGCGACAGCGACCCCGCCCAGCTCCGGGCACGGCCGGTCGGACCGCGGCGCGCGGGCATGGGCGTCACGGCGCAAACCGGTAGCCCACGCCCCAGACGGTCTGGATGTGCCGGGGCCGGCCCGGATCGGATTCGATCTTGGCGCGCAGCCGGCGAACGTGGACGGTGACCGTCGAGGTGTCGGTGTAGAACGAGTACTGCCAGATCGCGTCCATGAGCTGCTCCCGGGAGAACGCCTGGCCCGGATGACGCGCCAGGAACAGCAGGACGTCGAACTCCCGCTGGGTCAGCGTCACCTCCTCGCCCCGCACGAACACCTGGCGGGCCGCGGGATCGATCGTCAGGTCGGTCAGCGTGATGGGATCCCCCTGAGCGCAGGCCGGCTCCACGCGGCGCATGACGGCGTCGACCCGCGCCACCAGCTCGCGCGGGGAGAAGGGTTTGACGACGTAGTCATCGGCACCGAGGCGCAGGCCGACGATGCGATCGGCCTCCTCGCTGCGGGCGGTGAGCAGGATCACGCCCATCGGATCACGCTCGCCCTGGCGCAGCCGCCGCATCACCTCCAGCCCGTCGATGCCGGGCATCATGATGTCGAGCACCACCAGGTCCGGGCGCCGGCTGCCGATCTCCGCCAGCGCCTGGGCGCCGTCGCCGGCGATCCGCGTGCGGTACCCGGCGCGCTCCAGATACCGGGAGACGACCTCGGCGATCGTCGGCTCGTCGTCGACCACCAGCACCGAGCCCCGCGCGTGTGCGTCCATGGCGGCGATTGTGACATCGGCGGCCGCGCAATCCCACGGCCGGCGGCCGCGCGTTCATCCCCTGTTCATGCCTCGGCGCGCGGCTCTGTGTCCGCGGCCGCGCTCCTGGGCCCGCTCAGGCCGCGGGCACCGCCTCCACGGTGGCCACGGCCAGCGCGGCCACGCCCTCCTCGCGGCCGACGAACCCCATGCCCTCGCCGCGCGTGGCCTTCACGCTCACGTGCTCGATGCCCAGCTCCAGGGCCGCGGCGAGCCGCGCGCGGATGCGGTCCCGGGCGGGCGCCAGCTTCGGCCGCTCGATGACGACGGTGGCGTCGACGTGGCGCACCGCGTAGCCGGCGGCGCGCAGCAGCTCGACCGTGGCTCGTAGCAACTGGATGGAGTCGGCGTCGCGGTATTGCGGATCGGTGTCTGGGAAGTGCTGGCCGATGTCGCCGAGCGCGCATGCCCCCAGCATCGCGTCGATGATCGCGTGCGTGAGGACATCGGCGTCGGAGTGGCCGGCGAGGCCTAGCTCATGCTCAAACTCAACGCCCCCCAGCACCAGCCGGCGCCCGGCCACCAGGCGGTGGCAGTCATAGCCGATCCCGGTGCTCATGTCCCGTGCTCCGCGAGCAGCAGCTCGGCGATGCGCAGGTCGTCCGGCGTCGTGATCTTCAGGTTGCCGGGCGATGAGGCGAGCACGCGCACGGTCCCGCCCCCCTGCTCAATCAGCCATGCGTCGTCGGTCGCCCGGTGCAGGTCCTCGTCGCCGGCCCGCGTCAGCACACGCTCCAGCGCGGTGCGGCGGAACACCTGCGGTGTCTGCACCGCCCACAGGCGCGAGCGGTCAAGGGTGCGAGCGACGGTGGCGCCGTCGTCGCCGACCTCCTTGATGGTGTCGGTAACCGGGGCGGCGGCGATCACCGCGTCGGCCGCGGGGTGGCGCTCCAGCTCCTCAAGCGCATCGGCAAACAGGTGCGCCCGGGCCAGCGGCCGTGCCGCGTCGTGCACGATCACCGGATCGCCCGCCTCACAGGCGGCGAGCGCGTTGCGCACCGAATGCGAGCGCTGAAGTCCTCCGGCGACGGCGACGGTCCCCGGCGGCGCGGCATCGAGGGCGTCGGCCGGCAGGGCGATGACGATCTGCGTGACCGCCGGCACCGCCTGCAGCGTTGCGACGCTCCAGTGGAGCATCGGACGGCCGCAAAGCGGGACGAGCGCCTTGGGCCGGGGGGACCCAAGGCGCTCGCCTCGTCCTGCGGCCACGATGAGCGCGACCGCCATCTGCTTGACGCCGGATTACTTGGTGGCCGCGACCGGCACCTTTCCGGATTCGGCCAGGAGGCTGTAGAGGTGCTCCTCAACCTCCTGCTCGTCCATTTCCAGGGCGTACATCAGCTCGGAGGCCAGGATCTTCTTCGCCCGGGTGTACATCTGCTTCTCGCCGGTCGACAGGCCCTTCTCCGCCTCCCGGATGGCGAGGTTCCGGACGACCTCGGCCAGTTCGTAGATGTCTCCGGTCTTGATCTTGTCGCGGTTGTGCTTGAAGCGCCGGTTCCAGTTCTTCGGCATCTCCGAGCACTGGTCCTGAAGCACGGCGAGGACCTTCTTGACCGTCTCCTCGTCGATGACACGACGCAGTCCCGCCAGCGCGGCGTTCTCGGTGGGGACCATGACCGTCATGTCGTTGTGGAGGATCTTGATGGTCAGATACTCACGGCTCTCGCCGAGGACTTCTTTGACCTCCTTGCGGAGCACCTTGCCCGCACCGTGGTGCGGATAGACGACGCTGTCTCCGATCTCGAACTCGATGTGAACCGGTGTCTCGATCGACTCCAGATCATCCAGGTGCTCTTCCATTAGCTCTGTGATGGTGTCCTCCTCTGTGCGGGCGGCGCGGGCTGACACCCGCTTCGCGGGATTTCCTACGTCTGCAGGTACCGATCTACGAGGTTGATCTCCTGCTGTCGGCGAAGGCCTTCCCGGATGTCCTTCGCCCGGATCTCGCCGACTCCGTCGACGGTCTCCAGCTCGCCATCTGACGCGGCGAGCAATTCCTCAAGTCCTCCGAACTCCGTCACGATCCGCTGGACGACGAGTCTGGGCAGCCGGGGGATGCGCCCCAAGATGCGGAATCCGCGCGGAGACACGGGATAGTCGAGGGTGTTGAGCTTTCGGTCGTACCCAAGCAACTCGGCGAGGCGGCCGAAATCGAGCAAGTCCTGATGGGGCAGTCGCGCCAACTGGTCGAGCACGACGGCGAAGCTGTCGTCGGTGTCCTCCACCAGGTAGTCGTGCACGAGCGCGGCCTTGTCGGCGGCGACGCCGACCATTGTCTCGTCGAGCTGCATCTCGATCAGGCGGCCCTCGGTGCCGAGCTCGACGATGTAGCGCTCGATCTCCACCGCCATCCGCGTCACCAGCTCGGCCCGCTGCAGGACCGTGAGCACGTCATGGAGGGTGACGCCGCCCTCAAACTCAAGCGCGGTGAGCCGGGTGGAGACCTGGTCGAGGCGGCTGCGGTACTTGTCGAGGGTGGCCAGGGCCTGGTTCGCCTTGGCGAGCACAACCGGGATGTCCTCCAGGATGTACTTGATCCCGTCGACGTACAGCGACACGACCTCGCGCCGTTCGGATACGGCGACGACGATGGCGTCGGTCTGCTTGGAGACGCGCTCGGCCGTGCGATGACGCGTGCCCGTCTCCATCGTGAGGATGGTGGGATCCGGCGTGAGCTGAACGTTGACGTGGACGATCTTGGTTGCGTTGGAGGTGAGCGCGATCGCTCCATCCATCTTGGCCAGCTCGTAGAGAAAGGTCGGCGAGTACTCGACGTCGAGCTTGATTCCGCCGGAGAACAGAAAGCTGAGCTCGTCCGGGTCGCCGACCACGATCAGGGCTCCCGTGCGAGCATCGACGATGTTGTCGATGCCCTCACGAAGGGAGGTCCCTGGGGCGACCATCTCAAGCGCCCTCATGATCCGGGACTCCTGTCGAGACTCGAGCTCCTCTTTGAGCTCTTCCCCGGAACGCGGCGGCATCAAGATTGATTTTAGCTTACGAACGGTCAGCTTTGACGGGGCCCATACGCCGTTGTTTGCGGGGCGCCGCGCGGGCGCCGACCGCCATGCGTACGGCTGCCCGGAACGCGCACAGCGCAGCCGCCATCTCACCGGTTGCCAGAGTGTGGGCGCCGGATCCGGGTATCTGGTGGTCTTGGACCGCTCAGGCGGCCGGAGCCCCGCTGTCAGGCGGTCAGGAGCCCGAGGGTGTCAGGCGGCCCGGGCCCTCCGTATCAGGCGGCCCGCACGTCCGGGCGGCCGACCGCGAACGCCGCCCGCAGCGCCGCCTGAAGCGACTTGTGGGTCTCCGGCGCGATCACCGGGGGCAGTCCAAACCGGTCGGCCTCGGCCACGCGCCGGTCGCCGTGGGCGACGGTGCGCAACTCGCCGGTGAGCCCCAGCTCGCCGAAGCACGCGAGCGGCCGCCCGTCCGGGCCGGCGAGCGCCACCCGCTTGGCGGCGCTGGCGACCGCCAGCGCGACCGCAAGGTCGGCGCCCGGCTCATCGACACGGACGCCGCCGACGACGTTGACGAACACGTCGGCGCTGCCGAGCCCGATGCCGGCGTGGCGGCCGAGGACCGCCAGCACAAGCGCCACCCGGTTGCGGTCCAGCCCGGCCACCACCCGCCGTGGCGGGACAAGCTCCGAGTTGCTGACCAGCGCCTGGACCTCGACGAGCAGCGGCCGGGAGCCCTCCATGGCGCAGAGCACGACGCTGCCCGGCGAGCGGGTCGCCTCGGCCAGAAAGCGGGCGGAGGCATCGAGCACCTCCACCAGGCCCTGGTCACGCATCTCAAACACGCCAGCCTCGTTGGTGGAGCCGAAGCGATTCTTGACCGCGCGCACGGTGCGGTAGGTCCGTTCGCGCTCGCCCTCAAACTGGAGCACGCAGTCGACGAGATGCTCCAGCACCCGGGGCCCGGCCAGCGCCCCCTCCTTGGTCACGTGGCCGACGAGCAGGACGGCGATCCGCCGCTGCTTGGCCACGCGCATGATCTCCCCGGCCACCTCGCGCACCTGGGCCACCGAGCCGGCCGCCGAGGACAGGTCGATGGAATGCAGCGTCTGCACCGAGTCGATCACGCACACGTCCGGGCGCTCCTGCTCAAGTGTGGCCAGGACGGTGTGCAGGTCGGTCTCGGCGATCACCGGGACGGCCAGCGCCTCTCCCCCGCCAAGCCGCTGCGCCCGCAGCCGGATCTGCGCCGCCGACTCCTCGGCCGAGACGTACAGCACCTTGCGCCCGGCGCCGCACAGGTTGGCGAGGGCCATCGTGGTCAGCGTCGACTTCCCAATGCCGGGCGCGCCACCGATGAGCACCAGCGAACCGGGCACGATCCCGCCGCCGAGCACGTTGTCAAGCTCGCCGATCCCGGTGCTCAGGCGGTCATGCTCGACGGCGTCGACATCGGCCAGCGCCACCGGCGTCACCGCGCCCGCCCGGGAGCGTCCGCCCCCGGCGCCCGCGCCGCCGCCCGCGCCCCCGCGGGCCGGGGCGACCCGGACCTGTTCGACGAGCGTGTTCCACTCGCCGCACCCGGGGCAGCGGCCCGCCCAGCGCGGCGCCTCATGGCCGCAGGCGGAGCAGACGAACACCGATGAGGAACGGGGCATGAGCGCAGCGTACGCGCCGCCCCCGACGCCATCGCCCCGTGCCGGCCTCCCCGTCACCGAACTGGCGCAGTGCGTGACACAACCGTGACAGGCCGGGGCGAGGGGGCCGGCCTGGGGCTCGAAGGATGCGCAGCGGCCGGGGGGGTTCGCAGGGCTGAGCCGCGGCCGGTGGTGGAGGTGCGAAGAGGGAAACGGCAGCGATGAAGGGGCGCATCCGGACCCGGCCCGCCGGCCCCGGCGATACTGAGCGTCGCGCTGCCCCGGCGATCCCGGGGGCCCGGCGGTCGCCGGAGCAGCCGATCTGTGCGAAATTGAGATCTGCGCCGACGATGTCGGCCGAAACCGCTGCCATACGGCACCCACGGGCGAAATCCGACAGCCCAAACGCGATTTCGAACAAGGCTGAGGCTCGGGCAGAACCACCTCCGGCCTGCCCGTCATCGCCGCCGTCACCCACGACGCCAGCCGCAAACGCACCGCCGCCGCCCTGCGTCAGCCGCTGCGCAGCCGCCGGCCTCCCGGGATCCGGTCGACGAGCCGGCTGAGCGGCTCCACCAGCTGGCCGAGCTCCTCGGCCGCCTCCTTGAGCATCGTCAGCGCCGGGACGAACTGCTCCAGTTGCCCGGCGAGCGCGTCGACCCGGGCGTCGACGGCCGAGACCCGCTCCGGCAGCTCAGGCAGGCGCTCGGTGGCGACCGCCAGGCTCTCCAGCGTCCCGGCGAGCGCTCCGACGGCCTGCAGCGACTCGTCGAGCTCAGCCAGCTTGCGCAGGCTGTCGGCGACGGCCAGCAGCTCGTCGACCCGGCCGGGCTCGGTCAGTCGGTCCAGGACCCCGTCGGGGGCCAGCAACCGCTCCGCCACGCCGTCGGTCGCCAGCAACCGCTCCGCCACGCCATCGGTCGCCAGCAACCGCTCCAGCACGCCGTCCCGGGCCAGCAGCCGCTCCAGCACCCCGTCGGACTCGATCAGCCGCTCCAGCGGCCCGCCCGGCGCCAGCAGCCGGTCCAGCGCGCCGCCGGCCGCGGTCAGGCGCTCCAGCGCCCCGTCCGGCGCCAGCAGCTGGTCAAGGGGCCCGTCCGGGCGCAGCAGGCGGTCGACGACGCCGCCCTCGGCCATCAGGCGGTCCAGCGGACCGCCGGCAGCGAGCAGTCGCTCCAGCACGCCGTCGTCGGCCAGCAGCCGGTCAAGCGGCCCGTCCGGGGCCAGCGCGCGCCCCAGCGGACGGTCGTCGGCGGTCAGGATCGCCAGCTGCTCAAGCCGGCTCAGCGGGCCGTCCGGGTCGCCCAGCCGCCCCAGTTTCTCGATGGCGCCGTCCTCCTCCAGCAGGATGGCGAGCCGGTCGCCGTATCCGCCGGGGCGCCGCAGCGGACCGTCGCGCGCGACGAGGCGGACGGAGGCGAGCGCCACCTCGGCCCCGGCCAGCGCGACCTCGGCGCTCGCCAGCGCCACCCGTCCCGGTGCCAGCGCAACCGATAGCAGGCCCATGGCCGCGGATCCTACGCCGGGGCCGCGCCGGCCACGCTGGTTGCCCCCCGGCCACAACCCCGGGACGGCGAGCCGCACCCGGCGCACCCCGTCACCCCGTGGCCGACCTGCCCGGGCCGCGTCAGAAACCCCAGAAACGCAACGAGGCCCGCCCCCCAGCAGGGAACGGGCCTCGTCAAGCCAAGCTGATGTGCGCTGGAAGCTACTCGGACTCGGACTCCGGCTTGGCGCCGTCGCCCTCCGAGGCGCCGCCGGACTCGCCCTCCTCGCCGACCCCGCCCTCGGCGCCGACACCCACCGGGGTCGGCTTGGGAGCGGGCTCGATGATCGAGAGCTTGACGTCCTCGTCCTCGGTGCCCTCCTCGCCCGGCTCCACCAGCACCGTCGAACCTGACGGCACCTGGGAGCGCAGGACGAAATCGGCCAGCGGGTCCTCGATGTAGCGCTGGATCGCCCGCCGCAGCGGCCGCGCGCCCATCGCCGGATCCCAGCCCTTGTCGACCAGGAGATCCTTGGCCGGCTCCGACAGCTCCAGCTGGAGCTCGCGCTCGGCCATCGACTCACGGATGCGGAGCAGCAGCAGGTCGACGATCGACTTGATCTCGTCCTTGGTGAGCTTGTGGAACACGATGACGTCATCGATCCGGTTGAGGAACTCAGGCCGGAAGACCTTCTTGAGCTCGCCCATGATCCGGTTCTTCATGTCGTCGTACGTGATCCCGGTCTCGTCGTCGGAGACGGCGAAGCCCAGAGGCGTGTTCCGAGCGATCTCGGAGGCCCCGATGTTCGAGGTCATGATCACGATGCAGTGCCGGAAGTCGACCGTCCGGCCCTGGGCGTCGGTCAACCGCCCGTCCTCCAGGATCTGGAGCAGGATGTTGAACACGTCCGGGTGGGCCTTCTCGATCTCGTCGAGCAGGAGCACGCTGTAGGGCTTGCGGCGAACCGCCTCGGTCAGCTGACCGCCCTCGTCGTAGCCGATGTAGCCCGGAGGCGAACCGACCAGACGCGAGACCGCGTGCTTCTCCATGTACTCCGACATGTCGATGCGGATCATCGTGTCCTCGTCGCCGAACAGGAACTCGGCGAGGGTCCGGGCCAGCTCGGTCTTCCCCACCCCGGACGGGCCGAGGAAGATGAACGAGCCGGTCGGCCGCTTGGGATCCTTCAGGCCCGCGCGGGACCGACGGATCGCCTTGGAGACCACTTCGATCGCCGGGTGCTGGCCGATGACGCGCTTGTGGAGCTCCTCCTCCATGCGCATCAGCTTGGCCGTCTCGGCCTCGGTCAGCTTGAACACCGGGATGCCGGTCCACATCGAGACGATGTCGGCGATCTCCTCCTCGCCGATCGACGGCCGCTCCGTCGACTCGCCCGCCTCCCACTGGTCGGCGAGCTCGCGCTTGCGCTGGGTCAGCCGGCGCTCCTTGTCGCGCAGGTTGGCCGCCTTCTCGAACTCCTGGGACTCGATCGCCTCCTCCTTGGCGCGCCGCGTCTCCTCGATCTCGTCCTCGAGCTCGCGGTACACGGGCGGGGAGGTCATCGACTTGATCCGCATCCGGGACGCGGCCTCGTCGATGAGGTCGATCGCCTTATCCGGCAGGAAGCGGTCGGAGATGTAGCGGTCGGCCAGGTCGGCGGCCGCCTCCAGCGCCTCGTCGGTGATGTTGACCTTGTGGTGCTGCTCGTAGCGATCGCGCAGCCCCTTGAGGATCTGAACGGTCTCCTCCGTGGTCGGCTGATCGACGGTGATCTTCTGGAAGCGGCGCTCCAGGGCGGAGTCGCGCTCCAGATACTTGCGGTACTCCTCCAGCGTCGTCGCGCCCACCGTCTGCAGCTCGCCGCGGGCCAGCGCCGGCTTCAGAATCGAGGCGGCGTCGATGGCGCCTTCCGCGGCGCCGGCGCCCACCAGATTGTGGAGCTCGTCGATGAACAGGATGATGTCGCCGCGCTGGGTGATCTCCTTCATCACCTTCTTCAGCCGCTCCTCGAATTCACCGCGGTACTTGGAACCCGCCACCAGGGCGGCCAGATCCAGGGTGTAGATCTGCTTGCCCTTGAGCAGCTCCGGCACGTCGGCGTTGGTGATCCGCTGGGCCAGGCCCTCGACGACGGCGGTCTTGCCGACGCCGGGCTCGCCCACGAGCACCGGGTTGTTCTTGGTGCGGCGCGAGAGGATCTGCATGATCCGCTCAATCTCGGTCTCACGGCCGACGACCGGATCCAGCTTGCCCTCGGAGGCCAGCTTGGTCAGGTTGCGACCGAACTGGTCGAGCAGCTTGGAGGACTTCTTGCCCTCGCCACCAGCCCCGCCCGCCCCCGCGGCGGCGCCGGAGCCCGAGCCGCGCTGGCGGCTGCCGGGTCCGGACAGCATCCGGATGACCTCGTTGCGGATCTTCTCGGAGTCGGCGTCGAAGTCGAGCAGGATGCGGGCGGCAACGCCCTCGTTCTCGCGCACGAGACCCAGCAGGATGTGCTCGGTGCCGATGTAGTTGTGGCCGAGGCTCAGAGCCTCGCGGAGTGCGAGCTCCAACACCTTCTTGGCGCGCGGGGTGAAGGGGATCTGACCGGAGGTGACCTCCTCGCCGGATCCGACGATGCGCACCACCTGGGCGCGAACGCGCTCCACGGTGATGTCGAGCGACTCGAGCACCCGGGCAGCGAGCCCCTCCTCTTCGCGCAGCAGTCCGAGCAGGATGTGCTCAGTGCCGATGTAGTTGTGCTTGAGAGTCCGAGCCTCTTCCTGCGCCAAGACGACCACTTGGCGGGCTCGCTCTGTAAATCGCTCAAACATGGGCTTCCTAAGAGTGGTTGTGGCTGGTCCTACGGAGGAGGTTGGTCGGGGTGTGGTCCTGGTGTGTGCTCCTACGCTGCCAAGTTTCAACACTCGAACGGCTGCAGGGACGCCGAAGTTTCCGTCTCACGATCCTCTTCGGCATTTACGCCGGATGGGATGAGTGCAAACGGGTTCGCTTCGGGCCATGCCTCAGTCTAACAGCCGGTATGCCGTACTCCTGGAAGCGAGACGGCCCCGCGGCGTGGAGTTCACCGCTTCTTCATACCCGCGATCGGCCCGTTTGCCGACACCGAATTGAGGACTTCCGGGCCGCCGCTGGGCTTCTGCTCCGGAGCCGAGCTTCCCGGCGCCGGCTGCGGCGTCCGGGCTGCCTGGCGCCGGCCGAGGGCGGGCAGCCGGGCGCCTCCGGTCGACAGCCACGAGCCGATCAGGATGAGCACCAGGCCGGCGACCGCGCCGGCTCCCGGTCGCTCCCCCAGCAGGGTGGTTCCGAGCGCCAGCGCCACCAGCGGATTGATGTAGGTGATGACGGTGGCGCGGCCGGGGCCGGCCTCGCGGATGAGCACCGTGTAGACGACGAACGCGATCGCCGTGCACAGCAGGCCGAGCGCCACCACCGCCGCCCACGCCCCCACCGTCGGTGCCCGCGCCGGCAGATCGGCCGCGGCAAACGGGGCCAGGAGCAGCGTGGCCACCAGCAGGCTCGCCCCCATGACCGCCCGCGTGTCCAGCCCGCTCATCCCCAGCTTGACGACCATGGGGCCGATCGCGTAGCCGACGGCGCCGATCAGGATCGCGCCCGCCCCCAGCAGTTCCGCCCCGCTCCCGGCGATGTCGATGCCCACCAGGGCGACGACCCCGGCAAAGCCGATGACCAGCCCCAGCGCCCGCCGCCGGGTCGGCCGTTCGGAGGGATCAAAGCGCAGCGAGAGGACGGTGACCAGCAACGGGACCGCGGCGATGATGATCGCCGCCAGCGAGGAGGCGACGTGGACCTCACCGGCGGCGATGAGCGGGAACGGGATCGAGATCTCGGCCACCGCGTAGGCCCAGATCCACCGCCAGCGCCCCCGCAGGCCGCGCAGGGCGCCGGATCTCCAGGCCGGCGCCACCAGCACGACCGCGGCCAGGGCCACTCGCACCCAGGCGACCGCGGGCGCCGGCATGCCGCCGTCGATCGCCACCTTGATCAACAGGTAGGACGCGCCCCAGACGACCGACATGAAGCCGAACGCCCACCAGGCGCGCCGGGTCATGACCGCAGCGCGGGAAAGAGAACCACCTCGCGGATCGACCGCTCGCCGGTCATCGCCATCACCAGGCGGTCGATGCCGATCCCAATCCCGCCGGTCGGCGGCATCCCCTGCTCCAGCGCCTGCACGAACGCCTCGTCGTAGGGCTGAGCCTCCTCGTCGCCGGCGGCGGCGAAGCGCTGCTGGCTCTCAAACCGCCGCCGCTGCTCGTCCGGGTCGTTGAGCTCGGTGAACGCGTTGGCGATCTCCATCCCACCGACGAACGCCTCAAAGCGCTCCACCAGCCCCGGCGCCGAGCGGTGGCGCTTGGCCAGCGGCGAGACCTCGACCGGGAAGTCGAGCAGGAACGTCGGCTGCACCAGCGCCGGCTCCACGTGCTTGGAGACGAGCGTGTCGACGAGCTGGGGCCAGGTCTCGCCCTCCGGCACCGCCAGCCCCCGCTCCCGCATCCCGGCCGCCAGCGCCTCGCGGTCATGCAGCGCCATGATGTCCAGCCCTGTCCGCTCGCGGATGGCGTCGACGAGCCGGACGCGCCGCCACGGCGGGGTGAAGTCAAACTCGCCGGAGTAGCCGACGGCCAGCGCGACCGCGGCCACCAGGCGCTCGCACCGCTCGGCGACATCGAGGTAGTCGGCGTAGGCCTCATACCACTCCAGCACCGTGAACTCCGGGTTGTGGGTCGTGTCCACGCCCTCGTTGCGGAAGTTCTTGCCGATCTCGTACACCCGCTCCAGCCCGCCGACAATCAGACGCTTGAGGTAGAGCTCGGTGGCGATGCGCAGGTACAGGTCGCGGCCCAGCGCGTTGTGGTGGGTGACGAACGGCCGGGCCATCGCCCCCCCGTACAGCGGCTGGAGCACCGGCGTCTCCACCTCCACAAACCCCTCGTCGTCCAGGAACCGGCGGATGGTGGAGATCACGCGCGCCCGTGCCATGAACCGCTCCCGCACCTCCGGGTTGGCGATCAGGTCAAGCTCGCGGTGGCGATGGCGGGTCTCGACGTCGGTCAGGCCGTGGTGCTTGTCCGGCGGCGGGCGCAGCGACTTGGCCAGCAGCACAAAGGCGTCGACGCGCAGCGTCAGCTCACCCCGCCGGGAGCAGAATGCGGTTCCGTCGACGCCGATGAGGTCACCGAGGTCGAGGCTGACCAGGCGCTCCATCGCCTCGGCACCGAGCACGTCAACGCGCGCCTGGAGCTGAATGCGCCCGGAGCGGTCCTCCAGGTCCAGAAACGCCATCTTGCCCTGCCCGCGGCGGGCGGCCAGCCGTCCGGCGATGCGGTGGGTCGCCTCGGTCTCCGCGCCGGCCTCCAGGTCGGCGTGCGCCGCCCGGACCGCCGCGATCGGCTCCACGCCGTCGAACTCGTGCGGGAACGGCTCGACCCCGGCGGCGCGCAGAGCCTCCAGCTTGCGCCGGCGGTCGGCGAGGACGTCGGAGAGGCTCTCGCTCCCACCCGCGGCGTGGTGCTCACTCACGAGCGCGCACCGGACCGCGGGTCAGACGCCGACGTCGATCTTGGTGATCTTGAGCTTGCGCTCGCCGCGGGGGGTGGCGATCGTCACCTCGTCACCGCGCTTGCGCCCCACCAGCGCCCGGCCGACCGGCGACTCGTTGGACAGCTTGGCCTCGGCGGGCTTGGCCTCGGCCGAGCCGACGATCGTGTACTTGTTCGACTTTCCGGCCTCGTCCTTGACGTGGACGATCGACCCCACGCGGACAACATCGGTGCCGAGATCGGAGGCGTCGACGACCGTCGCGGAGCGCAGCTTGTCCTCAAGCGCGGCGATTCGTGCCTCCAGCATCGCCTGCTCGTTCTTGGCGTCGTCGTACTCGGCGTTCTCGGAGATATCGCCAAACTCGCGAGCCTCCTTGATCCGCGCGGCCACCTCCCGCCGGCGCGTCGTGGAGAGATGGTCGAGCTCGGCCTTGAGGTTGGCGAGGCCCTCCTGGGTGAGGATGACGTCCTTGGGCATAGCGATCAGACCTGTATCTAGTGGCAGACTTGGGCGAGAAAAACCCGCCTCGATGCGGCGGGAAAAGTCGCGGGCACCCCCGCGTGGGCGCATGAGTATAGACAGCCCCTCCATGCTGCCCGCAAACCTGGGTTGCAGCTTAGTACGTGCTGCAACGGTCCGGCGCCAGACTAGCCGGCGCCGTGTCCCTGGATCTCCACGGCCTGCTGGAAGGTCGGCCGGTTGACCCACTCGATCAGCGGCTGGGTGATGGCGCCGATCGCCCGGAACTGGATGGAGTCATGGCACATCTGGTCGCCGGCCGGGCAGACGTGGCCGCCCGGATACACCTGGTCCGGGGACTCCGAGACCGCCTGGGCCAGCGATCCCTCGAGCGCCGCCCGGCAGGCCTTCAGCGAGCCGCGGCCGCAGAAGACCCGGTCCAGGGGGCCGCGCACCCTCTGGTGCAGGACGGCCCGCAGGTCCTTCTGCACGATGCCGTAGAAGCCGACATCAAAGGCCGACCCCAGGTGCGAGGAGGACGTGCTGCCGGCGGCGGTCACGCCGTGGCCGGGCTCGTCGTTGATGGGAAAGTCAGACTCAACCTGCGAGAGCAGGCTGGAGCCGAGGACCGGCGCAAACTCGGCCTGCACCCACAGCGGCCACCAGGCGTCCATGATCCGCACGGCGTCTGATTGCTGATAGTTACCGGAGGCGCCCGGCTGCGCGCGGTTGATGCGGTGCGCGCCGCTGCGCCACCACGCCGTCAGCTCGGCCACCGCCGTGGCCAGCGCCGGGTTGGTCGGCTTGCCGATGATCTTCAGGGCGTACGGCAGCACCTCAACGCCCCGCAGGTCCTGGGTGCCCGCCACCCCCATGGCGTTGACCAGGTCGGCGAGCGTCAGCTTGCCGCCGTCGCGGTGCAGGTAGTAGGCGATGTTGTTGTCAAGCAGCTGCGAGCGGTAGATCGACGCGTACTCCTGACCGGTGGCGGCGTCTTTGTAGCCGGGCGCCTGCTTGTTGTTCCAGCTCGTCAGCCACTGCTGGTTGACGACGTGTGGGTGGGCTGACTCCGGCGTGTCGCGCTCGGTGAGGCTCTGCGGCGTCATCTGGGCGGCGGGATGCATCCCGGGCCAGGCGTCGCGCGACCAGGCGGGGAACAGCGGGTCGGTGTGCCGGGCGCGGACGGGGTTCTGCCCGGAGTTGAAGTAGGCGATGTTCTTGTTGTCGGTGTAGAACCAGTTGAACGTGTAGCCGATCTTGTCGGCGGCGTTGAAGAAGTCCTGCGGGGTGCGCATCTGCGCCGGCTCGTTGTATTGCATGAATCCGGCGGCCGAGTCGAGCTCATGCATGTAGGTGGAGCGCAGGTTGGTGTAGGCCACGGGCCGCCCATGGATCGTGGCCCGCGCGGTGACCAGCCCGTAGGCGGTGCGCTCGGTCTGGAAGGTGACCGAGCCGGCGGGGGTCTGGTCGGCGAGGTTGGGGCTCCAGGACTCCTGATCGGTGAGCGTCTCCATCGCCACGCAGTGCCCGCCCAGCTCGTAGTAGTCCGAGGAGGTGCTGACCGCGCCCCCGGATGGGTTGCACAGCGGCACGGCGAACGTGTCGATGATGTTCTGCCCCGCCGAGGTCGCCGACCACGCGTAGTCCGGGCCGTGGCCGAGCTCGACATACAGGTTGACGCCCGGGAAGGCGGCCCCCTCGGCGTCGATCCCGGGGCCGTGGATGTCCTCCTCCATGAGGATCTCCGGGGTGAAGTAGGAGACCTGGGGGCCCATCACCGCCAGCGGGTGCCCGCTCGCCGAGTCGCGGGCGCTGACCAGCAGCGCGTTGGACATCGAGCGCGGGAAGCCGAGCAGCCCCGGGCCGGCGTTGGCCAGCGCTCCGAGCCCCAGCCCGGCGTGCTTGGCGCCCGGCGTGCGCGCCGCCCGCGCCCGCATCTGGGGCACCGACCCGCCGGCCACCGGATTGGCAAACGCCACCGACCCGGGATCCGGCAGGGCGACCGTGCGGGCGACGGCGCGGCTCGGCCGGGGCAGCGTCTGGTAGGCAAAGCGCGTGCCGTGGACCGTCGTCGGCGCCTCGGGATCAGACGGGTCGTCGAAGCTCAGGAACGTCGCGTAGCCGGAGTGGTCAGCGGCGGTCCGGTGATGCCGGGCCCGCTTGCGCCGCGCCCGCGTGCCCGCCGCGCCCCGCCGCCGGGCCCTGGCCGCCGCGCCCTGGGGGTCATAGCGGCCGGTGAACGCGGGGGCGCTGCGCCGGTGGGCTGCCGGCCGCGTCGCCCGGTGGCGCGTGCGCGTCCGCTTGTGCTTGTGCGCCGCGGCGACGAACAGCGGCGAGCCGGCGACGTTGCGCCGCTCGGCGCCGAAGCGCCGGGCCATCGACTCATACAGCATCGCGTTCTGCAGCTGGCGCCCGCCGCCGTTGCCAAAGATGCCGCCGACGAGGGTGGCGATCGAGACGAGGTTCTCCAAGGTGAACGGCGCCGGGCCCTGCGGCTGGCCGATGGCCGCGTACTCGGCGGGCATCATCGACAGCGTGTTCAGCGGCTGCTTGGCGGCGGCGATGTAGGCGTTGATGCCGTTGATGTAGCTCTGGGCGTCGGCGTACAGCTGGGCCCCGTCCGGGCCGTCGTGGATGGCGTTGACCTGGTTGACGAGGTCCTGCTGGGTGTAGGGCTCGTTGGCCCACACGGTCTCGTCCATCCCCACGTTGGCCCCGCCGGCAAACGCCGCCAGGTCGCCCTGGCCGGCGTGACGGAGCGCATCGATGAAGAACAGGCGGTCCTCGGCGGTGGCGTAGCCGATGCCGAACATCAGCTCCGAGCGGGTGTCGCCGTAGATGTGGGGCACACCGAACTGCTTGTCGCGCACGATCGTGACCCCCGGCTCCGGGGTCTGCGTGCTCTCCGCGTCGCCCGCGGGCACGCCGAAGGTGGCGTCCTTGAAGTAGTTGGGCAGGGTGGCGCTCGTGATGCTCCCGGCCGCGGTCGTCAGGTTGGAGTACATGGCCAGCTGGTCGGAGCTGTGCGCCGGGCGCTGCCCGGTCGCCTCAAACTGCGCCAGCTGGATCGCGTTGTCAAAGCCGTTCTCTCCCGGCGGCAGGATGTTGCGAAAGGTGCCGTAGTTGTCATAGCCGTAGGGCTGGACCTGCGCCTGGGCCGCCGCCGGCACGCACAGGAGCGCGACGACGCCGGCAATGCTTGTGACCTTCGCAACACACCGGAACATGGCGCGGCACCCTACCCACTTGCGCGAGGCGGGGCGCCGGTTCCCGTACGCCCGGCGCCGGGCTCAGCCGTCGATGCCCAGCAACTGCCGCGCGTGGGCGAGCGAGTCCGCCCGCTGCAGCCCGTCCTGGAGCACCGCGTCGCGCTCGCCGCCCAGTCGCTCCAGGTACCACGGGTAGAACTTGCGCAGGTAGCGGTTGGCCCGCTCCGCCCCCAGGTGCTCGACGGCGCGGTCCATCACCCAGTCAAGCTCGGCGAGGATCTCCGGGCGCGTCGGCTCGGTCTCCCGGCGCCCCACCAGCTGCGAGAACAGCCACGGGTTGCCGAGCGACCCCCGGGCGAGGGCGACGGCCGCCGCGCCGCTGCGGGCAAACGCCTCACGGGCCAGCTCCGGGGTGCGCAGCCCGCCGGAGATGATCAGCGGCACCGGCAGCTCCTCGGCCAGGGCGCGCGCCAGCTCGTAGTCCGGCTTGCCGGAGTGGCGCTGGGAGGCGTGACGGGGGTGGATGCAGATCCCGGCCACGACGCCGGCCTCGGCCAGGCGCCGGGCGGTCTGTATCCCGCTCTGGTCCCCCGGCCGGATGCCGGAGCGCAGCTTGACCGTCACCGGCAGGCCGCTGCCGCGACCGGCCGCCCGGGCGATCGCCACCGCCTTGACCGGGTCGTCAAGCAGCGCGGCGCCCGCGCCCGTCTTGCACACCTTGGGCACCGGGCAGCCCATGTTGAGATCGATGAGATCGGCGCCGGCCGCGGCCACCCGCTCGGCGGCGGACTCCATCACGTCCGGATCGTGGCCGAACAGCTGCATCGACACCGGGTGCTCGTCCGGGTGGATGCGCAACAGCTCGGTGCACGTCCGCTCGTTGCCGTAGTGCACGGCAAAGCTTGAGACCATCTCCGAGACGACGAGGCCGGCGCCGTGGCGCCGGGCCTGCAGGCGCACAAACCAGTTCCCAATCCCGGCCAGCGGGGCGAGCATGACCCGGTTGGGAATCGAGATCCCGCCCAGCGACCAGCTCTCGGTGAGGGCGCGAGGAGGGGCTTGCGGCGCATGCGAGGGCGCGGTGCGCGTGTCGGCAACGAGCGTCACGGGCATCTCATGGTACGAATGACAGCCATGGACATCGCCCCTCTCATCGAACCCTGGGCCCAGCTGATGCGCGAGCAGGTCCCCGGCCTTGAGCTCTTCGACGCGCACACCCACCTGGGCCAGAACGATCCGGACGGCATGAGCCAGACTCCGGAGCAGCTCCACGAGGTGCTCGCCAGCGCCGGGGCCCGCGGAGCGTTCGTGTTTCCCATGCATGAGCCGGAGGGCTACCCGCCGGCCAACGACATGGTCATCGACGCCGCCGCCCGCTCCGCGGGCCTGCTGACGCCGTTCTGCCGCGTCTCACCGCACTCCGGCGACGCTCCCGCCGAGGCCGAGCGGGCGCTCGCCGCCGGCGCGAAGGGGATCAAGCTCCACCCCCGGGCCGAGCAGTTCACGCTTGACCACCCGGCCGTCCGCGACCTGGCGGCGATCGCCGATGAGCGCGAGCTGCCGATCCTCATCCACGCCGGACGTGGCATCCCCGCCCTGGGCGCCCATGTCGTGGCGCTCGCCGGCGAGTTTCCCGGCGCCCGGTTCATCCTCGCCCACGCCGGGGTCTGCGATCTGTCCTGGATCTGGCGCGCCGCCGCCGAGCATCCCAACCTGCTGTTCGACACCGCCTGGTGGATGCCCGCCGATCTGCAGACGCTGTTTGCCCTCGTCCCGCCCGGCCAGGTCCTGTTCGCCTCCGATGCGCCCTACGGGCACACGCTCATGTCGGCGATCACCCAGATGCGCTCGGCGCTCCAGGTGGGCCTGTCGGTGGAGCAGATCCGCTGCATCGGCGCCGAACAGTCGCTGCGCATCGCCGCCGGCGAGCCGCTGGCGCCGGCCGGGCCGCCCGTCGGCGAGCGCGAGCGCGCGTCGCACCTGCTCCTTGACCGCGTCGCCGAGTACGTGATGCTGGGCGCGATCTCCACCATGCGCGGCGGTGAGGGCGGCCCGGAGATGCTCGCCCTGGCGCGCATGGCCTGCGACGTGCCGGACAGCATCGACGACGCACCGGTGTTTGAGGCGATCCGGTCGCTGCTCGACACATTTGAGGAGATGACGATCGCCGATCCCACCAACCGGCGGCGGCTCACCTTCCTCATCCTCGCCGCCAGCGTCGCCCGCACCCCGGACGTGCCCGTCCCGGCTATTGAGGAGTATTCCGCTCCCAGATCAGCCGCAGCCCGGTGAGCGTCAGCAGGTCGTCGACCTCGTCGATCGTCTCCCGCACCGCCCACACCAGCGACCGCGCCAGTCCGCCGGTGGCGATCACCGTCGTCTCCTGACCCAGCTCGCCGCGCAGCCGGCGCACGATCCCGTCCACCTGGCCGGCGAAGCCGAACACAATCCCGGACCGGATCGCATCCACCGTGGACTTGCCGATCAGGGCCCGGGGCTCGGCCAGCTCCACCTTGGGCAGCTTGGCCGCCCGGTCATACAGGGCGTCGATCGAGATCTCGGCCCCGGGGGTAATGATCCCGCCCAGGTACTCGCCGGCCGCCGAGACGACGTCATAGGTGATGGCGGTGCCGAAGTCGACGATCACGCACGTGTCCTTGACGCGCTCGTAGGCGGCGATGGCGTTGGCCAGGCGGTCGGCGCCGACCTCCCGCGGGTTGTCGTAGCGGATCGGCATCCCGGTCCGGATGGAGGGGCCGACGACGAGCATCTCGTGGCCGAGGTAGCGCTCCGCCATCGCCCGCCACTCGTCGTTGAGCTGGGGCACGGTCGAGGAGACGATCGAGCGGTGGATGTCGGTGAACCCCAGGCCGCGCAGCGCCAGCAGGTTGGCCAGCTGGGCGCCGAGCTCATCCCGCGTCGATTCGCGCACGGTGGCAAAGCGCCAGTGCTCGGCGACGACGTCCTCACCGGGCCGGTAGACGCCGAAGTGCGTCTGGGTGTTGCCGACGTCGACGACGAGGAGCATCGCGCAATTACACCAGCGCGGGCGCGATGCGGCGGACCGCCTGCCCCGGACCGAGGGCCGCAAGCAGCGCGTCCAGCCGCTCGCCGTCCGGCAGCGCCAGGTCCGGATCGAGCTCCAGCAGCGGCACCATCACAAACCGCCGTGAGCTGACCTCGCCGTGGGGCAGCGTCAGGCGCTGCGACTGGTAGCGCAGGTCGCCGAGCAGCAGCAGGTCGACGTCGATGACCCGCGGCCCGTGGCGGGGGCCCCCGGCGGTGCGGCCGACCTCGCGCTCGACCGCCTTGCAGGCGTCGAGCAGCTCCTCCGGTCCCAGGTCGGTCTCGATGCGCGCGCACGCGTTGACGAAGTCGCGCTGGTCAAGCACCAGCCCCACCGGCTCGGTCTCATACAGCGACGAGGCGGCCAGCACCTGCACCCCGTGGGCCGGGAGCGCGTTGATCGCCGCCCGCAGGTGCTCCTCACGCTCGCCGACGTTGGACCCCAGCCCCAGATACCCGATCATCCGTTTTCACGCCAGACCTCAACCGACACCTCGGTCACCGGCAGCGCCAGCGGCGGCTCGGGCTTGGCCGCCTTCACCCACACGGCCTGCGCGTCGTACTGCTCCAGCAGCCGGTCGGCGATCGCCGCGCACAGGCGCTCCAGCGTCTTGTAGGTCCGCTGCTGGGCGACGAGGTTGGCGACGTCGCACACCTGGCCGTAGTCGACGGTGTCCTCGATCCGGTCGGTGAGGGTGGCGTCGCACTCGCCGACGTCGAGGCGCAGGTCAAGAAGCAGCCGCTGACCGACCTCGCGCTCGGCCGCCGTCACCCCCACGTGGGTGAACAGCGACAGCCCGCTGACCTCGATCGTGACTTCGGGCTCCGAGCCCTCCTCGTCCTCGTCGTCTACGTCGTCGTCGTCGTACTCGTCGGGGTCGTCCTCGCCCATCGGCGACGCACCGTAGCAGCCGCGATCACCAGCGCGTCGTGAATCGGACTGACGTCGTGGACGCGGAAGAGGCGGGCTCCGTGCTCGTAGGCGATGACGTTGGTGGCGATCGTCGCCGCCAGGCGGTCCTGCACCGGCCGCCCCGTGAGCCGCCCCAGAAACGACTTGCGCGACGTGCCGACGAGCACCGGTCGACCGAGGTCGCAGAGCTCGTGCAGGCGGACGAGCAGCTCCAGGTTGTGGACGTCGGTCTTGCCAAAGCCGAAGCCGGGGTCGAGCAGGATCCGCTCCTCGGCGACGCCATGGGCGACGGCGAACGACATCCGCGCCTCCAAAAAGCCCTTGACGTCGGCGACCACCTCGTCGTAATGGGGGTTGTCCTGCATCGTCCGCGGCTCGCCCAGCATGTGCATGAGGCAGCACTCGGCCTCGTGCTCGGCCACGACGTCGACCATCGCCTTGTCGCCGCGCAGGGCGGTGACGTCGTTGACGATGCTCGCCCCCGCGCCCAGCGCGGCCGCCGCCACCGCCGCCTTGGAGGTGTCAACGGAGATCCGGGCCCGCGCCCCCGCCTCCCGCAGCCCGGCGATGACCGGGACGACCCGCCGCAGCTCCTCGGCCTCGGACACCGGCGCGGCCCCGGGCCGGGTCGACTCCCCGCCGACGTCGAGGATCTCGGCGCCGTCGGCCTCCAGTTCCAGGCCGTGGGCGATCGCCGCCGACACGTCGAGGTAGCGGCCGCCGTCTGAGAACGAGTCCGGGGTGACGTTGACGATGCCCATGACCACCGGATCCTCGGCGGCCGCCATCAGTCGTCCTCGTCCTCCGGCCAGCGCCCGGTGCGGTCGAAGTACTCCCGGGCCTGCTCCTCGTCCTCGCGTTCCTCGTTGCTGCGCACCCCCAGCCGGTACATCCAGTTGATCATCCACACGATCAGGGCGACGATCAGCAGCGCCACGCCGACCGCCGACTCCAGCGACCGGCTGCTGGCCTGCGCGGAGTACTCCCCGTGGCCGATGACGAGCAGCACCCCGCCGGCGACGGCGATCGCCAGCGGCAGCCAGACGCGGGTGAGCGCGAGCAGAAACCGGGTGGAGCGGGAGCGTTCGGCTGACGTCATCTGCGCAGGACGTTACCCGGTCATTGGCGCCGTGCCCCTCGCGTGCGGCGGGCTCGCGCGGTATACATCTCACCGGCTTATGGACCGCCCGCACCGTAGGAGGCCTCGTTGTCCGAGACGCTGACCCGTCGTTCACTGCTGGGCGCGGCTGCCGGGGGCGCCGCCGCCCTGGCGTATTCCGGCCTGCCCGCGTGGGCGCGCCCCCTGGCCCGCCATCCCGGGATCCGGCGCCCGGACAGCCGCCCGTTCCCCCATCTGCCCGCCGGGCACGCCTCCATGCCGGAGATCGAGCACATCGTCGTGCTGATGATGGAGAACCACTCGTTCGACAACCTCCTGGGCATGGTGCCGGCCCAGGTCCCGGGCCGCGCCCGCGTCGACGGCCTCACCGTGCGCCACGGCCGGCCGGTCAACTTCAACCCTGACGCCACCGGCCGCCGCGTCTATGCGCGCGCGGCGTCATCCCCCTGCCAGCTCGACGCGCTGCCGATGCAGACCTGGAACGCGTCGCATGAGTCCTTTGACCACGGGCGCAACGACGGGTTCGTCCGGGCCAGCGGACCGGTGGCGATGGAGTACTGGGATCACCGCGACCTGCCGTTCACCTACTCGCTGGTCCGCCACTTCCCCCTCGGCCAGCGCTACTTCTCCTCGGTCCTGGCCCAGACCTACCCCAACATGCGCTTCTTCTTCTGCGGCACCTCGTCCGGGCTGATCGCCACCAACCTCCAGCAGACCCTGAATCTGCCCGCCCCCAACGGCACGATCTTCGACCGCCTCGACGCCCACCACATCAGCTGGGGCGTCTACTACGAGGACGCGTTCAGCCCGGCGATCGTCCCCGGCTTCTACAGCCCGCCGCGCCGGCCCCGCGTCAAGACCATCGAGCATTTCTATTCAGACACCGCCGCCGGCCGGCTGCCCCACTTCACCTACCTGTGCCCCAACTTCTCCACCACCTCGGAGGAGAACCCGCAGGACGTCCAGCTCGGCGAGCGCTTCATCGCCAAGATCGTGCACGCGCTCATGCGCGCGCCCACCTGGCGTCGCACCGCCCTGTTCGTCACCTACGACGAGCACGGCGGCTACTACGACCACGTCCCGCCCCCGCGCGCCATCAAGCCGGACACCGTCGCGCCGCTTCCCGTCCCCGGTCAGCCCCCGCTGGTTCCCGGCGGCTTTGACCGCTACGGCTTCCGGGTCCCGCTGCTCGTCGTCTCCCCGTGGGCGCGCCCCGGCTATGCCTCCAGCGTCGTCCAGGACCACACCTCGCTGGCGGCGTTCATCGAGCGCAAGTGGAACCTGCCGGCGATGACCTACCGCGACGCCAACGCCCATCCGATGACCGACTACTTTGACTTCCGGCGGCCCGCCTTCGCCCGTCCGCCCCGCCTGCCCGGCCCGCCCGGCCTCGGCCGGGGGCTCGCCGAGTGCCACGCCGCCGGGCTGAACCCGCCCCTGAGCGAACCGGGGACGATCAGCGGCTGACCCCCAGGAAATGCCCCAGGTCGGCCAGGATCCCGGACTGGTCGTGCTCCATGCGAAAGTCGGTGAACCGCAGCGGGATGAGCCCCAGGCGCTGCAGCGCCGCGTCCTTGGTGCGGTCACGCTCCATGTCCCTGACGGCGATGTGGTACGGCCGCCCGTCGAGCTCCACGGCGAGCCGGTGCGCGGGCCAGAACCGGTCGATCTCCCAGCGGTCGATGTACACGTTGGGCTGCGGCCGGGGGAAATCCGGATGGCCGGCCAGCAGCCGGTCAAACGCGCGCTCCAGCCCGGACTTGGCGCTCTCGGTCCGCCGATAGCCGGCGAGGACCGCCTTGAGCGTCGCCACCCCCGGCCACCGCTCATGGCGGGCGAGCGCCGCGCTGATGTCATCCCGCCCTGATCGGAGGTCCGGCCGCAGCAGGCGCTTCTGCACGGCGACGGTGACCAGCCGCTCCAGCTCGGCCGGCGTCTCCCGGGGCGAGAGCTCGATGAGCAGCCGCATCACGCTGCTGACCCGCAGCGGGCCGTTGAGGCGGGCGTCGCGGGGATCCGGGGCGTCGTGGGTCCGATGGATGGTCAGGCCCGTCCGCCGCCGCGCGCTGCCGCCGACGACGGTCAGCTCGATGTCATGCGTGTTCACCGGCCGCAGTCCCCAAACGGCCGCCGCCGTCCGATGGCTGAGAAAGCACCGGTCGCCGACGCTCAGCTGGGCGGCCAGGAGACGGCCGCGGTCCACGACACGCCGGTGGCCGACCGCATAAACACCGCGATGAAGGGGGTGCAGCCGGCCTGCGGCCAGCATCCCGTGTATCTGCCGAGCCGTGAACCCCAGCTCATAGAGCTGCTG
>DASSZQ010000229.1:0-45038 GCA_035702755.1 Solirubrobacteraceae bacterium | reverse complement strand
GCCGGAGCCGCTCTTCCCGCTCGCGCTCGGTCCGGGCGCGCTCACGCGCCGCGGCATAGACGGCGGCGTCGACCCAGTCGACTGAGCGCCAGATGCAGATGCCCAGGCAGTCCTGGGGTGCGTCGAGGCCGCCGCAGCGGTCACACCACCACGTCGTCGCCTCAGCCGGCGGCTCGCTCAGATCGACGGTGGCGGCATCGACGTCCGGGTGGCGGCGCAGCGCCTGGCGGGCCCGCTCGGCCAGCGCACCGAACGCGGCGTCCGCGTCCCCGTCCGCGCCGGCATCGGCGTCGTCGGACTGCGCGGCGATCACGCGCACCAGCGGGCGCAGGGCGTCGGCGCGGCGCCGGGCCCGGTCGGCGAGGCCCTCCACCCAATCGCAGGCGTCGGCGCGCACCAGGTCACGCCGGCGCTCCGAGCAGCCGGTCTCGCACGTGCCGGGGCGGCTCATGGCGCCGCAGCCGATACACGTCGGCACGGCCAGGCGCCCCGGCGCAGCGGTCCCGGCGCCCGCACTCACGGCTCAGCCCCAGGCCGCGCGCTCACGGCTCACCCCCGCCGCAGATGCCCCAGCGCGGCCCGGGCCGCCGCGTCCCCGGGAACGCCGTGCACCGCGCCCCCCGGGAAGGTGGCGGCGCTGCCGAGGAACAGGCCGTCCAGGGGGGTGCTGTACGGCCACAGGGACGGGATCGGCCGGAACACCGCCTGGCGCAGGCGGTAGCTGCCGCCGCCGACGTCGCCGCCGACGAGGTTGGGGTTGCGGGCCTCCAGATCTGAGGGCCCCAGGACGTGGCGGGCGAGGATCCGGTCGCGGAAGCCGGGGGCGAAGCGCTCAATCTGCTGTTCGATCGCCTCCACGTGGCGCTCGCCGGACAGGCGACCGTCGCTGCCCTGGGGCCCGTGGGTGTAGGCCCAGGCGGTGTGCTTGCCCTCCGGAGCCCGGGTCGGATCGGCGAGCGACTGCTGGCCGAGGAGCAGGAACGGCCGGCGGGGCACGCCCCGCTCCGCCTCATAGATCGACTCAAGGATCTCCGGCTCAGAACCGCCGACGTGGACCGTGCCCGCCTCCCGCGCCTCCGGAGCCATCCACGGGATCGGCCCGTCCAGGGCCCAGTCGAGCTTGACCGTCGAGGGCCCGTAGACATAGCGGCGCAGCAGTTGCCGATACCAGCCGGCAAGCGCGTCTCCGGTCATGGCCAGCAGCGCGTTGGGCATGACGTCGGCGATCACCACCCCCGCACGGACCTCCTCCCCGCCGGCGATGCCCACGCCGCAGGCCCGGTCGCCCCTGGCGATGATGCGCTCCACCCGCGCGCCGGTCCGGACCTTGCCGCCGAGATCTGTCAGGTAGCCGACGAGCGCGTCGGTCAGCGCCTGGGCGCCCCCGCGCGGGCTCGGCCAGCCGACGGCGTGGCCGAGCAGGTTCAGGTAGAAGCCGGCGACGGCGGACCCGGCAGCGCGGGGAGGCACGTCCCCGTGCATCGCCGCCCCGTACAGCCAGGCCCGGGAGCCCTCCCCCGCAAACAGCCGCCGGCCGAGCCCGGCCGCCGACCCGCCCAGCGTGCGGCTGAAGCCGAAGGCGGCCGACGGTCCGCCCTGGCTGAGCAGGCGCAGCGCGCCGCCGACCGGGGGAAACCCGCCCAACATCATGCTGCGCACCGCCGTGAACGCGGCCACGTACGGCGCGGTGAACCGTCGCCAGCGCTCGCCGTCGCCGTGATGGTGCTGGTCCAGGGAGCGCGCCGTGGCGGCGAGGTCGCGGTGCAGCGCGATCGCCGTCCCGTCGTCAAGCGGATGGGCCATGCAGGCCGCGGGATGCACCCACTCCAGCCCGTGCTCGTCCAGCGGCATCGTGCTGAACACCGGGGAGGCGACGGTCGCCGGATAGACCGAGGAGAACGTGTCATGGCGGAACCCGGGCAGCGTGAGCTCCTCGGTTCGCACCGCGCCGCCCGGGGCGTCGGCCGCCTCCAGCACCGTGACCTGGTGCCCGGCGCGGGCCAGTCGAATCGCGGCCGCCAGCCCGTTGGGCCCGGCGCCGATGACGACCGCGTCGCCGCCCCCGCCGCTCATGCCGCCGTGCGCAGCGCCAGCTGGTGCAGGAGGCTCTGCGCGACGATGTTGCCCTGACCCCAGAACGCATGCTGGGCCTCGCGCCCGGCGATCCGGTAGGTCTGCTCAATGTGCCACGGCATCGGATCCCAGGTGCCGGCGGCGCGCACCCAGGCCCGCCCGTCATGGGTGTAGAGCAGCAGGCGGTTGTGTCCGGCGCCCATGAAATGGCCCTCGTGGGTGGTGAGGTCGAAGCCGACAAGCGCCTCGCCGCCCTCCGGGACGGCACGCGGCTCGCCGTCGCCGTAGCGCCGCAGACCGTCCTGGAGCGCGTCGACCCACGCGCGCAGCGCCGGCGGGTCCTCCGGGGTGACGAGCGTGGTGATCGTCACGTAGCCCCGGGTGAACACCGGCCGCCCGCTGGCGGTGCCGGCGGCGACCTCAATCTCGAACGTCTGCCCGGCAAGACCCCCCGGGCGCAACGACGTGAACCGGCCGATCTCGCTGGCATAGTCCGGCCACCTCTCAGGCGCGGTCAGCGCGGCGATGACGCCCTCGGCCGAGGGCATCTCGACCGGCGGGTAGGTGTGCCACACCTGTTCGTCGATCGGCGCCCGCTCCGGGGTGAGCGGCCCCAGCCGGGCCAGGCGCAGGCGGCACTCCGGGTCGTAGGCGGCGCGCTCCTCCGGCGTGGCAAACGCGATCCCCCAGCCCCGGCGAGCGTCGTCGGCGTACGCCTCCGGAAACCAGTCGCCGAGCAGCCGCGCGCCGCCCTCCAGCAGCTGCGCGCGGTTGAGCGTGCCGCGGGTGGAGTCGCCGGTCGCAAACCGGTGGGCGCCGAACGCGCGGTGAAACGCCCCCAGGTCGCCGACCCGCAGGCGGCGGCGCTCGGGCTTGCGGTACCAGTACGTCGTCAGCACCGAGAAGGCGAGCCGCAGGTCGTCGACGTCGCGGTCCTCAAGCGGTCGCCGGTAATAGGCGGCGTTGAGGAAATCGGTCACCCAGACGGCGGCGTCGCGAGCGGCGATCGACGACCCGGCCATGCGCGCAAAGCGCAGGAGGCTTCCGCGGGGTGATCGCGAGCCGACCGCCGGTGTGGCCGCCTCCTCCAGGATCGCCGGATCCTCCTCCAAAAACTCCGGAAGCTCGGCGGATGGGTCAGTGGACGGTGAGGGCATGAGTGACTCCCTGTGCGTCGTGGTTGAGGAGAAGGCTAAGGGAGATAAGACGGCGTCCCAGCGCCGCCGCGGCGGTGACGATCACGCCGCCTTCGGCGATGACGCTGACGATGCCGAGCGTCTGACCCCAGTTGCCGATGTCGTCGGTGGAGCCGGGAAGGCCCACCGTGCGGCTGGCGACGAACACCAGCAGTCCCGCCAGATTGAGCGCCAGCGCCGTCGACCACAGGACCGGCAGGGGGCGGATGAGGAGCAGGATCGCCAGCGGCAGGCAGGCCGCGGCCAGCGCCAGCTCAAGCGCACCGACGTAGAACTGGTCGGTGAGCGAGCCGGGACCGTCGATGAGGTGCACGACGCAGACGGCACCGAGGCCGAGGGCCGCCAGGGGTGCCAGGCGACGCGCGACCGGAGATTGCGAGCTGAGCACTGTCATGTCTTTTCCATTCCGTTGCATGTGATAACCGCACCGTAGGTCCCGTCACCGCTCGGCCGGCGGCGGCCCCTCGCCGTTGTCATGCCGATCGGTTGGGAACGTGATAGCCGCCGGTGATGGGGCGGACAGCGGCCGGTTGCGCAGCCAGATGCGCACCTGCCGGCGCAGGTGGTCGATGAGCGCGCGGATCTCCTCCGGCGGCTCCCCCACCGCGGGCAGCACGATCACGTATTCGCGGGGAAACGACAACCCGTCGATCGGCACCTCGGTGAAGTCGTGGCCGTCGAGCACGCTGCGGGCGAGCAGGACGGGAGCGCGGCGGGCCAGCGCCTCGCGCCGGGCGGCGGACGGCGTTCCGGCCTCCACCAGGGGCGGCGCGGCGACCAGGCCCCGCTCGCGCAGGACGGAGTCGACGGTCCAGCGCGCGTTGGAGGACGGGTCGCGCATGACCATCGGCACCGCCAGGAACTCCTGGATCGAGATCCGCCGGCGGCGCGTCCACCGGTGGCCGGGCGGGACGGCGCAGATGACCTCGTCGGCGGCCAGCGTCAGCTCGCGCACGCCCGGGTACGGCGTGTGCCCCGGGCGGCTCGCGGCCACGCCGATGTCGGCGCGCCCATCGGCGACGAGGTCCCGCACGGTGGTGGAGTTGGCGCTCACCAGCTCGATCGCGATCGCCCGGTGCTCGTTGAGATGGCCGAGCAGCTCGCCCACCAGCGCATCGGTCGCTGAATGACTGGCGGCGAGGCGGATCGGCCCCTCCGAGGCGGCGATGCCGGCAATGACCTCGCGCACGCGCTCGGACTGCTCAAGCAGCCGCCGCGCCTCCGGGTACAGGCGCCGGCCGGCCGGCGTCAGCTTCACGCCGTGGGGCGAGCGTTCCAGCAGCCGCGTCCCGGTCAGCGCCTCCAGGTTCGCCAGGCGCTTGGACAGCGCCGGCTGTGAGGCGTGCAGACGGACCGCGGCCCGGCCGAGGCTGCCGAGCTCGGCCGCGGCGCACAGGGTCCGCAGCTCCTCGACGTCAGGGGTCCGGAGCCCGCGGGTGACGGCGGCGGGCCGCTCGGCGCCGGGATCCGGGGGGGAAGGCTTCGCGCTCACTGCTCTGATTTAACGACCGTCGCACCGGGATGAGCCCCCGGTATTGCCCGGGGCCGGTGGTGGGTTACTACGGACATTCCCGGAGGTGATGGCCCCAAGCTCCGCCCGGCATGGCTTTGCCGCCCGCTTGCGTGGTGCTGGCACCGGGGTCACACGAAGCTCAGCGCACCAACCATCACTGCTTCGAGGTGCGAGCGATGTCCACAACAGTCCCACAGCCACCCCACCACGACGAGGAGCCCGGCGGCTTCAGCTATCAGTCCGCCGAGGGGCTCCACGACGACGACCCGGCCACGAGGCTGTACGGTCCGCCGCCCCAGGACCGCAACTGGCGCGAGTGGATGATGGTCGGCGTTGGCCTGACGGCGCTGCTCGGCGTCCTGGCGATCGTCCTCAGTCTCGTCTCCATCGGCCAGACCGCCGACGGGTCAGGGGCGGCGGCGCCCGCCGCCACCGTGACGGCCAGCGCAGCGCACGGCAGCGCGGCGAGCAGCGCCGCGGTTGCCACCGCGCCGGCCCCGACGCTCGCGCAGGCAAGGGGGGTGGCCTACGAGAAGTTTGAGCCGGTGAATCCCACGGTCCCCGCCGTCCCGGCTGGACCGGTCAAGAAGTTCACGGTGTCGGTCATCCAGCACGTCGTGCAGGTCTCACCGGCGCTGGCTCCCGTGGAGGCGTGGAGCTACACCGTCAACGGCGTCGCCTACCGCGGCACCGCGGCCTCGCCGCCGATGGTCGTCAACCAGGGCGACCGCGTCCAGGTGACGTTCATCAACGGCACGGCCAGGGACGGCGTGAACATGGCGCACTCCATCGACATCCACGCGGCCCAGATCGCGCCGAACCTCAACTACGTCGACGTCGCCCCCGGACAGAAGAAGGTGATCACGTTCACCGCCCACTACGCCGGCGTGTTCATGTACCACTGCGCGACGCAGCCGGTGCTGATGCACACCGGCGCCGGGATGACCGGGATGTTCCTCGTCAAACCCCGCCACCTGCCCCCGGCGGCCAGGGAACTGTGGCTCGTCCAGGGTGAGTACTACATCGGCAGGCCCGGTGGCCTGGCCGACGAGGCGAAGATGACCGCCGAGCAGCCGGACGTCATCGCCTTCAACGGCTACGCCGGCCAGTACAAGTTCGATCCGATCACCGTTCCGGTCGGTCGCACCATCCGCCTGTACGTCCTCAACGCCGGCCCGTCGAAGTGGTCGGCGTTCCACGTCATCGGCGGCCTGTTCGACACGGTGGATGAGGAGGGCGTCGTCAGCCACGGCGCCCAGACCGTCAACCTCTCGCCCGCCGAGGGCGCGTGGATGGACCTGACCCTCCCGCAGGCAGGCAACTACACCTTCGTGACCCACGCGTTCGGCGACATGGTCAAGGGCGGCGCCGGCGTCCTGCACACGCCCGGAGCACCGGCGGTCACGGTCACCGACCCCGCCCCCAGCGGCGGCCTGAGCCGTCCGGTCCTGCCGTCCGCGCAGACGCCGAGCGCCGCTCCCCAGTCCAGCGCACCGGCGAGCACGATCACGGCGACGATGGGCGAGATGTTCATCCGCAGCTCCACCACCACCGGCAAGGCCGGGAAGGTGACCTTCCACGTCACCAACAGCGGCGCGATGGACCACTGGTTCGCGATCATGCGCGCCCCGGTGGCGCTCCAGTCCGGCGCGCTTGACGCCGCCGCCGTCCTGGCCAAGACGACGCAGCTCGCCCCGGGACAGAAGGCCACCATCAGCGCGACCCTGACGCCGGGAAGCTACGAGCTCGTGTGCCTCATGCCCGGCCATTACAACGCCGGTCAGCACGAGGCGTTCACGGTCGCCGGCTGACGACCCGCGGCGCCTGAGCCGCGATCAGCCCCGACGTGCCGGCGCGGCGCCCCGGGTGGGTGCCGCGCCCGCGTCCGGGCGCGCGGCGGCCAGCTCCAGGAACCTCCGGGCCGCCGCCGACAGCGCCCCGCGGTGGACAAGGCCGATCGGACGGGTGATCGACGGGCGGGCGGGGCGGACGCGGGCGCCGCGGCGCTGCGCCTCGCGGGCGATTGGCGCCGGCAGCAGCGCCGCGCCGGCGCCGGCGAGCACGAGCGGGATGATCGCCTCGCGAGCCGCGGTCTCCACGGCGATCTGGGGCATGACGCCGACGGCGGCCAGCGCCTGTTCCAGGAGGATGCGTGTTGATGTGCCGGGCGGGCTGACGACGAGCGGGGTGCGGGCCAGCTCCCGCCGGTGCAGCGGTCGCTCCGGGTCATCCGGCCCCTGCGGCGGCATGGCGAACAGCAGCTCCTGCTCGCCGAGCGTCTGAATCTCCAGTCCGGGGCGCGACGAGGCGAGATGGGCGGCGCCGAGCTCGCAGCGGCCGTCGCGCACGAGCGCGCGGACGCCGTCCGCTGTCTCCGGCTCGATCATGCGCACCTGGACGCCGGGGTACAGCGCGCGGAAGCGGCCGACCAGGGTGGCCATCGGATCGACGGCGAGCGTGGCCAGGGCGGCGATCTCCAGCATGCCGCTGCGCAGCTCCAGCACGCCGGCGATCGCGTCGCGGCCCTCGTCCATGGCCCGCAGCGCCTGGCGCGCGGGGCCGATGAACGCCTCCCCGGCCGGGGCGACCCGCAGGCCGCGGCCGACGCGGTGAAACAGCTCGACGCCGAGCTCCTGCTCCAGGGCACGCAGCGTCTGTGACAGCGACGGCTGAGCGACCCGCAGCCGGGTAGAAGCACGGGTAACGGAGCCCTCCTCCACGACGGTGAGGAAATAGCGAAGGCGGCGCTCATCCATAGGCAAACACAGTTGATCGTATCGCTAACACGTCTTTGACCTATTGACCCGTTCGACCGAAAATAGGACCGTGGCGCCCCCATCGATGATCGTCCCTGCCCGGGATCCCCGGGGTCACGCGCAGCCGAACATCGACCACTCGCTGTCGGACCTCTCCCCTCGCTTCTGGGTGCTGGCGGTCGCCACCGGGGTGGCCGCCGGAGTGGGCGCGATCGCGATGATGGCGGTGCTGCGGACGGTCCAGCACCTGGCGTTCAGCTACCACACGGGGCAGTACTCGCACGCGGCCGCCGCCCACAGTGACCTGCGGCGCGTGCTCATTCTCGCCGGCGGCGGCGTCATCGCCGGGCTCGGCTGGTGGCTGATCCGCCGGTACCTGGGTGGCACCGGAGGCTCACCGACCAAGGCGGTGTGGACGGGCACCGACGATCTGTCGGTGCGCAACACGCTCATCAGCGGCGCCCTGTCGGAGGTCGTGATCGGCATGGGCGCCTCGCTCGGCCGCGAGGCCGCGCCCCAGCACACCGGCGCGGCGGCCGGCGCCTGGCTGGCGCGCCGCTTCGCCCTTCCGGACCAGCAGCGGATGCTGCTCATCGCCTGCGGCGCCGGCGCCGGCGTCGGCTCGGTCTACAACGTCCCGCTCGCCGGCGCGCTGTTCGCCGCCGAGTTGTATCTCGGCTCCCTGAGCCTGGCCACCATCGCCCCGGCGCTCGTCACGGCCGCGGTGGCGACGCTGGTGGGCTGGACGGTGCTCCCCATCCACGCGATCTACAACGTCCCCACGCTCGGCTTCCCTTCGGCCTCGCTTCTCGTCTGGGCGCTGCTGGTGGGCCCGCTCCTCGGCCTGGCCGCCGCCGCCTTCGTGCGCATGATCGGCTGGGCGGCCGACCACCGGCCGACGGGCGGCTGGCGGCTGGCCGCCACCCCGCCGGCGGCGTTCACGCTGCTGGGCGTCGCCGCCATCGGCTATCCGCTGCTCCTCGGCAACGGGCGGGACCTGGCCGAGTTCGCCTTCCGGGGCGGCGGCACGCTGGCGACGCTGGCCGCCCTCGCCGCGCTCAAGCCGCTGATGACCACCCTGTGCCTGCGCAGCGGCGCCACCGGCGGGCTGTTCACGCCCACCATGAGCCTCGGCGCCGTCCTCGGCGCGCTTTTGGGGCATGTCTGGGCGCTCCTGTGGCCGGGCGCCGGCGCCACCGCCTACGCCATCATCGGCGCGGGGGCGATGCTCGCCGCGGGGATGCAGGCGCCGGTGACCGCGGTCGCCTTCACGATCGAGCTCACCAACTCCGTCAACGCGTCGATCGTGGCCATCGTTTTGGCCGCCGGCGGGGCGATGCTCGTCGCCCGCCTGCTGGAGTCGCGCTCGATCTACTCGGCGCGGCTGCCGAAGGGAACCGCGGGCACACCCGCAGCGGCCTCCGACACGGCCCACGCCCGGCGGCGCCACCGGCCGGCACCGCCCCGGACGACACCGCCCCGGCCGACACGGCGAGAGGCCATGTAGGCACCGCCGGGGAACGGCCGGATCTCCCCCACGGTGGCGTTGTCCAAGCCCCAGTGGTGGTCCGGGTCCCTGGCCGGCATCAGCGGTCGGCGCCGGGCCGAAAGGTGGAGAACAACGGCGTGACGAAAAGGGGGCCCTCCGCGTAGGGCGGGCGCCGGGGCGCGGGCGCGGGCGCGGGCTCCGGGGGTCAACCCTGTTCGAAATCCGGACCGCGGCCTGACCATCTGGAACAAACCCGCCGCCATACCGCACTCACCGACGAAATCGCACGGCGCGATCCTGATCTCGCACAAAACTGACGCTCCGTACCCTCCCCCCGCTGCCTTCACCGCCGTCGTCGACGCCCCACCCCGCCCCCACGGACAGGACCCGCAGGTGCCCCTCCTTCACCACGTCGTTTCAGGAAGCGAGCGGCAGCAGCGCTCACACCGCCCCAGTGATACCGGCCCGGCGACCGGGACGGCCGGTCAGACCTGGAGGATCGTCTCCAGATCCCTCAGCTGGCGGCGCACCCCGCCGCACACCTGATCGCAGAGCTCGAACACGCCGGGATCGCCGATCGCGTAGACGGCGCGGTTGCCCTCCTTGGTGCGCGTCACCATGCCCGCCGCATGAAGGATGCCGAGATGCTTTGAGACGTTCTGCTGGGAGGCCCCGAGCCCCTCCTGAAGCTCGGACACGGTGGCGGCTCCGTCGCGCAGGCGATCGAGCAGCTTGATCCGCATCGGCTCGCCGAGCACGCGAAACCGCTGGGCGACGAGTTCGATGAGCGGCTCCGGGAGCGGGTGCGGGACGGGCTCAGCAGGGGTCACGTACCCCAGAGTAGCACAACCAGATCGTTGTGGAGTTGACAAGGCCCTTACCCCTGCTACAGTTCGTCCAGCTTCACCACTGTACAGTTGTGTATCGGTATAGCTGAAGCGATGGCGGGTCGCCGGCTCGCTGCCACCGGCCCGCCGGAGAGGACTCCGTCCCCTCGCAGACGGACCCGGAACCCCGGCGTCCGAGAACCACCACAACACGCAAGGGACTCCACCGATGACCGACAACATCCAGCATCTCACCGACGACACCTTCGACGCCGCCGTGTCCGACGGCCTGACCGTGATCGACTTCTGGGCCGCCTGGTGCGGGCCGTGCCGCATGATGGCCCCCCAGTTTGAGAAGGCGGCCGAGCTGCGGCCCAATTACCGCTTCGCCAAGGTCGACGTCGACGCCGAGCCGGGGGTGGCCGGCCGCTACGGGATCCAGTCGATCCCGACGCTTATGGTGCTCCGCGACGGTCAGCCGATCGCCGCCCAGGCGGGCGTCATGCGCGCCGAGCAACTGGTGGAGGCGCTTGACCGTCTCGCCGTGGCGCCGCTGCCCGGTGCCGCGCAGGAGCAGGCGGCGTGAGCACCCGCCGCCCCGGCTGGCCGCTGGAGCGCGTCCTGTTCGCGCTGGCGGGCACGATGACGCTGGTCGCCGCCGTCCTGGCGGCGACGGTGTCCAAGTGGTTTCTGCTCCTGGGCGCCCTCGTGGGCGTCAACCAGTGGATGTACGTGCTGACCGGCAGCTGCCCGGCGTCGCTCGTCCTGCGACGCGGCTGCCGTCTGCGGTCGGCGATCTACCCCAATCATGACGACGCCGACAAGCGCGTCGATCCCCTTCCGGAGGTGACGGCCTGATGGCCACGTTGCAAGACGAGACGACAGCGGCTCAGCTGGCCGCGGAGGTGTATCCGCACGCGGTCAACGTGGGACCGATGGGGCGCCTCGGCCGCTACATGGCCACCCACTTTCGAGGCGTGCTGGCGGCATGGGTCATCATCGCCGTCGCGCTCGGCTTCTTCGCCCCGCGCGTGGAGACCGCGCTCTCCGGCGCCGGCTGGGAGACGACCGGTTCCCAGTCGGTGCAGGCGCGCCAGCTGATCAACAAGGACTTCCGGGGGCTCTCCAGCTACGGGCTGATGACGGTTGTGTACTCGCCGAGCCATACCGTCGGTGACCCCCAGTTCAAGACGGCGATCGCCGGCGTGGAGCGGACGCTGCGCGCCAACGGCGCGGTCAAGAGCGTGATCGGACCGGCGCCGGGCATCTCCATCTCCCGTGACGGGCACACCGCGATCGTGCAGGCGGGCGCGGCCCGCAGCTCCAACGCGATGGTCAAGGCCGCCGACAGCCTCAAGGGCAAGCTGGCCGCCCTGTCGGCCGGCGGCGTCCAGGTTCACCTCACCGGTGCCGCCGGGATGTGGTCTGACTTCAATGCCGCCAACCGCTCGGCGATGATGAAGTCGGAGGTCATCTCCTGGCCGGTGACACTGGGGATCCTGCTGCTGGCGTTCGGCTCGCTCGTGGCCGCCGGCCTGCCGCTGATGCTGACCATGGTCGGCCTGGCGTCGGCCGCCGGGCTGCTGTACCTGGGCACGCTCGTCACGCCGATCTCCATCTGGGCGATGAACTTCGCGCTCATGTTCGCGCTGGCGCTCGGAATCGACTACGCGCTGTTTGTGGTGCACCGCTTCCGCGGCGCCCTCTTCGGCCACGGCCTCTCTCCCACCGATGCCACCGCGGTGACGATGGACACCGCGGGCAAGGCGGTGGCGTTCAGCGGCGTCACCGTGCTCATCTCGCTGAGCGCGGTCATGCTGGTGCCCAGTCCGGCGTTCCGCTCGATGAGCCTGGGCATCATGTTCGCGGTCATCTTCGTGCTGGCGGCGACGTTGACGCTGCTGCCCGCGGTGCTGGGACGCATCGGCCCCAAGGTCGACAAGCTGGCGCTCCCGTGGGCGCACTCCGGCGAGCACCACTCCCCCCGCTTCCAGCGCTGGGGCGAGCGGCTGTGGCGCCAGCCGATCCGGCACGGCGTCGTGGCGCTGGCCATCCTCATTGGCCTGGCGATTCCCGTCACCCAGCTGCGCACCTCGATGCCGTCGATCAAGGTCGTGCCCACCTCCGACGCGTCCCGGATCGGCTATCAGCAGGTCCAGGCGGCGTTCGGCCCGGGGGCCACGGGCCCGTTGCAGATCGTCACGCCGGCGGGCGAGGCGGCGAGGGCGGCCGCGGTCGCCAAGTCCGACCCGGGCGTCGCCGCGCTCATGCCCATCCAGACGAACGCCGGGCACGCGCTGATCACGGCCGTGCCCAAGCAGGACCCGTCCAGCCCGGCGGTCGGCCGCACGATCGACCGGCTGCGCTCGGAGCTGCCGCGGGGATCGCTGATCGGCGGCGCCGTCGCCGAGAACCATGACCTGCAGGCCGCCCTGACGGCCAAGACGCCGCTCGTCATTGGCGTGGTCATGGGCCTGGGCTTCATCCTGCTGCTGATCGCCCTGCAGGCGCCGCTGCTGGCGGCGGCCGGGGTGGTGACCAACCTGCTGGCCACCGGCGCTGCCTTCGGCGTGTCGAAGTGGGTGTTCCAGGACGGGGCGCTCCACTCGCTGCTGGGCTTCCAGCCGCAGGGGTTCCTGGACGCCTGGGGCCCGGTGTTCTTCTTCGCGATGATCTTCGCCATCTCGATGGACTACTCCGTGTTCCTGCTGTCGGCGGCCAAGGAGCACTGGGATCACACGCATGACCCGCGGGAGGCCATGATCGGAGGCGTCGCCCACTCCGGGCGGGTGATCTTCGCCGCCGGGGCCGTCATGGTGGCGGTGTTCTTCACCTTCGCCCTGTCCGGCCCGCTGCCGCCCAAGGAGATGGGAATCATCCTCGGGGTCGCCGTTCTGCTCGACGCCGCGCTGATCCGGCTCCTGCTGTTGCCCGTGCTCCTGCGGCTCATGGGCCGCTGGGCGTGGTATCTGCCGCGCTGGGGCCGGCGCCTGTTGCCGGCGGTCACCTTCGGACACTCATGAGAAGGGAGTGACAGTCATGCCGACGCACCTGGAGCTGTGGCAGACGGAGTGGTGTCCCGCATCGCACCGGGTGCGCCAGCGCCTGACCGAGCTGGGACTGTCGTACACCGCCCATCAGGTGCCGGTGGCGCGAGAGGACCGCTCCGAGATGGAGCAGATGACCGGGCACAGGATGATCCCCGTCCTGTGCGCCGCAGAGCAGATCCTGGCCGGGGAGGAGGCGATCCTCGCCTTCCTCTCCGGTCACTTCACCGAGAACCCCGGCGTCGCCGACGCGCACCGGGAGAAGGCCATCAAGGCCAAGACCAAGGAACTGGAGGAAGCATGTCCCAAGTTGGCAACCGCTATGCGCTGAGCACCGCCACCGAACACGGCTTTGAGGAGGCCGTCGCGCGGGTCCGCGCCGAGCTGGCGCAGGACGGGTTCGGCGTCCTGTGCGAGGTCGACGTCCAGGCCACCCTCAAGCAGAAGCTCGGCGCCGAGCGCGAGCCGTACCTCATCCTCGGCGCCTGCAACCCGCCGCTCGCCCACCGGGCGCTGGAGGCCGAGCCGGAGCTCGGCGTCCTGCTGCCGTGCAATGTCGTCGTCTACACCCAGGATGGGGACACCCGGATCGCCGCCGTCGATGCCGAGCGCATGCTGTCGATCGTCGGCAACCCGGAGCTGGCCGAGATCGCGGCGGACGTGCGAGCCCGGCTGGAGGGCGTGGTGGAGCGCGCCGCCCGGAGCTGACATCCCGGCGACGCGGGTACTTCCGGGCACGCGGCACGGGACTCCACGGATGCCACCCACCGCGGGGTCACGGACGATGGAGCCGTGCCTGATCGCATCGTCATCCTTGGAGGCGGAACCGGCGGCACGCTGACCGCCAACCGGCTGCGCCGGCGGATGGGCGACGCGGCGCAGATCACGGTCATCGACCGCGACGACCGCCACGTCTACCAGCCCGGGCTTCTGTTCGTCCCGTTCGGGCTGGCCGAGCCGGAGGACATCGTGCGCTCGCGCGCGGCGCAGCTGCACGCCGGGATCGCCTTCCGGCAGGCCGAGGTGGAGCGGGTGGAGATCGCCGCCCAGCGCGTCCATCTGAGCGAGGGCGAGCCGATCCCCTACGACGTGCTGGTCATCGCCAGCGGCGCCGAGCTCCTGCCGGAGGAGACCGAGGGCCTGACCGGCCCGGGATGGAACGAGAGCATGTTCACGTTCTACACCCTGGAGGGGGCCGTCGGGCTGCGCGACGCGCTGCGCAGCCTGCGCCGGGGCCGGCTGGTCGTCAACATGATCGACCTGCCGATCAAGTGCCCGGTGGCGCCGCTGGAATTCTCCTTCTTGGCCGACTGGTACCTGCGCCAGCGCGGCGTCCGCGACGACGTGGAGATCATCTGCGCCACCCCGCTCGACGCCGCGTTCACCAAGCCCGTGGCCGCCCGGCAGCTGACCTCGCTGCTCTCCGACAAGGACATCACCCTGGTGACGGAGTTCGCCACCGGACAGGTCGACGGCGACGGCGGGCAGCTGATCAGCTGGGACGAGCGCGGGCTTGACTTCAACCTGCTCGTGAGCATCCCGTTGCACGGGGGAGCGGCCTACATCGCCCGCTCCCCGGGGCTCGGCGACGAGCTGGGATTTGTGGAGGCCGACCCGCACACGCTGCAGAGCCGGGCGGCGCCCAACGTGTTCGCGATCGGCGACGCCACCGACGCCCCCACCTCCAAGGCCGGCTCGGTGACGCACTTCGAGGGCGAGACGCTGGTGGCCAACATCGGCCACTTCCTCGCCGGCGAACCGCTGCAGGCGACCTTCGACGGTCATACCAACTGCTTCGTGGAGACCGGGTTTCACAAGGCGCTGCTGATCGACTTCAGCTACGACGTCGAGCCGCTGCCCGGGCGCTACCCCGAGCCGCACGTCGGGCCGTTGCCGCTGCTGCGGGAGTCCGGGCTCAACCACATGGCCAAGCTGGCGTTCCAGTGGCTCTACTGGCACATGCTGCTGCCCGGCCATGACCTGCCCGGGATCGGCTCGGAGTTTCAGATCGCCGGCAAGGAAACCGGCGCGGCCGTCAGGTGAGGAGGCCATGGAGAAATGACATCGACCACGACACTCAGTGACACCCCCGTCGAACTCGACGCCGAGGGGTTCTTCGTCCATCCGGAGCAGTGGACGCGGGAGATGGCGCCGGAGATCGCCCGCGCCAACGGCATCCCGGAGCTGACCGACCGCCACTGGCAGGTCATCGACTTCATGCGCGAGGCCTACCTGAACAAGGGCGTCGCCCCCTCGATCCGCACCCTGGGCAAGGCCTCAGGGGTGCCGATCAAGGAGCTGTACGCGCTGTTCCCCAAGGGCCCGGCGAAGCTCGCCGCCAAGATCGGCGGCATCCCCAAGCCGCGGGGCTGCATCTAGAAGCGAGGATGAGATGAGCGACCCGTTCGAACATGGCATGCCGGTGGCCGAGTCCGCGCCCAAGACGATCGAGAAGGTCTCGATCATCATCTCCAAGGGCAGCCTGGAGGGCGTCTACCCGGGGCTGATCATGGCCAACGGCGCCCGGATGGAGGGGATCGAGGCCAACCTGTTCTTCACCTTCTTCGGCCTCGATGCCATCAACCGGGCCAAGCACGAGCACGTCAAGGTGGCAACCGTCGGCAACCCCGGTCTTCACCTGGCCACGTGGGCGGGCGGCTTCCCGGGAGTGTCGTCGCTTGTCACCCACCGCCTCGCCGGGGAGATGGAGAAGCTCGACATCCCGCCGATCCCGGAGTTCATTGAGATGATCGCCGACTCCGGCGCCGGGCTGTACGCGTGCAAGGCGTCGGTCGACCTCTTCGGCCTGCGGCGCGAGGACTTCATCGAGCAGGTGACCGACATCATCACCGTCGGCGAGTTCTACGGCCTGGCCGGCGGGGGTCAGATCATCTTCACGTGACGGGAGGCGGCGCCTGAATGTCCACCGGTGTGCGCATCCTGTTGTTGTTCGGACTGATCGGCGCCAACGCCTTCTTCGTCGCGTGCGAGTACGCGATCGTGACCGTGCGGCGCTGGCGGCTCGTCGAACTGGCCGACGCCGGAGACCACCGGGCGGGGATCGCCGTCGATCTCCTTGACGACCCCATGCGGCTGATCGGCACGGTGCAGGTCGGCATCAGCGCGCTCGGCATCGGGCTCGGCGCGCTGGGTGAGCCGACGCTGCGCGACATCTTCGATCCGGTGCTGGCCGTGAGCGTCTCGGTGGCGCTCTCGCTGATCATCACCACCTATCTGTACGTCGTCCTGGGCGAGCTCGTCCCCCGGGCGATCGCGCTGGAACGGACCGAGGCGTTCACGCTGGTGATGGCTCGGCCGCTCGCGCTGCTCAACCGCGTGGCGCGCCCGGTGGTGTGGCTGCTGCAGGGATCGGCGACCGCGATCCTCCGTCCGCTCGGCTTCAAACCGATCTCGACGCGCCTGGCCGTCCGCAGCGAGGAGGAGCTGCGGGGTGTCGTCGCCGAGGCCGAGGACACCGGGATCATCGAGGAGGCCGAGGAGGAGATGCTCTACAAGGTCTTTGACTTCGCGGCCACCGAGGTGCGCGACGTCATGGTCCCCCGCCCGGACATCGCCGCGCTGTCCGCCGACATGCCCCTGCGTGAGTGCCTGGCGGCGGTGATCGACTCTCCGTACACGCGCCATCCCGTGTACCGCGACAACCTCGACAACGTCATCGGCGTCCTGCATCTGCGCGACATCTTCTCCGCCTACCACCACCACCGTCTGGAGAAGACCCGCATCGAGGATCTTCTCCGGCCCGTCCACCTCATCCCGGAGACGAAGAACCTGGGGGCTCTGCTCACCGAGTTCCGGCGCAACCACCAGCAGATGGCGATCGTCCTCGACGAGTACGGCGGCACCGAGGGACTGGTCACCCTCGAGGATCTGCTGGAGGAGATCGTCGGCGAGATCGCTGACGAATACGACCTGCCTGACGAGTCGATCCGCTGGGTCGACGCCCGCACGGCCCGGATCGACGGCACCTTCCCGCTCGACGACTTCGCCGAGCAGTTCGGTGTCGACATCCCCTCCGAGCCCTACCACACCCTCGCCGGTCTCGTCCTTGACCGGCTGGGCCGCCTGCCCCGCGTCGGCGACGCGGTCCGGGTCAACGGGCTGCGCCTGCGCGTGCTCGCGGTCAAGGGTCTGCGCGTCTCGGTCATCGAGGTCGCGTTCCCGCGGCCACCGGCCCGCTTCCCGTCCTCCGATCGCGACCAGCACCACCTCCGGTACCGATGAGCACCACCTCCGGTACTGAAGCCGCCGTGCCCCCGCAGCGTCCGGTCTCGGCCGACGAGTGTGCGTTCCTGCTCGATGCGGCCCATGAGCTGCGCACGCCCCTGACGAGCGTCCTCGCCAACCTTGAGCTGCTGTCTGAGGAGCTGACCGGCGAGCCGGCCGACACCGCCCACGCCGCGCTGCGCGCAACGCAGCGGATGCGGCGGCTGGTTGACGACCTGCTGGTGCTCGCCCGCGCCGATTCGCGCCCGGCCCGCGCCCGCCGGATCATCGACCTGGGCGAGGTCCTGAGCGATGTCGTCAGCGAGCTGGCACCGATCACCGGGACCCACGAGGTGGCGGTTCAGGCAGACCCGGCGATCGTCCTGGGTGCCGGCGACGACCTGCACCGCCTCGTGCTCAACCTGGTGGAGAACGCCCTGCGGCATACCCCGCCGGGCACGCTCGTGCAGGCGCGCACGGAGAGTCGCGGCCGCCAGGCGCTCCTCATCGTCGAGGACGAGGGGCCGGGAATCGCCCCGGAGCTCGCCGCCCGCGTGTTTGACCGGTTTGCCCGCGGGTCCTCAGGCGGCTCCGGACTGGGGCTGGCAATCGTCCAGGCAGTCGCACGCGAGCACGGCGGCAGCGTCGGACTGGAACGTCCCAGCAGCGGGCACGGCGCCCGCTTCGTTGTCCGCCTGCCCGTGAGCCCGGATGGCGATGACGCCGTCGGCCTCGCCGCCGGCCGGCTGGGGCACCCGGCCCAGCTCGCCGATCAGTGAGTGCAGCCCGGCGATCTCGGCGTCGAGCCGCCGTCGCACCTCAGCGAGCGCCACCGCCGCGCGGTCCGCATCCGTCTCATCGCACTCCGCCAGGGCGCTCCGGAGCGCGGTCAGATTCTCCAGGGTGCTGTCGCGCAGCTCCCGGGCCAGCCGGGCGCGCTCCGCGTCGGCCGCCTCCGAGCGCTGGCGGTGACGCTGGTCGTGGACTGCCTGGGCCGTCGCCACCGCGGTCGCGGCGCTGGCGGCGAATGCCTCCAGCAGGCGGCGGTCCTCGTCAGTGAACGCCGGGCCGTCCTCGATGCGCTCCATGGCGACGAGCGATCCGTAGCAGCGGCCGCGGAACATGAGCGGAACCGTCAATCGCCCGGCAGCTGCGGCGGGCGGGTCGGCGCGGAGATCGCCGGCGCCGGCGGCGACGACCGTCCTGCCCGCGCGCTCCTGCTCGATCACGAACCCCCGGGCGCAGACGAGTGCGCGGCCGCGCTTGGCCACCAGCGCCAGAACGATCTCCAGATCCGTCTCGCCCCCCACCGCCTGGGCGATCTGCACCGTGGCATCGAGCGTGCGCACCGTCCGCTCCAGCTCCCACCAGCGCGCCTCCAGCCCGCAGTAGCGCCGCGCATGGTCGATGGCGACGCCCGCGAACTCGGCGAGCTGGACCAGCGCGTCCTCATCCTGCTGGGTGAAGGGTGCTCCGGATGCCTTGTCGGTCAGGTACAGGTTGCCGAACGGCTCACCGTCCACCATCACCGGAACGCCCAGAAACGAGCGCATCGGCGGGTGCCCGGCGGGGAAGCCGTATGACCGGGGATGGGTCCCAACGTCGTCGATGCGCATCGGCTTTGGACACAGGATCAGCTCGCCGAGAACGCCCCGTCCGCGGGGCATCGGACCGATGCGCCGGCGGGTCGCCGGATCCATGCCGGAGGTGACGAACTGCGACAGCCCCAGCCGCGACTCGTCCAGGACGCCGAGGGCCGCATACCGGGCGCCGGTCAGCATCCGGGCGGAGTCGCAGACGCGCTCCAGCACCACCTGCAGGTCCAGGTCGTCGAGAAATCCCCGCGCGGCCTCCAGCACTTCGCGGGCGGCGCCGTCGGCGGCCGCCCCGTCACGCATCATCGGATGCTGCATCTTGCCCCCACTGCCTCATCGCCCGTTCGGCGGATCCGGACAGCCCCGTCCCGGAGAGCCCGCCCTCGGCTCTCGGCCCACAGCCAGTCACTGTTATTGCCCCTCTACCTTTTTGAGTGTCACGGACACCCACCAAGGGCTGTGTCTTCGGCGGCACGTTCACATCCCCCGGTGTCTCGGTGCCTGGGCCCAACTACTGCGCCCGGTCCGTACCTTACCACGCGGGGGAAGTGAGACCAACGGATTTCCCCCAGCCGAGGGGAACGTCGGACGGCGTTCAGAGCGAGATGACGGGATCCACCGGTCCCGGGAGCGGCACCGTCGGGACCCCGTGCGCCGCGGCGTAGGCGAATGGGTGCGCGAACACATCGAGGGGGCGCTCGTCCGGTGCGACCGCAAATCGGAACGCCTCGCCGTTGCGGGTGTCGATCACGCTCACCCACACGCTGTCGTCATGCTGGCACCACAACAGCCGGATCTGGACTCCGTTGTTCACCCGGGAGTCGAGTTCTCGGATCGATGTCAGGGTCTCGGCGGTCATGTCGTCTCTCCTGGTGAGCAGTCTCCCAATCGACCGGGGGCGCGACCATCGGGAGAAACACACACCGGTGAGGGGCCGAAACCCCGACACCGAGTTCTGGTACGGGACACCCCGGACCGATGTCGGACCTTCTACGGTTTCGCCGCAGGCGCCCGCGCGGCACGCTCGCGGCAGCGATGGCTGGGAAGCTTGGCACCTCAGGCCGGCCGCTCACCCGGGATGCGGCGAGAGCGCTGGCGCTGCTGGTGGCGGCCCGGGGGCGGCCGGTGACCCTGGCGGAGTTGGGCGAGCACGGCGTGCGGTTCCCGGGCCAGGCCGTCTACGAGCTACAGCTGGCCGGATACGCCATCGATCGGACGGCGTCCGGCGACGGTCCGCGGCTCGGCGGCTACCGGGTCGCGGTCCCCGCCGCCGGCTGACGGGGGCGGGGAGTGGCGGCGATCACCGTCCGCGACCTGTACAAGAGCTACGGCTCATTGGAGGTCCTGCACGGCATCAGCTTCGACGTGGAGGACGGCGAGGTCTTCGCGCTGCTGGGACCCAACGGCGCCGGCAAGACCACAACGCTTGAGATCCTGGAGGGCCATCGGCGCCGGAGCGCCGGCCTGGTCACCGTGCTGGGGCATGACCCCCAATCCGGGTCGCGGCGGCTGCACGAGCGGGTCGGCATCGTGCTCCAGTCGGCGGGGCTGGACGGAGAGCTCAGCGTCTGGGAGACGGTCTCGATGTACGCCGGCTGGTATCCGCGGTCGCTGGCCGTCTCCGACGTGATCGACCGCGTCGGTCTGCAGACCAAGCGCCGGGCCCGGGTCAAGACGCTGTCCGGTGGGCAGCGGCGGCGCCTGGACCTCGCCGTCGCCCTCGTCGGCGACCCGGAGCTCATCTTCCTCGACGAGCCGACGACCGGCTTTGACCCGGAGGCGCGGCGAGAGGCATGGTCACTGGTCGAGGACCTCCGCGGATTGGGACGGACGATTCTGCTCACCTCCCACTACATGGATGAGGTCCAGCACCTGGCCGACCGCGCGGTCATCCTGGCCCAGGGCCAGATCGTCGCCCACGGCCGTCCAGACAGGCTCGGCACAACCTCCGCGTACACGGTGATCTCGTTTGCGCTGCCCGAGGCGGGGCTGCGGGAGAAGCTTCCCGGCCTGCTGCGCCGCCAGGCCCGGTCGCGCGGCGGCCAGTTCGTCATCCGCACCGACGACCCCACGCACACGCTGCTGACCCTGTGCGGGTGGGCGACGGAGCACGGGGTGGCGCTGCGCGCGCTTGAGGTGACGCGCCCATCGCTGGAGGACGTGTATCTGGAGGTGACGGCCAATGGCACCGGCGCGCCCTGACCGCGGCCGCGCGACCGACGCGCCGCCCCACGCCTGGCGCCTGCTCCTGGGTCAGGTCCGCTACCAGGTCCGCATCCTGGTGCGCTCGCCGATCGCCTCCTTCGCGACGCTGGTGATCCCGCTCATGGTGCTGCTGGCGGTCAACCTGCTCTACGACGGCACGCGGCTGCCCACCCGGGGCGGGATCCGGTTCGCCCAGTTCTTCACGCCGGCGATGGTCGCCTTTGCCGTCGTCAACGCCTGCTACATGAGCATCGTCTCGAGCACCGTGCTCGCCCGCGAGGACGGGATCCTCAGGCGCATCAGGTCCACCCCCCTCCCGCGCTGGGTCTACATGGCCGGACGCATCATCGCCGCCGGGCTGGTCAGCCTGGCGTCGACGACCGTCGTGATCCTCCTCGGCGCCGAGCTGTACGGCTTTCAGATGATCTGGACCTCGGTTCCGGTCCTCCTCGCCGACGTCACGGTCGCCATCTTCTGCTTCTGTGCGCTCGGGTTCGCCGTCAGCGTGCTCGTCCCCCGTGCCGACAGCGCCCTGCCGATCTGCTGGGGGACGATCCTCCCCCTGTGCTTCATCTCCGACGTCTTTCAGCCGATCGACACCGCCCCGCGGTGGCTGCGGCTGATCGCTTCCAGCTTCCCCCTGCGCCCGTTCGCCGACGACCTGGAGGCGGCCTTCAACCCGGTCGCCACGCGCCACGGACTGTCGCTCGTCCACCTGGGGGTGATGACCGTGTGGGGAATCGGCGCGGCCCTGTTCGCCGTCGCCGCGTTTCGTTGGCAGCCGAGCAGCACCGACACGATGCCCGCCCGCCTGCGCCACCACATGTCCCGGGCGCTCGCCGCACTTCCGCACCGCCGGCACCCGGGCCCACGCCGCCTCCCGGTGCCGGCCGGGGCCGGCCGGCGCGGCGGCCGGGATCGCCCGCTGCCTCCGCCTGTCCTCGTCGCCAGCGACCCGGAGAGCACGGAGCTGATCGAGGGGCCGGCACCGGCGGAGGATTCAAGCCTGCCGGGCAACCCCGTGCCGTAACGCGCACCGGCCGGGTTGTCGGCGGCACCGCCGTCAGTCGTCGGCGGTCAGCGGCTGAAGCAGCTTGGAGCCGTCGCGGTAGGTGGCGATCGCCTTCAGGCCCAGACGCCAGGCCTCGAGGAACACGGCCTCCACGTCCTCGACGGTCGCCTCCTCCAGCAGCGGAACCGTCTTGGAGACGCCGCCGGACAGCAGCGGCTGGATCGCCGCCACCATCCGCAGGTGAGCCTGCGCCGTCAGGCGGTTGGGTCCGGTCGCGGTCGCGAACACGGCGGCCTCCTCGGCGGGGAGGCCCAGGGCTCCGGCGAGGTGGCCGTGATCGAGCGCGTACTCGGCCAGCGCCTCAACCGTCGCCGTCGAGTGGCCCAGCGCCTCCAGCCCGCGCACCAGCGCCTGGCTGGCGGTGCGCAACCGACCGCCGTCGGCGAGGTGGCGGACCGTGGTGAACGCGTAGTACGGCTCAACCCCGGTGGTCTCGCAGTCAAGCATGATGCTGACCGTGCCGGTGGGCGGCACCAGCGTCGTCTGCGCGTTGCGAAAACCGTGATCGCGACCGAGCGCGAGTGCCGCCGCCCACTCGTGTTGCGCGGCATCGATGACGTCCGCCGGCTCCTCGCCGCGCAGGCCGGCGAGCGCGCGGCGGTGCTGGCCGAGCACACGCAGCATCGGCCGGCGGTTGCGGGCAAAGTCGGCGAACGGATGAAGCGCCCGCGCCAGCTCGGCCGAGCGGCGGTAGGCGGCGCCGGTCATGAGCGCGGCGATCGCCGCCGCCCAGGCACGGCCGGCATCCGAGTCGTACGGGATCCCCAGGGCGAGCAGCAGCGCGCCGAGGTTGGCGAAGCCGATGCCGATCGGCCGCAGAGCCCGGGCGTGGGCGGCGATCGTCTCGGTGGGGTAGCCGGAGCCGTCGACGATCGCGTCCATGGCGAGCACGAGGTCGCCGACCGTCGCCCGGAAGGCGTCGGTGTCAAAGCGACCGCCGTCGAGGAAGGCCAGCAGGTTGACCGTGGCCAGGTTGCACGCCGAGTCAGCGATGCTGAGAAACTCGCCGCACGGGTTCGATGCGGTGACCGGCCCCGCCGCCGGGCACGTGTGCCACTCGGCGATCCGGTCGGCGAACTGCAGGCCGGGGTCCCCACACGCCCAGGCGGCACGGGCGCAGGCCCGCAGCAGATCGCGGGCGGGGACGACGTCGAGCGTTTCGCCGGTGGTGACTGCCCGCAGTGCCCACTCGCCGCCGTCCTGCACCGCCCGCATGAACGCGTCGCTGACCCGCACCGAGTGATTGGTCTGCTGATAGGCGAGTGACCGGGTGACCTCGCCCGCCGGGTACCCGGCGGCGGCGAGCGCGCGGCCCCGCTCCTCCTCGCGCGCCTTGGCGGCGATGAAGTCGTAGATGTCCGGGTGCCAGGCGTCGAGCACCACCATCTTCGCGCCCCGGCGGGCGCGCCCGCCGGCCCGCATCGTCGCCGCCCACGCGTCGGTGGCCCGCATGAACGAGAGCGGCCCGCTCGCCAGGCCGCCGCGCGACACCCGCTCCCGGGACGAGCGGATCGCCGACAGGTTGATCCCGGTGCCGCCGCCCTGCTGGAAGATGAGACCCTCGCGCCTGTTCCACTCCAGGAGCCCGCTGATCGAGTCCTCGGCCGCCAGGATGAAGCAGGCCGAGGTCAGCGGCGCCAGCTCCATCCCCACGTTGAGCCAGACCGGCGTCGCGAACGTCGCCCGCTGGCTGACCACGAGCGCGGTCAGCTCGTCGGCCAGGATCCGCGCCTCCGCAGCGCCGCCCGCCTGCCCGTACCCCTGAGCCCAGCCGGAGATGACGTCGACGACGCGGGCGACCAGGTCGCGGATCGGCTGCACGGCGCCGGCCGGGCCGTAGGCGCAGTAGCGCCGGGCGACGACGGCCACGGCGTTGGCCGACCAGGCGGTCGGCGCCTCGATCGCCTCGCAGGAGAACACCACCGCTCCGTCTGCGTCATGGATGGCGACGCTGCGCGGCCTCCACCGCACCACGTCAAACCCGCTGCGGCCCGGCTGCGACAGCGTGCGGCTCACCAGCCCTCCGGGCGGCTCGTGCCGGACCGGGGTCGACCCGGCGCTCACGTCCCGCCCGGGGCGATGCCGCCGAGATGACGCTCGAACCAGTCCCCGGCCAGGCGCGCGACCTCCTCCAGCGCGCCGGGCTCCTCAAACAGGTGCGTGGCGCCCTCAACGACGGCGAGCTGCGCGGGTGCCGACATGTGCGCGATCGCCTCCCGGTTGAGCTCAAGCACGATCTCGTCCCGGCCGCCGACGATCAGCAGAACCGGGGCGCTGACCCGGGGCAGATGGTGCGCGGCGAGGTCCGCCCGGCCTCCGCGCGAGACGACGGCGCCGACCCGCCCGCCGAGCTGCGCGGCGGCCGCCAACGCAGCCGCGGCGCCGGTGCTGGCGCCGAAGTAGCCGATCGGCAGGCCCGTCAGCCCGGGCGCGGCCTCGGCCCATTCGGTGGCCCGCACGAGCCGATCGCACAGCAGGTCAACGTCGAACACGTTGCCCCGATCACCCTCCTCTTCACGGTGGAGGAGATCGAGCAGCAGGGTGGCGAATCCGCGGTCAACCAGCGCCCGGGACACCTGACGGTTGCGGGGGCTGAAGCGGCTTGAGCCACTGCCGTGGGCGAACACGATGAGCCCCCGGGCGGCCCTGGGCAGCAGCAGGTCGCCGGCGATCTCGGCGGCCGGCACGCGCACCTCGCGCGCACTGATCCCGGGCCGCGCCGGTGGATCCGCCGGATCGCCGCGCAGCATGCCGATCACCTCGGCGTCGTGAACGGGCGCGAAGTCCCGGTACCACAGGCCGACCGCCCAGAGCAGCTCCGGCTCCAGCAGGCAGACGACCTCGTCGGCCTCGGCCCGCAGCCCGCGCAGCGTGTCCGGCGCGCCGACGGGCACGGCGAGCACGAGGCGCCGGGGACCCCGGGCCCGCACCGAGCGCAGCGCCGCCCGGGCGGTCCCGCCGGTGGCGACCCCGTCGTCGACGACGATCACCGTCCGCCCGGCCACGTCGAGCGGCGGCTGGTCACCGCGATAGCGCTCCACGTGGCCACGCAACTCCCCCTGGGCGCGGGCGATGGCCGCCTCCAGCTCGTGGACGTCGATCATCAGCGAGCGGATCGCCGCCCGGTCCAGGACGCGCACGTCGCCCTCGGCGACCGCGCCGATCCCGTACTCCGGGTTGCCGGGCGCGCCGATCTTGCGTGCCACCAGTACATCGAGCGGCGCGCGCAGGGCCTGTGCGACCTCATAGGCCACCGGCACCCCGCCCCGCGTCAGGCCGAGGACGACCGGGCTCGGCAGCGCCAGCCCCTTCAGACGGTCGCCCAGGGCCCGGCCGGCGCTGCGCCGATCCTCGAAACGCTCGCCCGCTGCGGGGCCCCCGAGCCGCTCGTCAGGACGTGTCTGGGAGGTCATGGCCGACGCGGGAACGTCGGGGGAGGCACCGGTCGCCGCGCCGACGCCGGGAACGTGGGCGGCGGCACCGGGCGCGGCGGCGACGGCGGGAAGGTGGGCCGGGGCACCGGGGGGGGCGGCGCGGCGGCGAACGTCGGCGGGGGAACCGGCGACGGGGCGAGGATGGGCGCGGTCACGGTCTGCAGCGCGCCGAGTTCGACAGCGATGCCCATTGCCCACGTGCGGATCTCGCCCCAGTCCCGGCGGTCGCGAAACGGTCGCGGCACCCGGCGCACCATGCGCCGCTGCAGACGGCCGCGCGGCTCGGCCGGCAGACAGCCGCCGAACACCGCGTGGCCGCGCACGCCGAACTGGTCCAGCACCCGGCCGATGCGGCGCGGTGGCCGCCGGTCCGCGCCCGCTTCCGGCTCGCCGACCGGTCCGGAGCTGAATGTCCACACGGCCCGGCGGGAGAGCGGGGCGGAGAAGCGGTGCAGGAAGCGGACGGCGTCCGAGTGCCAGTGGTTGAAGTAGACGGCGCCACCGAGCACGACGGCGTCGTAGGGCGCCACGCTCGTCACCCAGTCGGCGGGGACGCAGTCGACGGACAGGCTCGTCTCGCGCAGCTTGTCGGCGATGACCCGGGCGATCTCGGCCGTTGACCCGTGGCGCGACGCGTACGTGACGAGGACGCTCGCCATTTGCCGATGGTCGTCTCCCGGCGGCCGTCCCCGCATCGGGGATGGAGTGCAGATTGCGGCCGTCGGAATGCGGGGAGATCCCGGATCCAGGCGGGCGCACCCGGCAGCGGATCGGCCACACCGCGCACGGCATGGCCGATCGCGCCGGTCGAGGCGTCACGCGGCGGTCGGCGTGATGCTGATCGTCTTCCGGTCGGCCTCGGCGGGGAGTGGGATCGTCACCTCGAGGATGCCGTCATGGGTCGTTGCCGTGATCTTCTCGGCATCGACTCCATCCGGCAGCGGCATCGAGCGGCAGAAGGCGCCGTACCGGCGCTCGCGGCGCACGTAGTCGGCGGTCTTCTCCTCATCCCGCTCCTCATGTTCACCGGAGACCGTGAGGATGTCGTCCTGCACCTCGATCTTCACCTCCTCGGGCGTGAGCCCGGGCATATCAGCACGGACGACCATCGTGTGGTCGCCGCGGACGATGTCGATCGCGGGTGTCCGAACGCGCTCACGGCCATCCACCCACTCGTCGAGCATGCGATCCATACGCGTGCGCAGCTCGGCCAGGTCAGCGGTGAACGGCTCCCAAAGCGTCAGCGGCCCAGACATTGACTCACCTCCTTTCTCCAGACCCGGTGACCCCACCACCGTACGTCCGGAGCGGCGAGGGCACATCGGCAGCGCGCGCGGGAGCCTGCTCAGTACAAAGTGCGGCCGCCGACGGGAAGCTCCCCGCGGCGATGTGGCCGCGACCGGATGAGCCGGGCGCCGCGCCCGTGGAGGATGGAGGCGGACGAACTGGTCACGGTTTGGAGCAGCAATGGCCTCAGAGCCCCCCACAAGTGAGCTCATCGCCGAGGGCGCGCTCGTCGTGCTCCGCGACGGCTCCCGAATCCGAGTGCGACAGGGCCACCGGTCTGACCGGGAGCTGCTGCTGCGCGGGTTTGAGCGGCTCAGCCCCGGCTCACGCTACCGCCGGTTCCTCATGGCCACGCCCCAGCTCAGCGATGAGATGGTGCGATACCTCACCGAGATCGACCACCACGATCACGAGGCGATCGCCGCCTTTGACGAGCTGACGGGCGAGGGCGTGGGCGTCGCCCGTTTCGTGCGCAAGTCCGACCGGCCGGACGTGGCCGAGGTGGCGGTGACGGTCGTCGACGAGTGGCAGGGCCGCGGGGTGGCGACGGTCCTGCTGGAGGTTCTCTCCGGCCGGGCCCGGGCCGAGGGGGTCACCAGCTTCACCGGCCTGCTTCTCGCCTCAAACCGCGAGATGATGGAGTTGCTGGAGTCGCTCGGTCCGGTGCGGACGCTGGACCGGCAGGCCGGCACCGTTGAGGTTGAGATGCCGCTCCACGATGCGGGGCTCTCCCCCGCGCTGCGCAAGCTGCTGCGGGTGGTGGCGACGGTGACCGGCACGCGTCCGCCGCCGGCCACCGAGCCCGCGGCGGACTGATTGCCGGCCGGCCGCGGCGCAGCCGGCCCAGGCGGGGCGGCAGGCGCATGCGAGCCGTCGTGTCTCACATGCGCCTACCGTGCCCCCTCGCGCCCCCGCGTCCTGGCCTGTGCGCCCGGCGTCGCCGGCCGCTGTCGCCCCCAGCAGTCGCAGCTGCCCAACCGACCCTCTGGAAAATGAGGGTACGAGATCGAACGTCAGGGTCCTACCCTTAAGTTTTCCGGTCCTTCGAGAGCATTTGTACGCAATCATGTGCATCGTGGGGCTCGTTGGCCGAGAACGTGAATGCGAGCGGCTGGTCGACGCTGTCTGCGCCGCCGCCGGCGGGCGCGGGGACCTCGTCGTCGTCGAGGGGCCGGCGGGCATCGGCAAGACGGCGCTGCTGCGGTGGCTGGCCGATCGCTGCCACCGCGACGGCGTCTGCCTCGTCGCCGCCCGCGCGACCGAGCTGGGCCGCGAGGTCTCCTTCGGTCTGGTGCGGCGCCTGCTGGAGCCGCAGGTCGGCGCGGAGCCGAGCCTGCTCGAAGCCGGCTGGGCGCGCCGGGCCCGCCCCGTATTTGCGGGCGACGCGCCGGGGGACGGCGTCGCCGCCCCGCTCATCGAGGGCCTGCTCGCGCTCGTCGCCGAGCTTATGCGGCGGCGGGGGCCGGTCGTCTTTGGCGTCGATGACGCCCAGTGGGCCGACCCGGGCTCCCGGCTGTTTCTCACCGAACTGGCCGAGCGCTGCCCGGAGCTGGGGTGTGCCCTGGTCCTGGCCGTCCGCCGGGGGCCCACCGGGGACGATCATCCGGAGCTGGCCCGCATCGGCGCGCTCGCCGGAGACGGCGGGATCATCGCGCCCGGGCCCCTGAGCGCCGCCGCCATCGCCCACCTGGCCGGGGAACGGCTCGCCGGCGCCGAGCCGGATCTGGCGCAGCGACTCGCCGCCACGACCGGCGGCAACCCGCTGCTCGTCACCGCGCTGCTGGAGGCGGCCGCCCAGGACGACGGCGCTCTGCTGGGAGTGCCGGTGGGCGTGAGGCGGCTCGTCCTCTCGCGCCTGGACGCCGTCGGCGCCGAGGCTCGGGCGCTGGCGCTGGCCGTCGCCATCCTCGGCGACGGCCCCCTGCGCCGGGCGGCCGATCTCGCCGGGCTTGAGGCGGCGGCCGCCGATGTCGCCGCCGACACCCTCATCGCCCGGCACGTGCTTGCCGCCGGCGAGCCGCTGCACTTCGCCCAGCCGATCGTGGCCGAGGCACTGCTCCAGACGCTGTCGCCGTTTGACCGGTCCGCCCGCCACCGCCGGGCGGCCGAGCTGCTCGACGCCGATGGCGCCGCCGCCGAGCGTGTCGCCGCGCACCTGATCCGCAGCCGTCCGGCCAGCGACGCCTGGGTCGCCGACACCCTGCGCCGCGCCGCCCGGGCCGCGCTTGGACAGGGCGACCCGCCGGCGGCCGTGCGCCTGCTGGAGCGCGCCGTCAACGAGCCGCCTCCTCCGGAGGTCCGCGGGGAGGTGCTCCTCGAGCTGGCGCGGGCCGAGGCGGCCGCCGGATCGCCGGCGGCGATCTCCGCCTTCGAACATGCGCTTGAGCAGGTCCGCGACCAGCAGCGGCGGGCGGATGCCTGGCACGGGTTGTCCCGGCTGCTCTACGTGCGCGGGGAGCACCGGCTGGCCGCGACCGCGGCGGTCACGGGCCGGGCCGAGCTCGCCGAGGGCGATCCGCGCCGCGAGCGCCTGCTCGCCGATGAGCTGGCGGCGGCGTTGTTCGTCCCGGAGCTCGCCGCCGAGACCGTCGCCCGCACCGACGCCCTGGCGCGCGGCCCGCGGCCGTCGGATCCGGCGCTGCTCGCCCACGTCATCGTTCACCGCTCCTGGCGCGGCATCGAGCCGCACCAGCTCGTCGAGCTCGCCGAGGCGGCCGTCGCCGCCGATCCGCTCGTCGACCCGGAGTCCGGCGGCTTTGGCCTGTCGTTCGTCGCCGGCGCGCTCAACATGGTCGACGAGACGCCGCGGGCCGGTGAGCTGCTTGACGCGGGTCTGGAGCGGGTGGCCGAACGCGGGGATCCCCTGGCCGAGGTGAGCCTGCGCTGCTGCCGGGCCTGGACCCACATCCACCGCGGAGATCTCGCCGCCGCCCGCCGCCACCTCGACGCGGTGCGGTCGCTCAACCGTCTGGGCTGGTCGGCCGTCGAGGGTCTGTGCGGGCCGCCGTTGGTGCGGCTGCTGGTCGAGCTGGGTGACCTGGAGGGCGCGCGCGAGGCACTGGCCCGCACTCCGCCGGGTGTGCACAACCCGGGCCTGGCCTGGTTTGCCGGCATCATCGACGCCGCGGCCGGTGATCACGCAGCCGCCCTCGCGGCCTTCCGCCGGGCCGGCGAGGAGCTGGAGAGCCTGGCTCTCGGCAATCCCGGGGTGCTGCCGTGGCGCTCCAGCGCCGCGGTGGCCGCCGCGCAGCTCGGACTCCGCGCCGAGGCGCAGGCGCTCCTGGCGCCTGAGCTGCGCCAGGCCGAGGCGCTGGGGATCCCGCGGGCGCTGGGCGTCGCCCTGCGCGCCGCCGGCTTCGTGGCCGACGATCTGGCGCTGGTGGAGCGCTCGGTTGACGTCCTGGAGCAGTCGCCGGCCGAGCTTGAGCTGGCGCGCTCGCTGCTGTGGCTGGGCATCGGATATCGCCGCGCCCGGCGCCTGCGGGATGCGCGCGCACCGCTGGGCCGGGCGCTGGACCTGGCCCGGGAGCTTGGAGCGGTCACCGTGGCCGAGCGCGCCCTGAGCGAGCTGAGGGCCGTCGGCGCGCGCCCCCGGCGCCGGCCCCGGACGGGCCTGGAGGCCCTGACACCGAGCGAGCGCAACGTCGCCGAGCTGGCCGCCACCGGCCGCACGACACGGCAGATCGCCGCCGCGCTGTTCCTCACGCCCAAGACGGTCGAGACCCACCTCACGCGCGTGTTCCGAAAGCTTCAGATCACGTCGCGGTCAGAGCTCGCGCCGCTGCTGGCAGAGCCGGCGGACGCCGAGACCGTGCCGCTGGCCTGAGGTTTCAGGTCAGGCGCGGATGGCGCGCCCGCCCGGGTCGGCGAGGGCGGCGTCCCGCTCGATCGGCGTGTGCATGACCAGCATGGCGACATCGTCGTCCGGCGCCTCCTGGCCCAGAAGGGCACCGAGGATGGTGTCGCAGACGATGTCCGGATCCTGTGACTCGGCGTGGGCGTTCGCCGCCAGCGACGCAAACCCGTCGTCCAGGCTGCGCCGGCGGCGCTCGATCAGGCCGTCGGTGTAGAGCACCAGCATCGATCCCGGGCTGAGAACCACGGTCCCGTGCTCCCTCTCGTCGCGCCACCCCGTGCCGAGGGGCATCGACCGGCCCTCCTTCAGAAACAGCGTGGTTCCGTCCTCGTCGATGAGCAGCGGGTACGGATGGCCGGCGGCGACAAACGACAGCTCGCCGGACCCCAGCTCGTAGACGAGATAGATCATCGTCGCCATGCCGCGCGGCTCAAAGTGGTGGATGAGACGGTCAAGGTGATCGACGACGTCGACGGGCGAGGGATGCTCAAGCGCGTAGGCGCGCAGTGCGTTGCGCAACTGGCTCATCAGGGCGGCCGAGCCGATGCCGTGCCCGGTGACATCGCCGATGGCCAGGCCCAGGCGCCCATCGGGAAGCGGAATGGCGTCATACCAGTCGCCACCCACCCGCACCTCGCCGTCGCCGGGCACGTACCGTGCGGCCAGCTGCACCCCGTCCACCGTCGGCATCTGGTCAAGCAGGATGCTCCGCTGCAGGGTCTCCACAAGGCGGTGCTCATGCTCGTAGCGCCGGGCCCGTCCGCTGACGTCGAACAGGGTCACCAGGTATCGCTCCGGGGCGGCGGGAAGCTCCGTGACCCGCATCGCCAGGGTGCGCACCCCCCCGTCCCGGCCGGGAACGTTGACGTCGGTGACCCCGCCGGGCAGCAGCGGCAACCCAAATGTCTGACCGACGATCCGGTCTGACGGCACCCCCAGCAGCGCGGCCGCCGCCGGGTTGGCGAAGCGGACCACGGTGTCGGCATCGACGATCAGTGAGCCCACCGGCTGGTGGGCGAGGATGTCGTCGGCCTTCATGGCGAGCAGCCGCGGGGCGCACCGGCCCGGACATGCTTCCGGGCGCAGGACGTGTTCACGGCGGGGGAGGATCGTCCTGGACCGCCGACGATCCGGTGAGGATACCGGTGGCGCCGGAGACCGGCCCCCCCAGCTCCATGCCGGTGTCTCCGATCGTGTACTCGCGGATCGTCTTGTCGTGGGCGGAGCCCCGCATCTTGAGGATCGTCAGGCAGCGGTGCACCTCAGAGGCGCGCTCCAGGTAGCGCAGCACGATGATCGTATCGGTGATCGTCGACACCGGAGTGAGCTCGGTGCTCTGCGTTCCCCCGCCCAAGTCGGCGGTGCTCGTGCACATGGCGACGAGCTCGAACTCCTTGATGAGGCTCGTCATTCCCACCACAAACTCGCGGAACAGGGCGCCGGAGGAGACGCGGTCAAGCACCGAGAGGCTGTCGATGGCCAGGCGCTTCGGACGGAACTCCTCGATCTGGTGGCGCATCTCCACCAGCAGGTCCTCAAGGCCGAGACGCTCCGGATAGCGCGAGTCGATGCGAAGCATTCCCTCGGCCTCGGCGTCGCCGAAGTCGACGCCCCAAGAGGCGGCGTTGCGCAGGATCTGCGGCCGGCTCTCTTCAAAGGAAAAGAAGAGACCGCGCTGGCCGGACCGCAGCCCGGCGGCCAGGAACTCGGTCACCATCATCGTCTTGCCGGTGCCGGTGGCGCCGCTGACCAGCACGATCGAGTCCTGGAAGATGCCCCCGCCGCACATCTTGTCGACGGCCGGCTTGCCGATGGAGCTGCGATACGGGAGCGCGCGCGTCTTCAATCCCGTCTCGGCGAGCGGGATAACGGTCACGCCGCTGCGCCCGTCGATGCTGAACGGGTACTCGCCATGCTGGTGGGGAGCGCCGCGGAACTTGAGGATCTCAAGCGTTCGCCGGCGCCGCTCTCGGTTGAGCGGGTGACGGAGGATGACGACGTTGTCGGCGACGAACTCCTCCACGCCGTAGCGGGCGATGGGGCCGTACTCCTCGGAGCGCTCCGCGGTCATCACCGTCGTCACCCCCAGCGCGCGCAGGCGGGCAGTGACCCGGGCCAGCTCACGCCGCACCGCGTGTTGGTCGGTGAACTGGGGAAAGATCCCGGTCAGCGAGTCGAGGACGACGCGCACTGCCGAGACCTTCTCGATTGCGCGCTCGACGCGGGCGAGCAGGCCCTGGAAGTCGAACTGCCCCGCTTCGAAGATCTCCTCGCCGGCGACCCCGGCCACGTCGACGATGCCCAGGCGTCCCGCAGCGTGATGGGCCCGCAGGTCCCAGCCGAGGCTTCGGACGTTGCGCATGATCTCGTCAGCGGGCTCCTCGAACGTCACAAGGACCCCGCCCTGGCCGTAGCGCTCGATCCCGGCCACCAGGTACTGGACACCGAGCAGCGTCTTGCCACTTCCCGCCGTGCCGGCGACCAGGGTGCTGCGTGCGGCCGGGATGCCTCCCTCGGCGACCACATCAAAGCCGGGGATGCCGACCTCAAGCCGTGGGATGCCGACGGCAGGCGCCCGGTCGGTCATGTCGACTCTCGCTGCCCGGGACCGCCGGCGGGCTGCCGACGAGGCCCCATCCGCAGACTGGAGAGCACCAGCTCGCGGTCGGAGAGGTCGCCGATCAACTTGCGGACCGGAGCCGGCGAGCGGCGCACCAGCGTCGGCGTGGCGAAGATGCCGTCCTCATCGGCGAGGTCCGGGCGCTCCAGCACATCGACGATCTCGTACGCATACACGCCCTGCAGCTCCTCCTGGATGAGATCCTGGATGTTCTCGATGGCGCGGGTCGAGAGAAGGGTCGCCCCGGTCACGTACAGCCGCAGTTCGCCTTTTTCGCTCACAGTCACCCTGCGGGTCCTCCACCCGGCGAACCACGCCGCTCCGAGAATAGACAAATCGTCCGCCGATGCGCCGCCTGCCCTCCCCGAGCCGGTGGCGGCCACAGCGGCATGGGCGGGCGGCCGCTTCCCGCAGGGGTTTCAGCCGCAGCGGCGGCTCACCGGAGCGCGCGGCGGAGCATGGGGGCGTCAGGCTGGCCCGGCGCGGTCCGGTAATCGCCGCCGACGAACACCTCGGTGGCCGATGAGCCGGCGATGGCCGCTCCCATGGCCAGCGGAGCCTGGTAGCGGTACAGGATGTTGTGGCGATGGCCCCAGCAGCCGGCCGCCCCGGGTGAGCGGCAGTCGATGTTGAACGAGCCGGGGCCGTCGTCATACATCCACAGGAAGTCATCGGCGAGCGCCGAGACGATGCCACCGGCCCAGTTGGAGCCATAGGAGTCGCCGTAGAAGGGGCTGGGGACCGGATCGCGCTGGGCCTGAGCGCCCGCCAGCGCGCTGCGGTTGAGGTTGCGCGACAGGCCGACGGCGGCGATCAGCCCCCGGTCGACCCGCTCGGCATTGGAGACGACGAGCAACTGCTCCGGGATGCTCAGCTGAGCGAAACCGGCCGGAAGCCGCATCGGCGGGACCCCCTCGGCGGCGTGCGCGGCGTTGATGGCGGCGAGCACTTCTCCGACGCATGGGGAGCCGGATGGCTGGGTCTCGCACGCCCACAGCGTCCCCTGGCTGAGGGTGCGGTTGACCTGCGGATCCCGGGCGGTGTGAGCAGCGAGGTGGCGTCGCGGCCGGTGCCGGCGGCCCCGCGCGCGCAGGGCGTGGTGCCCGGCCTGCAGGCGGCGGTGGGGATGGTGGGGCGCCGGGGCGGCGCCCGCGCGGCCCGTGGTCAGGCTCAGTCCCAGCAGCCCGGCGAAACCGGCCACGGCGAGCGCGAGCAGGAGCCGGTGGATGAGGGCATGCGGACGGGCGAGCATGAGCACCTCGTCTGCATCGGCGGATGGGTCGCGACCGGGAGGGGACGGCGGGCCCGCTCATACATCCGTCCTCGTCCTCTCTACGCGCGCAGTGCCTCGGTGGGACTGAGCCGCGCCGCCTTGCCCGCGGGGTACAGCCCGGCGAGCATGCCGATGGCCAGCCCGGCGGCGGGCGCGGCGGCCAGAGCGTAGAGGGGGACGACGAACGGCTCGTTCTGCGCGACCGCGTACGCCTCGGTGGCCCCGGCCCCCAGCGCCAGTCCGGCCAGGCTGCCCAGCGCGGCGAGCACCGCCGACTCGGCCAGGAACTGCAGGCTGATGTGGCGCTGCGTCGCCCCCAGCGCCCGGCGCAGGCCGATCTCGCCCCGGCGCTCGAGCACCGAGATCACCATGATGTTGGCGATGCCGATGGCGCCGACGAGCAGCGCCACCGCGCCCAGCCCCAGCAGCAGCGTGGTGAACTGCCCCTTGGCGGCCGCGCGGGCCTCCAGGATGTCCGATGGCCGGCTGACCTGGACGCCGCTGGCGTTCTGGGGATCGGCGGTCGCCGCCAGCAGGTCCGAGACGCCGGTCACGTCGTTCTGCGCCGCCCGCACATAGATCTCGGAGGGGTTGGGGGCGACGCCGAACAGCCGGTGGGCGACCGGCAGCGAGATGAACACGGTGCTGTCCAGGCTGGTGTCGAGCAGCGCTGACTTCATGATCCCCACCACCGTGAACCACCGGTTGCCGAGATAGACCATGACGTGGCCGCCGACGCGGGTGATCTGCAGAACCTGCGCCGCGTCGGCGCCGAGCACCGCCTCGGGATAGCGACCGCTCACGCCGTCGAGGAAGTGCCCGGAGGCCATCCCCGCCCCCAGCACCTGCGGCAGGTTGTCGCCCGCGGCGTCGACGCCGATGCCCCCGGTCTGCTCGGCCGGTACCCGCGGCGTCCGGTACACGTTGGCGTTGGGCACCTGATAGACGGCCACGTCATGGTTGACATGGGCCATGTGGGCGATCATCGGCACCGACGTTGACGGCAGCACCTCGTTGGCCCCGGTGAATGTCGTCCCCGGCGAGACCGTCAGCAGGTTGGTGCCCAGACTGTCGATCGTCGCCAGCAGCTGTGCCTGGCTGGAGGCCGAGACGCCGACGACGGACACCATGGCGCCGATGCCGATGGCGATCCCCAGCGCCGACAGCGCGGCGCGCAACCGGCGGGTGCGCAGCCCGTGAACGGCAACCCCCAACAGCTCGCGCACCGGCAGCCGGGCGGCCTGCGCCCGCGCGGCGGGCAGCGTGATGCCGGCGGCGGTCACCCGCGCTCGTCCCCCACGATCTCGCCGTCGCGCATCCCGATGCGACGCGGAAACGAGGCGGCGATCTCCGAGTCGTGTGTGATCAGGACGAGCGTCGCCCCCTCGGCGGCGAGCTCGTGCAGCAGCGTCACGATGCCCGCGCCGGACGCCGAGTCCAGATTGCCGGTCGGCTCGTCGGCGAGGATGATCTCCGGGCGCTTGACCAGCGCCCGGGCGATCGCCACCCGCTGGCGCTCCCCGCCGGACAGCTGGGGCGGGCGGTGGGTGAGGCGGTGGCCGAGGCCGACGCGCTCCAGCGCCGCCCGGGCCAGCTCCCGGCGCCGGCGCCCCGCGGCGCCGGTGTACAGCATGCCCGTGGCGACGTTGTCCAGCGCGGTCATCGCGTCCTGGAGGTGGAACGTCTGAAACACAAAGCCGATGCGATGGGCGCGCAGGCCGGCCAGCTCGCCGTCGCTGGACTGCCCCACCTCATGGCCGGCGACGCGGACCTGGCCGCTGGTTGGTCGCTCCAACGTTCCCATGACCGTCAGCATCGTCGTCTTGCCGGACCCGGACGGGCCGATGACCGCCAGCTGGTCACCGGCGGCGACCTCCAGCGTCACCCCGCGCAGGGCGGCCACGCCGCCGGGATATGACTTGGCGACCCCGTCCAGGGCGAGCGCCGGTCCGGTCACCGTCATCCCTGCGAGTCGGTGACCTGCAGCCCGGGATAGATGCCGGCGCCGGAGATCTGCACGTAGCCGGCGGCGAACAATCCGGTGGTGACCGGGATGAGCCGGTGCGGGGCGGCCGCCTCCTGGACGCTGTAGCCGCCTCCGGAGGTCGCCAGCAGGGCGGTCACCGGAACCGACAGGACGTTGCGGGCGCGCTGCTGGACGAAGTTGACGCTCACCGCCGCCTGGTCGAGCCCGGCGCTGCGGTGATGGCCCTCCAGGGTGACGGTCACCGGGATCGTTGAGGAGGATCCGCCGGAGGCGCCGGGGCCGCCGCCGGAGCCCCCGTTGCCGTTGTTGCCGTTGTTGGCGCTCGAGGTCTGCGCGACCGCGCTCACCGCCGTCACCTTCCCGCCGATGGTGCTGCCGTCCGGCAGCTGGACGGTGACGTGCTCACCGACGTGGGCCTCGCTCTGGGAGCTGGCCGGGAGGTCGACGGTCACCACCAGATCCGGGGAGCTTGTCTGCAGGACGGGCGAGGCGCTGCCGCCCCCGCCGGCGCCGTTCTGAGAGGTGGAGGACGGGGTGCCGGAGCTGTGCCCGGGGTTGCCGGAACTGTGCGGGGGGCTGTTGGACGGCGGGTTGGAGTGGCTTGCCCTCAGCGCCTGGGTTTCGGCCCGGAGCTGGGCGCTCTCGGCCCGGAGCAGGGCGGACAGCGCCGCGAGCGTCTGCCCGCTCGCGGCGCTGGTGGTGGTCGGAGACCTCGGCGACCGCCCGTTCGGCGTGCCCTGGTGCGAGGTGGCGGGCGATGAGCCCTGGGGCTGCCTGGCGTGCTGTCCGTGCTGCTTGGGCCCATGTCCGGACGGGCGGCTGCTCGCCGGTGTGGTGGCGGTGGTCGGCGAGGTGGCCGTGGTCGCCGGCGCCGTGCCGGTAGGCGCCGGCGTTGAGCTGGTGAGACTGACGAACTGGGGAGCCGGTCGGTCGACGGCGAGACTGGCCCCGGAGGTGCCTGATGGCGACGCCCCACCACCGCCTCCGGTGGAGCCGAGGCTGGCCTGCACCGCGGACACAAGCTGCCTGCCGGGCAGGAACACCACCTGACCCAGCGAGAGGCTGCCGGTCGCCGTCTCGCCCAGTGATTCCTGCAGCAGCTCGACGCCGTACGTGGTGGCCGGCTGCCAGACGTCGTCGACGGTGATGGCCCCGGCGTTGAAGCCGAGGGCGACGAGGTTGCGGTTGAGCTCCAGCACGTCGGGGCCATTGCTGTCGGCCGAGCTGAGGTCGCGGTAGGCCGGCGTGGTTCCGTCCATGAGCAGCACCGGGTTGCCGTCGACCTCAAACAGCGCCTGGCCGGGCTTGATCACCTGGCCGACGCCCGGCAGCCAGGTGATCGTTCCGGTCAAGCGGTCATAGACGGTCTGGGCGCCGCTGTAGCCGACGGTGCCGGACTCGGTGTCGGTGGCAACGAGGTTGCGCCGCTGGACGGTGGTCGCGCCGGAGACGGTGGTGGCCGCCTCGGTCGGCGACGGAGATCCGGGTCCGCCGATGCCGAGCACCAGGACCGCCACCACGGCGGCGCCCACGATCAGGGCGGCGGCGGCAAACAGGCGATGCCGGCGGGGGGCATCCGGGATCAGGCGGAGATGGGGTCGGCGCATGTCGGCTGTAGAGGTGTACGCGCGTGGCGGTAACAGGCCGGTAACGCCGTTATCCGCCTGTTATGCGGCGGCCGCGAGTCTCCCGGTGGGAACGTGCACCGTGACGAGCGCATCGTCAGTGGGGCCCGTTGACGGCGCGCTCCACATCGGCCTTCGTGATCACCCCGTGGGTGACGGAAACGCACGCCTTGGCGGCGGCCAGCACGGCCGGCTGATGGAGGTCGATGCCCGCGGCACTGATCATCTGCCGCGTTATCTGGCCCTGGCTGTTGGGATCCGGGAAACGACTCAGGCCGTGGCTGCGCAGGCAGCGGGCAAAGGCGAGAAACGCCTGGGCCTGCGCTCTGCGCTGAGCCGGGCTGGCGGTCTGGGGCCCGGGCGCAAGATGCTGACACGCCTTCTGGGCGGAGCCGAACTTGGGACTGTCGGACTCCTGAACCGACACCGCCAGCTTGATCGACATCTGTCCCGGACTGCTGCTGACCTTGGGATCCGGGAAGTTGGGGACGCCGTTGGCGCGCATGCACCGGGAGTACGCGTACGCCATGGCGACCGGGCTCTTCGCCGACTGGTTGGCGGTGCTCGTCGGCGACTGCGAGCCGCACCCGGCGGCACCGGCGCCGAGCACAACACATGCGGCGAGGCCGACAATCGATGATGATGTGATGCGCATGACCCCTTCCTCGGCTGAGCTGGTGAGCGGGTGAGTTGTAGAGGTCCGGCGGTGACAGGACGGTGACAGGAACTGTGACCTGGCTGTCACCCGTGATCAGGGATGCTTGACGGCAGCAATGAGGGTGCTCGTCGTCGAGGATCATCAGCGGCTGGCAGCGGCGGTGGCCGAGGGCCTGCGACGGGAGGGGATGGCCGTCGACGTCGTCCATGCCGGCGCCGACGCGCTGGCCCACGTGCGCGTCCATCGCTACGACGTCGTCGTCCTGGACCGTGATCTGCCGGGCGTCGGGGGCGACGAGGTCTGCCGGACGCTGATCGCCGAGCGCAGCGCGACGCGGATCCTGATGCTGACGGCCTCCAGCACGATCGCTGACCGCGTCGAGGGCCTCGGTCTCGGCGCCGACGACTACCTGTCCAAGCCGTTTGACTTCGGCGAGCTGGTGGCCCGCATCCGAGCGGTCGCCCGGCGCGCCGCCGCACCGCTGCCGCCGACGCTGGTCGCCGGCGACCTGAGCCTCGACCCCGGCCGGCGGGTGGCCGTGCGTGCGGGCCGCCGGCTCCCCCTCACCCCCAAGGAGTTCGCCGTGCTGGAATACCTGCTGGCCGCCGAGGGCCGCGTGGTGTCAGCCGAGGAACTGCTGGAGCGCGTGTGGGACGAAGCCGCCAATCCATTCACCAGCACCGTCAAGACGACGATCGGGCGTCTGCGGGCCAAGCTCGGCGAGCCACCCGTCCTGGAGACGGTGCGCGAGGCGGGGTACCGGGTGTGATGCGCGGCTCCTCGGCATATCGCCGCCACCTGCGGCTGCCGTCACCGACGGCGCGCCTGCGGCTCACGCTCCTGTACACGGGGATGTTCCTCATCCTGGGCACGGCCGCGTTCGCGGCGACCTTCCTGCTCACGTCGGGGACGGCGACCGTCACCGTCGCCGCCGCCGTCCCGCAGTCGGCCTCCGGCGCGGCCGGGGGCGTGGGGCCGGCCGGGAAGGGCGCGGCGGCGTTGCGCCGGTTCGTGTTTCCGGACCGCGCCAAGAGCGTCGTCGTCCAGCAGCACACCGCCGATCTCAAGCGGCTGCTGGCGGTGTCCTGGCTGGTGCTGGCCATCACCGCGGTGGTCTCCGCCGTCCTCGGCTGGTTTGCCTCCGGGCGGGTGCTGCGCCCGCTGCGGGTCATGACCGACCGCGCCCGGACGATCTCGGCCGGCAACCTCGGTGACCGCCTCGCGCTGAGCGGTCCGGACGATGAGTTCCGGCGTCTGGGCGACACGTTCGACGAGCTGCTGGCCCGGCTGGAGTCGGCGTTTGACGCCCAGCGCCGCTTTGTCGCCAACGCCTCGCATGAGCTCCGCACCCCGCTGACCGTGGAGCGCACCCTGCTTCAGGTCGCGCTCGCCAACCCGGACGCCGACACCGCCTCGCTGCGCGCCACCTGCGAGGAGCTGCTCGCCTCCGGACGTGACCAGGAACGGCTGCTGGAGTCGCTGCTCACCCTCGCCTCAAGCGAGCGCGGGCTTGATCACCGGTTGCCCTTCGACCTGGCGACGCTCGCCGAGCGGGCGCTCGCCGCCGCCGCCTCCGAGATCGCACGCGGGGACCTGAACGCCGTCACCAGCCTCGCCGCCGCTCCGGCCACCGGCGATCCCGCCCTGGCACAGCGGCTCGTTGCCAACCTCGTCGACAACGCCGTGCGCTACAACGTCCCCGGCGGGCGGATCGAGGTGCGCACCGAGACCGCCGGCGACCGCGTCGCCGTCTCGGTGAGCAACACGGGTCCCGTCGTCTCACCGGGCGAGGTCGACCGGCTGTTTGAGCCGTTTGCCCGCCTGGGATCGGCGCGGATCGGTCAGCCGGACGGGCATCACGGACTGGGGCTCTCCATCGTCCGCGCCATCGCCACCGCCCACAACGGCCGGGTGGTGGCCGAGCCCCAGCCGGATGGCGGACTGACGGTCACCGCCACCCTGCCCGCCGGCGTGCGCCGGCCCGGCACGTCCGGGCCGCGGTCCTGAACCCCCATCAGCCACCCTTTGCCAGCGGCTGCCCGCAGGCCTGCGCCGCCCGGCGAAACGCCGGCGAGGGCCCCGAGGAGCCGGCCGGACCGCCGGGCGCCTGGATGACGGCGCCGCCGCTCGCGGGAAAGACGGGGTCCGGGAAGTTGGGGACGCCGTGGGTGCGCATGCACTGCGAGAACTGGAGCAGGCGCCGGCGGGCGGCCGCCGGGATGGGACCCGGCGTGCCGCCGTGGGGCAGGAGCCTGCGGCACGCCCGCGCCGCCGACTGAAACGCCGGCGCGTGCGGATTGACATTGACCCCGGGCGCCCCGCGGGGGATGGCGATCCCGCCTGCGGCACTCGGATCCGGGAACTGCGGGACGCCGTGAGAGCGCATGCACGCAGCGAACCTGAGCGCCGTCGCGTAGCCGCGGCCGCTGACGCTGCTGCCGGCGGCGGTGCCGGTGTCTGAGCCGCCGGCGCCGGAGCCGCAGGCGGTGAGGGCCAGCGCGCCGGCGGTGAGGGTCAGGAGGAGGAGCAGTCTGGTGCGCGTCACGATCGATGGCGGGACGATCATCTGGCGGGCGGGATCGCCGGGGGTTCTACGCGCCCGCGGCTAACGCGGTCGTAACGCTGTTATCTGACTGTTATGCGGAATGCGCCATGCTCCTGTTCAGCTGATGAGGGTGCTGGTCGTTGAGGATCATGCGCGTCTCGCCGCCACCGTCGCCACCGTGCTGCGTCGGGAGGGCATGGCCGTCGACGTCGCCTACGACGGCCGGGAGGCGCTTGACCGCGCCGCCGTCACCACCTATGACGTGGTGGTGCTCGATCGTGACCTGCCCGGCGTTCACGGCGACGACGTGTGCCGCTCGCTCGTCTCCGCCGGCTCGCGGTCCGGGGTGCTGATGCTGACCGCGGCCGGGACGCTGGACGATCGCGTCCAGGGACTGGAGATCGGTGCCGACGACTACCTGTCCAAGCCGTTTCACCTGGTGGAGCTGGTGGCGCGGATCCGGGCGCTGGCCCGGCGCTCTGGGCCGGCCCTCCCGCCCGTACTGGTCCACGGCGACCTGGAGCTGGATTCGGCCCGCCGGGTCGTCACCCGTGGCGAGCAGCCGATCGCTCTCAGTCCCAAGGAGTTCGCCGTGCTTGAGCTGCTGCTCGGCGCACGGGGCACGGTTGTCTCCACCGAGCAGATCCTGGAGCGAGCGTGGGATGACGCCACCGACCCGTTCACCAACACGGTGCGCATGACCGTCAGCCGCCTGCGGGCCAAGCTCGGCGACCCGCCGGTGGTGGAGACGGTGAGCCCGGTCGGCTACCGCATCGGCGGGTCATCGTGAGCGCGGCCGCCGCGGTGGTATCGCTGGCGGGGCGGATGCGCCGCCCTCAGACGACCGTGCGCTGGCGACTGGCGCTGCTGTACGGAGCCCTGTTTTTGTTCTCCGGCGCCGTCCTTCTGACGGTCACCTACGTCCTCGTGGAGCACGCTGCCACGGCCACACCGCCCCGGACGTTCGTCAGCCGGCTGCCGCCGACGCAGCGACTGAGCAGCGCCGGAGGTGCACCCGTGTTCGGCGGCGTTGTCCGCACCAAGCGGAGCTCCGTGCTCGCCCAGCTGCCCCCCCGGGTCGTCCAGGCGCTGCGATCGACCGCGGGCCAGTACGCGATCCGCTTCGTGGGGGACACGCAGCGGCTCTCGGACCTGCACCAGCTCATCGTGGAGTCAAGCGTCGCCCTGGCAATCATGGCCATCATCTCGGCGGGGCTGGGCTGGCTGGTGGCCGGCCGGGTGCTGCGGCCGTTGCGGACGATGACGGCCGCCACCCAGCAGATCTCGGAGGCCAATCTCCACGAGCGCCTCGCGCTGGGTGGCCCGCGTGACGAGCTGCGCCAACTGGCGGACACCATCGACGGGCTGCTGGCCCGGCTGGAGGCGGCGTTCGAGGCCCAGCGGCGCTTCGTCGCCAACGCCTCCCATGAGCTGCGCACGCCGCTGACCGCCGCGCGTGCCCTGCTGGAGATGGTGATCACCGACCCGCGGGCGACCGTCGACACGTTCCGCGCAACCTGCCGCCAGGTGCTGGAGGAGAGCGAGGAGCAGGAGCAGCTGATCGACTCGCTGCTGACGCTGGCGCGCAGCGAGCGCGGTATCGACGGGCGCGAGGCCGTGGATCTCGCCGCCGCGACCGACGCCGCCGTGCGCTCCCGGCGGGCGGAGGCCGCCGAGCGGGGCCTGGAGCTGCACGCCGGGCTGACCCCGGCGCCGCTGTGGGGCGACCGGCGGCTGGTGGAGCGCCTGATCGTCAACCTCCTGGACAACGCGCTGCGCCACAACATCGCCGCCGGACACGTGCATGTCACGGTGGCTGCCGCTGCCGACGGGGCCACCCTGCGCGTCGTCAACACCGGGACGCCGGTGCCTGCGGATGAGATCGACCGCCTGCTGGCGCCCTTCCAGCGCCTGGCGCCCGATCGGACCGGGTCCCGGCAGGGGTTCGGCCTGGGACTGTCGATCGTCGCCGCCATCGCCGCGGCTCATGGCGCGGCCCTGGACGTGCGTCCCGGGAGCCAGGGCGGTCTTGATGTGCGGGTGCAGTTCCCCTCCGCCCCTGCCCTGGGGGCGGGGGCGGGGACGGGGCTACGCGAACGAGCCGCTGGGGAGGAACGGGCGCAGCGGCCCGGGCTGGCCGCGCACGCACAGCGCGCCGTAGGCGCTGATCTGCAGGCCGGCCCGCACGGCGATGTCGACCGCCCAGTCCTGCCCGCCGGTGATCCACCGGATCGGCCGCTCGACGTCGCCGGCGACGTCGAGCGCGCTCCACAGCAGAGCTGAGGCGGCGCGGTCGTCGACCGCGGCGAGCAACCAGACTCCGGAGCCGGGCTCGGCCACGGCAAAGCCGCGGTCGCGCATCAGCAGAAGCTGCGCACCGCGCGACAGGGCGAACGCGATCTCCTCCGTGTGGGCCGCGCCGCGGACCGCGCGGGAGAAGCCGGCGATGGCGTCCAGGTCGGCGGCGCTGCCTCTGACCACCTCTCCGCTCGGCGCCGGGAAGGCCCGGCGGTCGATCCGGCCCCGGGCCTCCAGGGTCGGCTGCAGCGAGAAGCCGCCGGCGGCGTAGAGCCGAAGCGCCCGCGGGTCGTTGGAGCCGACGATCAGCCCCGGGCCACCGTCCCCGTACGCCAGGGTCTGCCGAAACAGGGCCCGGCCGACTCCCGCGCTCTGCCCGCGCGGATCGACGGCCAGCATCGACAGGCACCACAGCCCCTCGCGCAGGTATGCCTGAGCGACGCCGGTGATGCGGCCCCGGTCTTCGCCGACAAACGCTCCCGCCGGGTCGGTGGCCAGCAGGTGGGCGAGGCGTCTCTGGGCCCGGTACCGCGCGTGCTCGTCGACGGGCATGCCAAACGCCGCGGCCATGACGTCGGCGCACGCCACGATGTCAGCCTCAACCATGGGGCGGACATGCGGGCGGCGGCTGCCGCCACCCACGGCGGGAACGGTGCTGGGGCGCAGGAACCTCATGCCGCCGGATGACGATACGAAGGTCGATGACGCCCGGTCACCGCGCCTCATTTCGGCGCAGAGCGCTACGTAATTTGCCCGCAACCGAGCCGCGACGATGACGGTGGCGGCCATGGCGGTCTCGGACTACCGTGAAACCATGGCGAGAAATCTGCAGACCGCGCGCGCCGCGGACCGTGACTGGCCGCCGGAGAACGCGCCGATCCGGGTGGTCGTCGCCGACGACCATGACCAGGTGCGGCGCAGCCTGCGCCTGCTTCTGGAGGGCGAGGGTGATGTCGCCGTCGTCGCCGAGGCCAGCGACCTGTTCACCGCCATGCGCCACGTCGACGACCATCTCCCCCACGTCCTGGTCCTCGACCTGCAGATGCCCAACGGGTCAAGCATCGACCTCATCCGCCGCCTCCGCGCCCAGTCACCCATGACACGGGTGGTGATCACCTCCATGGAGGACAGTCCGGCCTTCGCCCAGCATGCGCTGGAGGCCGGCGCCTTCGGCTACGTGCTCAAAGACGACGCCACCCGGGAGCTGGGCACCGCCGTCCGCCACGCCGCCGCCGCCGAACACTACGTCAGCCCGGCAATCGCCGCCCGCCTGAAGGGCTTCAGCGACGCCATCGCCCACGACGGGCTCACCGAACGCGAAGCCGAGGTGCTGCGGCTGATCGCCCTTGGCCTGACCAGCGCCGAGATGGCGGAGCGCCTCCACCTCTCACAGCGCACCGTCGAGGCCCACCGCCACCGCCTCCATCGCAAGCTGGGGTTGGAGAAACGCTCTCAGCT
>DASSZQ010000313.1:0-9921 GCA_035702755.1 Solirubrobacteraceae bacterium | reverse complement strand
CGGAGACGATGGCCAGGGTCCAGGCCCGGCGGCGAGCGGCGGTCATTACCGACCTCCCAGTTAGTTATTAGTAACTGCTAACCAACGACGAGCGCCGAGATTAGCAGTCGCTAATAACTTGTCAAGGGGCTGTGTGACGGGCGGCGCGGGGCCGCCCCCTCCCCGCGCTGGGTTCATCCCCGGGCGGGGATGCGGGGCGAGTGCCGGCGGGGATGAAAGGAGCGGGTGGCTTGCGGCGTGCGCGGTGTCTGTGGAGCGACCGTTTTGTGCGAGATCCGAATCGCGGCCGCGGATCTCGAACGTTTCGGTTGCTGAGCGCGCTCGAGGGACGAAATCGCAGACGCCAAACCGGATTTCGTACAAACCTGCCCCTCCCGGGGCCACCCACCCTCCTCATCGCCGCCGTTGTCCGGCGAACGGAGGACGTGACCCGTCCCGGCGTCAGCCTCCGGTGATGATCCGGGCGGCGGCGAGCGCATCCGGCTCGCCCCCTCACGACGCCGGTGCTCATCTCCCAATATCGCCCGGGCCCGTCCTTTCCATTTGCGAACATGTGTTCGACGATGTACGCGGAGCTCCACTGCCACTCGGCGTTCTCGTTCCTGGATGGGGCGTCGCTTCCGGACGAGTTGGTGCCGGCCGCGCTGGCGCTGGGATACGAGTCGCTGGCGCTGACCGATCACAACACCGTCTCCGGCGCGATGGAGTTTGCGGTCTCGGCCCGGGCGCTCGGTCTGCGGCCGATCCACGGCGCCGAGATCGACCTGGAGGACGGCCGTCACGTGACGCTGCTCGTCCAGGACTCCCGCGGGTGGTCCAACCTCTGCCGCATCCTGACCCGGGCGCATGCCCACACGCGTGACGGGCGGCCGGGGGCTCCGGCCGCCGAGCCGTCGACGCCGCTGGACACGGTGCTTGAGCATGCGGCGGGGCTCGTCTGCCTGAGCGGCTGCGCGCTGCGCGGGGTCCATGATCAGCCGACGCTTGAGCGCCTGCGGGAGGCGTTTGGACGCGACCGGCTGCGGGTGGAGCTGCAGCGTCCGTACCTGCGCGACGACCGGGCGCGTAACCGCCGCCTGGCTGAGCTCGCCCGGCGGCTGGGGGTGGCATGTGTCGCCACCGGCAACGTGCATGCCCACGCCCGCTCCCGGGCGCCGCTGCAGGACGCGTTTGTCGCCGTCCGCCTGCACTCGACGCTTGATGCCTCCGAGCCGCAGCGGCGCGGCAACTTCAGCCACGTGCTCGCCTCGCCGGAGGCGATGGCCGCCCGCTTTGCCGAGCATCCGGAGGCGGTGGCGGAGACGGCGCGGCTCGCCGCCCAGCTTCAGTTTGACCTGAGCAGCGACCTCGGCTACCGGTACCCGGGAGCCGAGGACGGGGAGGCGATGCGCACGCTGACCGAGCTCTGCGACGTCCGCGCGCGGGAGCGTTATGCCGGGGAGCCTGTCTGGATCCGAGAGCGGGCCGCCGGGCGCCTGGCCGAGGAGATGCGGATCATCGAGGCGCTCGGTCTGCCCGGGTTCTTCCTGCTGCACCATGACCTGCTGGAGCTTGCGCGCGAGGTCGCCGTGGAGGTGCGCGGGCCAGACAGCGCCCGGGCGCTGCTGCCCCCCGGCCGCGGCCGCGGCTCAAGCGTCTCCTCAATCGTCTGCTACCTGACCGGTCTCTCGCACGTCGACCCCATCGCCAACGAGTTGCTCATCGGCCGGTTTCTCAACGACGAGCTGACCTCGCTGCCGGACATCGATCTCGACTTCCCCCGCGACATCCGGGAGAAGCTCATCCCCCGCATCCACGAGCGGTATGGGCACGAGCGCTCCGCGCTGGTCGCCGCCTTTCCCACCTACCGCGCCCGGGGCGCGATTCGTGAGCTGGGCAAGGCGCTGGGGCTGCCGCCGGGGGAGATCGAGCGGGTGGCCCGGGGCAGCGAGGGCTGGGATGCCCGCGAGGTGGCCAAGGACATCGAGAGCACCGGTCGGCAGGGGCTGACCGGCCGGTGGGCGTGGCTGGCCCGGCTGGCCGCCGAGGCCCATGGCCTGCCCCGCCATCTGTCCCAGCACTCCGGGGGGATGATCATCGCCACCCAGCCGCTCGTCGACTGCTGCCCCATCGTCCCCGCCGCCATGGAGGGGCGCCAGATCGCGATGTGGGACAAGGACTCCTGCTCGGACGCGGGATTTCTCAAGATCGACCTGCTGGGGCTGGGGATGCTCTCGGCGGTCGAGCGGGCGGTGGAGCAGATTGCGCGGACCCGGGGGGAGCGCATTGACTTGTCTCGCATCCCCTATGACGACGCCGCCACCTACGAGTGCATCCAGAACGCCGAGACGACCGGGGTGTTCCAGATCGAGAGCCGGGCGCAGATGGCCTCGCTGCGCCGGACGCGCCCGGAGAACCTGCAGGACATCACCATTCAGGTGGCGATCGTCCGGCCGGGGCCGATCCAGGGCGGCGCTGTCAACCCCTACATCGCCCGCCGCCAGCTCATGCGGACCGATCCCACCTACGAGGTCCCCTACGACCACCCGTCGCTGAAGCCCGTGCTGGAGGAGACGCTGGGCACGATCATCTTCCAGGACCAGGTCCTGGAGGTGGCGATCGCGTTCGCCGGGTTTGGGGTGGGGGAGGCCGAGGGGCTGCGCCGGGCCATGAGCCGCAAGCGCTCGGAGGCGGCCATCCAGGCCTACCACGCGCGGTTTGTGGAGGGGGCGCAGCGCAAGCACGGGGTCGATGCCGAGACCGCCGAGCGCGTGTTCGCGATGGTCAAGGGCTTCTCCGGCTTCGGCTTCCCCAAGGCCCACGGCGCGGCGTTCGGGCTGCTCGCCTACCAGTCGACCTGGCTGCGCGTGCACTACTCGCCGGAGTTCTTGTGCGCGCTGCTCAACGAGCAGCCGATGGGCTTCTATCCGCCGGATGCGCTCGTTCATGAGGCTCAGCGCCGGGGGGTTGAGGTGGAGCCGCCGGACGTCAATCAGAGCGGGGTGGAGTGCGAGCTGGACTCCACGGGCCGGGTGCGGATCGGCCTGGGGTACGTCCGCGGCGTCCGGGAGCAGGACGTGGCCGTGCTCGTCGCCGCCCGGAAGGCGGGTGGTCCCTTCCGCAGCCTGTCGGACCTGGCGTCACGCGCCGGATGCGGGGCCGCGGCCCTGGAGTTGCTGGCGTGGTCCGGGGCGTGCGACGGGCTGGCGGCTCCGGCCGAGGACGCGGGGCGGCTGCGGCCGGGAGCGGCCCGCCGGGTGGCGCTCTGGCAGCTGGGGGTGGTGACGCCCGGTCGCAGCGTCCCGGGCGGCACCCAGCTGGCGCTTCCGCTGGACCTGCCCGCCCCGCCGGAGCTGCGCGAGCTCTCCGAGTGGGAGGGGATGCTCGCCGACTACAGCACGATTGGGCTGACCACCCGCGCCCATCCCCTGGCGCTGCTCCGGCCCCGGATGGGCGCCGATGTGGCGACCAGCCGGGATCTGGGGCGTCTGCCGCACGGCCGGCGGGTGCGGGTCGGGGGGCTCGTCGTGGCCCGCCAGCGCCCCGGCACGGCCGGGGGCGTGGTGTTCATCCTGCTGGAGGACGAGTTTGGGACGATCAACCTGGTCGTGCCGCCGCCGGTCTATGAGCGCCACCGCCTGACCGTCCGGACCGAGCCGCTGATGCTGGTGGAGGGGCGGCTGGAGCGCCTCGCGGCCGCCGGCGGGGCCATCAACGTGCTCGTCGACCGGGTGGGTCAGATCGACGCCCCAGACCAGGTGCTGGCCGAGATCAAGGACTTCTCGATGCTCGACGAGCAGGTCAGGCGCGGCCGGGCCGAGCAGGCGGCCGCGGCCGCTGCCGGCGCCGCCGGTCCAGGCTCCGGCTCCGACGCCGGGGGCGGCGGCGGCGAGGCGGAGGATTTCCGGGCGGTCGCGCCGCCGGTGATGAGCTTTGCCTCCGGGCGCCGGCGGTGAGACGGGCGCGGCACTCGCGGGCGCGGGCGCGGGCCGCGAGACGGTCGGCGGCACCCCCAGGCGCGCGCGATGCGACGAGCGGCGGCACTTCGGGGCGTGGGCAGTGAGACCGCCCCGGGCACCCCCGGCCGCGGCTCATATTCGGCGCGCGCACGGTAAGGTGCCGGGCGCATGCTTGCCGTTGCTGCGTTCATCGCGTTCTGGGTCATCATCGCCCTGGGACTGTTTCTCATCGCCGTGCGACCCGGCCGGGGCCGCGCCCGCGGGGTCACCCGCTCCGCGAGCCGCTCGGCGCTGGTCCTGTTCGCCGTCACCGTCGCCGTGTTCGGCATCGCGCTGCCGTTGATCATGCTCATCGGCAACAGCAACAACGCCAACGCCAATGTCGGCGGGCTGACGCTGACCGCCGCCCAGAAGTCCGGCCGTGAACTGTTCGGCGAGCGCTGCGGCGTCTGCCACACGCTGGCGGCCGCCAACGCCGTCGGCAAGGTCGGCCCCAACCTCGACCAGCTGCGGCCGAGCGTCACCCTCATCCTGCACACGCTGACCTACGGCTGCCTGCCGAACGCGCCCGCGGGCTCCAATCAGACCTGCCTCGGTCAGGGCGTCATGCCCGCCGGGGTGGTGACCGGCCGCCAGGCGCAGAACGTCGCCTCGTACGTGGCCAAGGTCGCCGGCCAGGAATAGCGCCACCCGCGCCCGGGACCTACCCGTCCGAGGAGGTTCGAACGGGGTTTGGCCATTCATCCCGGACTTTGCGAAAAGCTCAGGTCTTCCATCCGCCGGAAGCGCTGGTAGTCTGCCGTACCCGTACAGCTGAATTCCAATCCGCTCCGCCGCCTAAGCGAGATGGAAGCGGGGGACCCACGTTGTTGGGGCTAATCGTGCCCGGCTCTTAGAGCCGCTGGCATGTAGCGCCGCTCTTTCGGTGCGAGCCCGTCAGCTAACCCCGCAAGCAACAGAAAGAGGACGACGAGGATGCCGCAAACAGGGGTAGCTGTCTCCCGGGATTTCCCCAGTGAGCACGAGCACCGTGCCGCCACTGCGGGGACGGAGCTCGACTCGGCCGATTCGCGTCCGCGGACGCGTCCGGTGCGTGCGCAGACGGCATCGGCCCAGCTGCGCGCGGAGCCTCGAACCGGCGGACAACGCCTCGCAGAGGGACGGGCTCAACGGCGGACAGAGCCCGGCGCCCGCGGCGCGCGGCGGCGGACCGCGATATCTGGGGATTCGCGGTCCTCCGCTGCCGCCGCCTCGGCCGCCGTCGCTGACCCGCCCCGGTCCTACGGCGAGTACCGCTCGGCGGGCGAGGGTCTCCCCGCCCGGCGGACGGTCACCATCCGCGGCCAGGGCTCCGAGCGCTACGTGTCGAACGCCTCCCGCCGCCGCCCGGAGCGCCGGCATGAGCGCTCAGGCTTCCGGCCGGACCGGACCGCGATGTGGGCGGTTCTGCTCGGCGTGCTGATGATCCTGGTGGCGGTGAGCAGCGCCCACGCCGCCACGCTGCACGTGCTCGCGCACGTTCCCTAGCAGCTCAAGCCAAGCCCCCCCCGGCCACGCCCCGGGCCCGCGCCACGGTTTCCTCTACCACCGTGGCGCGGGCCCACGGGGCGCGGGTCATCACCGTCGCCCCAGCCCGCGTCCGCCCCTCCCGGGCGCTGCGGGCTGCGCACTTACACAACCATTAGCCAGCCGGTGATCCCTTGTTTATGCGCCTGCGTAAAAGGAGAAAGGCGGGTCCAACGCCCTTGTGCGGTCAGGTACCCGCGGATACACTTATGTTGCGTAAGCAGGTGTTGAAAGTGAAGGGCAGGGTTCTGGAGATCCTGCCGCCTCTTAGAGCCTTCGGGGTCACGTGATGAAGACGACAATGAGCAGATTCCAGATTCACGACGATCTAACGGCGCCGGAGGGCTCAGTCGCGGTTCTGCGCGGCGCGCTGTCCTCCGGCGGGCAGCTGCCGAACTTCTTGGGCGTCCTCGCCGGGTCGCCGGCGGCCCTGCGCGCGTACGCACGCTTCCGCTCAGAGTTGCGCCACGGCAAGCTGACGCTGCCGACGCTGGAGAGGATCGCGCTCGCCGTCGCCGAGTACTACCACTCGGAGCCGGGCATCGCCATGCACTCCCGGGCGGCCCGCGGCGCCGGGCTGGCCCTTGACGAGGTGGCGCTGGCGCGCCAGTTCACGTCCAAGGACGAGCGCGAGGCGGCGCTCCTGCGCTATCTCCAGGCCCTGCTGGAGGAGGGCCGGCCGGCGATGCACCTCCATGAGGAGGCGCGCGAAGCCGGCTGGGATGACGAGCAGATCCTGGAGGCGATCGCCGCCGTCACCCTGGAGCACTTCACGGCCATGATCAACGTCGCGGGGGAGATTCCGGTCGACGGCTCCTCCGAGGCATCGCGATCACTCGAGGCGGCGTAGCGTAAGCTCCCCTCCCGATGGCCGCGCACCTCAAGACCTCCGGCGAGGAACAGGTCCGCGGGAACTGCTGCCCGTTGTATCACGAGGCGGTTGAGCTGGTCGGCAGGCGCTGGACCGGCGCCATCCTGCGCGTGCTCATGGACGGCCCGCTGCGCTTCTCCGAGATCGCGCAGGCGATCCCGGAACTGTCTGACCGGCTGCTGTCGGAACGGATGAAGGAGCTGGAGGCCCGCGGCATCGTGCAGCGAACCGTCCTGCCCGGTCCGCCCCTGCGGGTCCAGTACGAGCTCTCCCAGATGGGATCGGAGCTTGAGCCGGCGCTCATCGAGCTTCAGAGCTGGGCCCGGCGCTGGCTCGGCGAGGGCTCGGCCGCCGGCGAGCGCGCCTAGCCGCATCCGTGCCCGGCCGCACGGGCAAGTAACGTTCCCGCCGCCATGTCAGAAACGCCCGTGACGAGGCCGGGACCGACCCCGGAACCACCGTTGACCGCGCAGGATGTCCTCGCCCTGGTGCAGGAGCGCGACATCCGCTTCATCCGCCTGTGGTTCACCGACATCCTCGGCCAGCTCAAGGCGTTCTCGATCAACGTCACCGAGCTTGAGGACGCGTTCGAGGGCGGCATGGGCTTTGACGGCTCCTCGATCACCGGCTTCAACGCCATCGAGGAGTCCGACATGATCGCCATGCCGGACCCCAGCACGTTCATCGCCCTGCCCTGGCGTCCCAACGAGGCCGGGGTGGCGCGGATGTTCTGCGACATCCAGACGCCGGAGCGCACCCCGTATGAGGGCGACCCCCGCCACGTCCTGCGCCGCGCCGTGCAGCGCGCGGAGAGCATGGGCTTTGACCACTTCTACGTCGGTCCGGAGCTTGAGTACTTCTACTTTCGCGACGCCAAGTCCACCGAGGTCCTTGACGAGGGCGGCTACTTCGACCTGACGACGCTCGACGCCGGCTCGGACCTGCGCCGGGAGACCGTGCTCGCGCTGGAGCAACTCGGCATCCACACCGAGTACACCCACCACGAGGTGGGACCCAGCCAGCATGAGATCGACATGCGCTACGCCGACGCACTGAAGATGGCCGATGACTGCATGACCTACCGCATCACGGTCAAGGAGTACGCGATGAAGTACGGCCTGCATGCGACCTTCATGCCCAAGCCACTGTTCGGCAAGAACGGCTCCGGGATGCACACCCACCAGTCGCTGTTCCGCGACGGTCACAACGCCTTCTTTGACGCCGACGACCCGTACTACCTTTCCGACGTCGGCAAGGCGTTCATCGCCGGTCAGCTGCGGCACGCCCGGGAGATGTGCTCCATCTTCGCCCAGTGGGTGAACTCCTACAAGCGGCTTGTCCCCGGCTACGAGGCGCCGGTCTACGTCGCCTGGTCACGGCGCAACCGCTCGGCGCTGGTGCGCGTCCCGCTCTACCACCCCGGCCGGGAGCGGGCGACCCGCATGGAGCTGCGCTGCCCGGACCCGGCCTGCAACCCGTACCTGACGTTCGCCGTGCTGCTGCAGGCCGGCCTGGAGGGGATCGAGCATGGCTACGAGCTGCCGGATCCCATGGAGAAGAACCTGTATCACCTGGCGCCGGACGAGCGGCGCCGGCTGGGTATCGACCAGCTCCCGGAGACGCTCGGCGAGGCGATCGAGCTCACCGCGCAATCGGAGCTGGTGCTGCGCACGCTCGGCGAGCACATGTTCAACCGCTACATCGAGATCAAGCGCCAGGAGTGGGACGACTACCGGGTGCAGGTGACGCCGTGGGAGCTCGAGCGCTACCTGCCGGTCCTGTAGGGGCGCCGCGCCGCGTCTGAGCCACTGCTCCAGGAGCCGGACCTCCCCCGGCTGGAGCCGGCCGAGCTGCCGGCCTCCGGACCGGACGGGCCGGACGGGCCGGACGGGCCGCAGGAACAGGTGGAGCTGTCCGGCGTCCTGCTGGAGCAGGTGACCCTGCGCGGGCGGCGCATCCGCCTGCGTGAGTGCGAGCTGCGCGGCGTGACCATCGACGCCGCGCAGGCGCCCGGCCTGACCCTCGTCGACGTCGTCCTGCGCGACTGCGAGCTGGCGAACATCGACGCCCGCGAGGCGACGATCCGCCGGGTGCGCGCCGAGCGCTGCCGCCTGGTCGGACTGCGGCTGACCGGTGGCGGGACGGCCGACCTGCGGGTCGTCGATTCGACGCTCCAACTCGCCTCCTTTGCCGGCGCCGGGCTGCAGCGCGTCGTCTTTGAGCGGGTCAACCTCGCCGAGGCCTCATTTCAGGAGGCCCGCCTGCAGGAGGTGCACTTCGTCGACTGCCGCCTGACCGGCGCCGACTTCCGCGGCGCCTCGCTGCGCCGCTGCGCCATCCGCGGCGCCTCGCTTGACGGCGTGCTCGGCGTGGCCGCGCTGCGCGGCGTGCGCATGCCGTGGGAGGACATCGTCGCCTCGGCGGGAGCCCTCGCCGCCGCGCTCGGCGTGGAGGTCGACGAGGGCGCGTAGGCCTCGCGTTGCCCCAAGGGGCAGTGCTGCTTGGGGCGGGCGATCCGGGCCGGTACCGTGGCGGTCATGCGAGACCGGGAGCGGGTTTCACATCGCGGCCGGAGGCTGCGGTCACGGGCGAGGTGGCCGGCGATGCTGTGCGCGGCCGCGCTGGCGGCGGCGATCGCGGTGCCCGCCGGCGCGGGGGCGCGATCGGCCTCCGGGCTGGCCTGCCTGCAGGGCAGCTGGATCTCCAACGGCATCCGCAGCTCGGCGGCATCCGGGCTGGCCGGGATCAGGCTGACGATCACCAACCACGGGCGCTATGCGAGCGCCACCTCCAACTACGACTATTCAAGCGCGATCCACTTCCATGGCTCGCAGTTCGTCGTCTACATCCGAGGCTCCAGCTCCGGGCGCTTTCGCTACACCGGCCACGGCCACTACAGCTACGCGCTCACCGGCAGCAACGAGAAGGAGTCCGGGTACATCGGCAGCACCCGGGTCACGGGTCCCGCGTACGTGAGCGGCCAGGACACCGCCCACTACACCGGGCTGAGATGCACCGGGTCCGGGCTGACCGACAAGACCGTTGTCCCCACCCGGCACGGCCCGGTCACCGTCACCTCCAGCTTCCGGCGCGGCTGACCGCCGCCTGTCAGCGCAGCGCTGCGGCCAGTTCCCCGGCGTCGGTGACCGGAGCCTGGCAGCTGAAGCGCTCGCACACGTAGGCGGCCGCGCGGCCGCCCACCGGCGTGCGCCCCTCCAGCAACGGCACCTCGTCCTCGTCGCCGCCGGTGCCACCGGCGAGCACCACGTGCGGCCGGTAGTCGCCCCGGACGACGCGGACGAGCTCCTCGCCGGCCGCCCCGTTACCGACGATCGCCACCTCACGGACGGGCGACAGGTGGAAGTCGAGCGCCTGCAGGACATGGCCAAAGCCGTGGGGATGGCGGCCGACGATCGGCGCCCGCACGCGCAGGACGCCGAGCGCCCGCTCCTCGTAGGCATGCTTGCCGGTGAGCCGGGCGAGGCGCAGCAGGCCAAACGCCGCCGCCGAGCCGCCGGAGGGAATCGGCGAGTCGTCGAGGTCCTT
>DASSZQ010000205.1:0-3224 GCA_035702755.1 Solirubrobacteraceae bacterium | reverse complement strand
CTGTGGCTGCTGGCCCGCGACCGCAGCCAGCGCATCGACCAGGCCCACCACCGCCTCAAGCTCGTCCAGCAGGAACGCGCCCGCCTGCAGTCCGCCGTCCAGCGCCTCGGCGACGCCTTCGCCGCCAAGCTCGAACTCGGCCGCCTCCTGGAGATCCTCCTCAACGGCTCCATCGAAGCCCTCGACGCCACCGCCGGACGCCTTGACCTCACCGGCACGCCGGCCCCGGTGCACCTGGCGGCCGGAGACGCCGGCGGGCTGGAACGGATCGAGGCCGAGATGGCCGCCCCCAGCGGCGCCGTACAGGTGGGCGAGGCGGGCCTATGGCGCCTGACGGTGCCGATGCGAATCGCCGTCTCCCCCCGGGAGGTGGCGGGGACGCTGCGCTTCGCCCGCGCCGGGCGAGCGTTTGAGGCGGACGAGATCGCCCTCATCGGCGAGCTCATCGCCAAGGCGGAGATGTCAGCCGCCGAGATCCTCGCCCATCACACCATCCGCGAGCAGGCGGTCACCGACCCGCTCACCGGCCTGGGCAACCGGCGCAAGCTCAACGAGGACCTGGCCGGCGCCTTCCGGAACGGCGCCGACAGCAGCCCGTCGCTGCTGCTGCTCTTCGACCTCAACGGCTTCAAGGACTACAACGACACCTTCGGCCACCCCGCCGGTGACGCGCTGCTCACCCGGCTGGGCGCCAAGCTCCAGCGCGCGGTGGCGGGACTGGGCGCCGCCTACCGCCTCGGCGGCGATGAGTTCTGCGCGCACCTGAGCCTTCACGAGCGCGACTCCGACGAGCTCATCCTGCGCACGGCGGCGGCGCTCACCGAGAGCGGCGCGGAGTTCGCCATCCAGGCCTCGCTCGGCGTCGTCGTCCTCCCCCATGAGGCCGGCGATCCCAGCCATGCGCTCCAGTTGGCCGACGAGCGCATGTACGCCGACAAGCGCACCCGCTCAAGCGCCGCGCGCAGCCAGGCCGGGGAGGTCCTCGTCCGCACCCTGCAGGTCAAGCAGCCGGACCTTGACGAGCACTCCTCCAACGTCGCCGACCTCGCCACCCGCGTCGCCCGCCGGCTCGGTCTGGCCGGCGAGGCCCTCGACGAGGTCGCCCGCGCCGCTCAGTTGCACGACATCGGCAAGGTGGGCATCCCGGACGCCATCCTCAACAAGCCCAGCCGCCTCAGCGACGGCGAGTGGGAATACATCCACCAGCACACGATCCTCGGCGAGCGCATCCTCCACGGCGCGCCGGCCCTGCGGCCGGTGGCACGGCTGGTGCGCTCCAGCCATGAGCGCTGGGACGGTGCGGGCTACCCTGACCGGCTCTCCGGCGATGAGATCCCCCTCGGCGCGCGCATCGTCTCTGTCTGCGACGCCTATGAGGCGATGACCGCCAACCGCTCCTACCGCGCCGCCCTCCCCCACCACACCGCCTGCCACGAACTCCGCCACGCCGCCGGCACCCAGTTCGACCCGGCCGTTGTCGACGCCTTCCTCACCGTCGTCGACGCCACCCCGGACGAGCATGAACTCGACGCGGCACAACACGCCGCCGCGCACGTCCGCACGTTGCTCGGCACCCGGCCGGCGGGCGCGGCGGCCCGCTGACCCACGTCAGCCGGCGAGGCCGTGCGTGTAGGCGTAGTGCACGGCCTGGGCCCGGTCCCGGGCGCCGATCTTGGCGAACACGTGGTTGATGTGGGTCTTGACCGTCGTCTCTGAGACGACGAGCCGCGCCGCGATCTCACCGTTGGACAGCCCCTGGGCGACGAGCGCCAGCACCTCTCCCTCGCGCGGGGTCAGATCGTCTGGCAACGGCCGCGCCGGCGCGGGCGCCGGCCGGGCGCCGGCGGTGGCCGCCTCGATCAGCCGCGCATGGACGACCGGGTCAAGCAGGACCTGATGGGCAGCGGCGGCATGCACGGCCCGTGAGATCTCGGCGATCCCGGCATCCTTGGTCAGGTAGCCGCGCGCCCCGGCCTGCAGCGCGTCGAGGATTGACGCCTCGTCGGCGTGGGTCGTCAGCACCACGATCTCGGTCTCCGGCTGGGCGGCGCGGATGCGGCGGGTCGCCTCCACCCCGTCGACCCTCGGCATCCGCAGGTCCATGAGGACCACGTCCGGGCGGTGACGGGCGCACATGGCGACGGCCTCCTCGCCGTCGGCGGCGGCGGCGACCGGCGTGATGTCCGCCACCGTCTGCAGCAGGGTCATCAGCCCCTCGCGGACGAGTGCCTGGTCATCGACGACGAGGACACGGACGCGCTCGCTCACCCCGCCTCCTCGGTGGCGATGACCGAGCCGGCGCTCTCGCCCGGCCCCGGCAGGGTCAGCTGCACCCGCCAGCCGGGGCCGGCGGCCTCGGCGCTCAGCCGTCCGCCGAGCTGCTCGGCCCGCTCGCGCATCCCGCGCACGCCGAAGCCGCCGCCGCTGGCCGCCAGCGTGCTCGGCGGTGCCGGTTGCCCGCGGCCGGGGTGATCCTCGACAACCAGCGTGACCGCGTCCCGCGGGCCCTCCCCGGCGTGCACCGCCACGGACACGTCGGCTCCGGGCGCGTGCTTGCGCACGTTGGTGAGCGCCTCTTGGAGGACGCGGATGACCGTGTCGCCCGTCGGCCCGCTCAGTCGCCCGCGGTCGCCGTCGATCGTCAGCTGTGCCGTGCCGGATCCGTCGGCGCGGTATTCGGCGACCAGCGCCTCGATGCCGGCGGGCGCCGGATCGACCTCCCCGCGCAGCGCGCCGACCGCGCGGCGCGTCTCCCGCAGCCCCTCCTGGGCGAGCTGCCGGGCGCGGCGCACCCGGACGAGGACCGCGTCCGTGTCGGCCCCCTGCTCCAGCAGTGCGCTCGTCGCCTCCAGCTGGATCGTCAGCCCGGCCAGCGCGTGGGCGAGGACGTCGTGGATCTCGCGGGCGATCCGTGCCCGCTCGGCGAGCGCCGCCGCCTGCGTTTCCGCCGCGTGCGCCCGCCTGGCCTGCTCGAGCGCCTGCTCCGCCTCGACGGCGCGGAACAGGTAGGCGCGCCTGGTGAGCCCGAAGGCCCACATGCCGACGAACCCGGCGGTCCAGCCGATGATGGCCTCGACGGGCGCGCCGCTGGCGAGGCCCGCGATGAGGAACGCCGCGACGGTTTCCGCCATGATGCCGAAGGACACCTCGGCCGCCAGCCGGGCGCCCGCGGACACGACGACCATGAAGCCGATCGCGATCGCCGTGCTGAGCGAGGACAGTCC
>DASSZQ010000141.1:0-17367 GCA_035702755.1 Solirubrobacteraceae bacterium | reverse complement strand
CACGTTCAGTGACGACCTGGAGCGCGTGCACACCCTGTTCCCGCGGCTGTACGAGCGCCGCAACCAGCTCGCCGGCACCCTCTCCGGCGGCGAGCAGCAGATGGTGGCCATGGGGCGGGCGCTCATGTCCCGGCCGCGCCTACTGCTCATGGATGAGCCGTCGATGGGGCTCTCGCCGGCCCTCGTGCAACAGAACTTCCAGATCATCAAGGAGGTCCACGAGTCCGGCGTGGCCATCCTCATGGTGGAGCAGAACGCCACGATGGCGCTGTCGATCGCCGACCGCGGCTACGTGCTGGCCACCGGCTCGCTCGTGCTGGAGGGCCCCGCCACCGAGCTGCTGCGCAGCGAGGATCTCAAGCGCGCCTATCTCGGCCGCTGACGATTGCGCGGGAAGGATCCCGGCGCCCCGGGGTCTAGACGGTCGTGGATGGATGCGGTCACCGGGGACCGCACCACGTCAACCGAAAGGGCCTTCACCCATGCGTCTTCCTCCTGTGGCGCCGCGCCTGCGCGCGCTCGCTGCCACCGCTGCCGCCGTCGCCGCCGTGGCGCTGCCCGCGGCGGCGGGCGCGATGCCGAGCTCATTTCTCGGATCGCGGCACGCCGTCTCGTTTCTCGCCAGCGCGGTTCCGGGCGCCGGCCCGGCGGCGGGCGACCAGAATCCCTACGGCGTGGCCGTCGTGCCGCGCACGGTCGGCAACCTCGTCCGGGGCGACGTCCTCGTCTCCAACTTCAACAACGCCGGCAACCAGCAGGGCACCGGCTCCAGCATCGTCGAGATCTCGCCCGCCGGGCACCAGCGCGTCTTCGCCGTCGTCCGGCGGCCGACACGGACTCCGGCCGTCGGCCTGACGACCGCGCTCGTCGCGCTGAACAACGGCGACGTGGTCGTCGGCAGCCTGCCCGCCCCGGGCGGTCGCTCGGCGGCCATGACCGCCGGCGCGCTCTCGGTGATCAACCCCAGAGGGCAGGTCGTCGCGACGGTGACCGGGCCTGACATCCAGGGGCCGTGGGACATGACTGCGGTCCAGGGCCGCGGGCAGACGACGCTGTTCGTCACCAACGTGCTCAACGGCACCGTCGCCGCCCGGGGCAGGATCGTCCGCCGGGGCACGGTGGTGCGGATCCGTCTGCGGTTTGCCGGCGCGCGCCCGGTGGGCGTCGTCAGCCGGGTGATCGCCGGCGGCTTCGCCGAGCACACGGATCCCAACGCCCTCGTGGTCGGCCCCACCGGCCTCGGCATGGGGCGCCGCGGCGTCCTGTACGTCGCCGACTCGGTCGGCAACCGGATCGCTGCCGTCCCGGATGCGCTCACTCGCAGCACGGAGATGGGGCGCGCGGGCATGACCGTGGCGGTCGGCGGCGCGCTGCGCGATCCGCTCGGCCTGGCCATCGCTCCCAACGGGAACATCCTCTCGACCAACGGCGGCAACGGCGCGATCGTCGAGACGCGTCCCGGCGGCGGCACCGCGGCGGTGAGGACGCTCGTCCGAAACGGGGCCGGTGACCTGTTCGGCATCGCTGTCGCCCCGGGCGGATCCGGGCTGTACTTCGTCGACGACGCGGGGAGCGGGATGGGGGCCAACTCCCTCGGCCTGCTCCGCTGACGCCGGCCGGGGGCGGCGGGCAGACCACAGACGGCGGCGCGGCTCTGGACCCGCCGCGCCGCCCCGCCGCGGGCGCGGCTACTGTGCCCGGGGGTGCTCACCCTCCTGCTCGTGGCCGGCTCGGTTGGCCTGGACAACTTCGCGGCGGCGATCGCCGTCGGCCTGGCCGGCATCGACCGCGCCGTGCGCATCCGGGTCGCCGTCGTGTTCGGTGTCTTCGAGGCGGGGATGCCGGTCATCGGCCTGCTGGCGGGAAGCGGGGTGGCCGGCATGCTGCACGGCGAGTCCCGGCTGATCGGCGGCGGGCTGCTCATCGTCGTGGGCCTGCACACGCTGATCGAGGCGCTGCGGCGGGGCGGGGGGGAGCGGCCGGCGACGCTGGCGGGTGCACCCCTGGGCCGCCTGGTGCTGCTCGCCGTGGGGCTGAGCATCGACAACCTCATCGTCGGCTTCGCGCTGGGGGCGCGTCAGGTCTCGCTGGTGGAGGCGGTGGTCACCATCGGCGTGTTCTCCGTGGCGCTGTCGCTGCTCGGCCTGGAGATCGGCGGCCGCCTGGGGGAGGAGGCCGAGGAGCGCAGCGAGCTGCTGGGTGGGGTGGTGCTGACCGCGGTCGGTGCCGCGGTGCTGTCCGGCGTGATCTGACTCAGGCCCCGGCGGTCGTGAACAGGGCGGTTCCGCCCATCGCCTCGGCGATGCGGTTGGCGGTGATCGCCATGTGGTTGCGCAGGACGGCCGCCGCCTGCTCCGGCGTGTGCGCGGCGCACGCGTCGAGTATCTCCTGGTGTTCGGATTGGCGGTGGGGCAGGCGCCGGACGTCGGGCACCTCCAGGCTGTAGCGCTCGCTCGTCTCCCACACCGGCCGGATGAGCCGCATCAGCCAGGCCGAGCCCGCTGCCTCGTACAGGGCAAAGTGAAAGCGGGTGTGGGCCTCGGAGGCGGCGGCAGAGCTCTGTTCGTCGGCCTCGTTGAGCAGGCGCAGGCAACGGCGGGCCTCGGCCTCATGCTCGGCGGTGAAGCGCTCGGCGGCGCGGCGGATGGCGGCGAGCTCCAGCGCCATCCGCGCCTCGTAGACCTCGGTCAGGTCCTCGACCGAGAGCTCGGTCACCCGGGCTCCACGGTGGGGGATGTTCTCCACCAGCCCGGCCGCGTCCAACCGCCGCACGGCCTCGCGGATCGGCATGGGGCTCATCTCCAGAAGCTCGGCGAGCTCCTCGATCGGCAGCCGGGTGCCCGGCCGCAGCTGACCGGTGATGATGGCCATGTGCAGCGTGTCGAATGCTTTCTCGGCAAGCGTGCGATGACCCCTCGATGGTCCGTCGCCCGCCGCGAGAACGGCGAGATGCGTCCCCATGACGCATTTAGTACCCGCTTTCGTGAGGGAAAGTCAAGGTCTGAAAAATGGGGGATCACGCGATGGCCTCCGCCGCCAGGGCCTCTGTGGCGGCGCTCGTCGCTGCCGCCGGCTCCGGTGCGGCGGCCGCCGGAGCCGGGTGCCGAACCCGGGACGGAAGCCCCGCCGCGACGACCGCGGCGACCAATGAGAACCCGGCGGCCGCGGCCAGCGCGGGCACGAATCCGTCGCCGAACGCCGCGGCCGAGCCGTATCCGCCGGCGCCGGTGAACACGGCCACGGCGATCGACAGGCCGAACACCCCGCCGAGTTGGCGCATCGTCGTGAACGCGCCGGAGGCCTTGCCGAGATCGACGGGAGCCACGGCGTTCATCGCAGCGTTCTGCACGCTGGGAATGGCCATGGAGATCCCGGCACCGGCGATGATGAGGGGTGCCACCATCGCGCCGTAGGCCATCCCCGGATGGGCGACGAGCGCCACCCACCCCATCCCCGCCGCCTGGAGCGCCAGGCCCCCGGTGACGAGCGGGCGTTCCCCCAGGCGGTTGACGAGCGACCCGGCGAGCGGGGCGACGATGAACAGCGTCGCCGTCCACGGCAGCAGGCGCAGCCCGGAACCGAGCGGGGACTGGTGCAGGGCGATCTGCTGGAACTGAGCCATGAAGAACACGGCGGCGAACAGCGAGCAGGCCAGCAGGAAGTTCGCCCCGCTCGCCGCCGAGAAGGCCCGGGAGGCGAACAGGCGCGGGGGCAGCATCGGCGCCGCCACCCGGCGCTCAACGACGATGAACGCCGCCAGGGCCACGACGCCCGCGGCGAGCGAGCCGGCCACCTCAGCGCTGCCCCAGCCGGCGGCGTTGCCGCGCATCAGCCCCCACACGACGGCCAGCGCGGCGGCCGTGACCAGTCCCAGTCCGGGCGCGTCGAGCCGGGCCCGCGGACCGTAGCTCTCGTCCACCCGCGCCAGCACCAGCGGGACGGCGATCAGGCCGATCGGCACGTTGATCCAGAACACCCACTGCCAGGCCAGGCCCTGCGTGACGGCACCGCCGATGACCGGGCCGCTCAGCACCGCCAGCCCGGTGATGCCGGCGTACAGCCCCATCGCCCGCCCGCGGCGCTCGGGCGGGAAGGCCGCGCTCAGCAGCGACAGCGACAGCGGTGCCACCAGCGCTGCGGCGGACCCCTGCACGGCGCGCGCCGCGATGAGCAGCCCCGCGTTCGGCGACAGCGCACACGCCGCCGAGCCGAGGGCGAACGCCCCCAGGCCGACGGCGAACAGCCGGCGGCGGCCGAGCCGGTCGCCGAGCGCGGCCGCCGGGATCAGCAGCACGGCGAAGCTCAGGCCGTAGGCGTTGACCGTCCACTCCAGCTCGTTGATCGAGGCCCCCAGCTTGCGGTGGATCGCCCCCAGCGCCGTCGAGACGACGAGTCCGTCGAGCGCCACCATCAGCGACGCCAGCGAGCTCAGCACCAGCACCCAGCGTTCCTTTGATCTCATGCCCGTCCTCCTCTGTGTTGGGTTCTGCTTGGCAAGACAGAGAGACGGCGGGCAATTGAGCGATGAATATCGCCGGGGTGTGGTGTCGTTAACCCGGCGATGCCTGAACTGAGCTGGGAGCGCGAACGTCTGGAGCACAACCGTCTGGCCCGGGCGCAGCGCGGGGACGCGGACGCGTTTGAGCAGCTGACCGGGCCCTACCGGCGCGAGCTGCAGCTGCACTGCTACCGGATCCTCGGCTCGTTGCAGGACGCCGAGGACCTGCTGCAGGAGACGCTGCTGGCCGCCTGGCGGGGACTGGAGCAGTTTGAGGCGCGCTCGTCGCTGCGGGCCTGGCTGTACACGATCGCCACCAATCGCTGCCTCAACGCCCTGCGCGACCGGCGGCGCCGGCCCCAGGCGGCCGGTCAGCCGGCCGAGAGCTTTGGCGAGATCGCGTGGCTTGAGCCGTACCCGGACACGCTGCTGGAGGGTGTCATCGACACCGCGCCGGGACCCGCGGCGCGTTACGAGGCCAAGGAGGCGGTGGCGCTGGCGTTCGTCTCCGGACTGCAGCACCTGCCCGTTCGCCAGCGGGCCGTCCTGGTGCTCCGCGACGTGCTCGGCTTCCACGCCGATGAGGTCGCCGAGATGCTGGGCATCTCCACGGCATCGGCCAACAGCGCGCTGCAGCGGGCGCGGGGCACGCTTGAGCGCCGCCTGCCGCCCCGGCCGGACCGGCTCTCACGGCCCGGCGACGACGTCGTGGAGCGGTTTGCCGATGCGTTTGAGCGTGACGACATCGACGCGGTGGTCGCCCTCCTCACCGAGGACGCCGTCGTCAGCATGCCGCCGGAGCCGGAGTGGCACCAGGGTCGCGACGCGGTCGACCGCTTCCTGCGCGACCGCCACCTGCGGCGCAAGAGCCGCCCGTGGCAGTTCGTCCCCACCGCTGCCAACGGTCAGCCGGCGTGGGTGTACTACCTGCTCTACGAGGACGGCTGGCGCAGATCCGGGCTGTTCGTCGCCGGCGTGCGAGCCGACGGGATCGCCTCCATCACGCGCTTCCCTGACGCGGGCGGGCTGCTCGACCGGTTCGACGCCCCCGCGCGCCTGTAGAGCCCGATCTACAGCGGGGAGCGCCGACGCTTCTGCCGTGCCACCCGGATCGCGTGGGCGCGGAACTGGCGCTCAAACTTGGGCCACCAGTCACCGGACGGATCCGGCAGGGGGGCGTTCATGGTGATCTGCACACGGGCGACATACGCGCAGAACGCCGCCACGACGAGCACGGTTGCAATCAGTGTGGGGATCATCGTCACTACTCCGGTTCCGTTGACAGCTGCCGTCTCCCAAAAAGCTGCTACCCGGTTTCTTCGGCAGCCATGAGTGAACCTTGACGCACGGTATGCCGGCGCACCTGGTGGCGCGTGGAGACGGGCCGGGGCGAGAAAACGAACCATGCGTTCGCTTTCTCGCCCAGGTCCGTGGGTGACGGTAGCGATTTGCTACCTGCGAGCGCTTGCGCCCCCCGCGTCCGGGCGTTAAGGTCATGTTGGGGTGAATGGACCGGGATCACCATTGGCGGTGTTGTCGCGGCGTGCGCTGCTGCGCGTCGCCGGGCTTGGGCTGCTCGTCTGTGCCTGCGTGCTGTGGCCGGCAGTTGCCCAGGCGGCAACGGTCACCGTCACCACGACGTCTGACACTCCGGCCGGCGGGCAGTGCTCGCTGCGGCTGGCCGTCATGTACGCGGATGGAACGGCGGAGCCGAACTGCGCGCCGGGCACGGCGACGCCGCCGACGACGATCAAGGTGCCCGCCGGGACGTACACGCTGTCCGGCAGCGGCCTGTCGCTCACCGCCGGCATGACGATCGCCGGAGCCGGCGCGGGCAAGACGACGATCAGCGGTGGCAACGCCGTCCAGCCGATCAGCGTGGGAACCGCCGCCATCGTCACCATCAGCGGCGTCACCATCACCGATGGCGTCTCCGGGGTCCCGTCGACCGGCTGCTCAGGGAGCGGCGTGTTCCGCACCTGTCCGGCCGAGAACGGCAACAACGGCGGCGGGATCGCCAACGCCGGCTCGCTGACGCTCACCGATGACGTCATCTCCGGCAACGCCGCCTCGGGCGGGACCCTGCCGATCGCCTTGCTGCTCGTCTGCCTCAACGGCAACTGTTCGCCGCGGCCGGGCGAGAGCGGCGGATACGGCGGCGACGGCGGCGGCATCTACAACGCCGGTCAGCTCAGCATCGAACGCTCGACGATCAGTCACAACGTCGCCGGTGCCGGCGCCAGCGGCACGAACGGCGTCAGCGGATCCGGCACCCAGACCTCGGCCGGCCAGAACGGGGGCAACGGCGGTGACGGTGGAATTGGCGGCGCCATCTTCAACGACTCGCACGCCACCTTGACGATCGACCAATCCGCGATCACCGCCAACCGAGCGGGGGCCGGCGGCAACGCGGGCGCGGGCAGCACCGCGACCAACGCCGCCGGCACCGGAGGGAACTCCGGCTTCTCGGGCTCCGGCGGCGGCGGGGGCGGCATCGCCACCGTGGGCGCCGTCATCGTCACCAACTCGACGATCAACGGCAACACGACCGGTGCCGGCGGCAACGGCGCGCCTGCCGGGGCCGGGACCGGCGGGCAGCAGAATGGTCAGGCCTTTCCGGCCGGCATCGGCGGGTACGGCGGTGGGGTGTGGATGGCCGCCCCATCCGTGCCGGTCAAGTTCACCAACGTCACCCTGACGGCCAACGCAACGGCGGCCGGCGGGACCGGCGGCGCCGGGGGGATTGGCGGCGGGCTGTATGTCTTTGAGGGGGTCGCCCAGCTGAGCTTTGTCACCATCGCCGCCAACGCGGCGACCGGGAGCGGGGGCGGAGTCGTGGCGTTGCCGTCCTCGATCGCCGGTGCGGCCGTGATCGAATCCAACTCGATCATCGCCTCCAACCGGGGCACGCCGGTGCTCAACTGTGCCACCACCGTCACCGACGACGGCCACAATCTCGTCTTCGGCGACAGCTCGTGTCCGGGCACCAGCGCCGACCCGCGACTCGGCCCCCTGCAGGACAACGGCGGGCCCACGCAGACGATGGCGCTCGGCCCAGGCAGCGGCGCCCTCGGCCTGGTGCCGGCCAACGACTGCCCGGTGGACACCGACCAGCGCGGGGTCACCCGCCCGCAGGGAACGCGCTGCGACGCCGGCGCCTATGAGCTGGCGCCGCCGTCGCTCACCGCGCCGGCGGCCTCGGCCGGCCAGACGGGCGCGTCCATCACCGCGTCGATCATTCCCAACCTGCAGCCGACCAGGGTCGTCGTCCGTTACGGACGGACCACGGGATATGGCTCGGCGACGACCGCGCATCCGGTTGGCTCCGGAAACGATCCCGTCGCCTTCAGCACCACCCTGACCGGGCTGAGCCGGCTTCAGACCTACCACGCGCAGATCGTGGCCACCAACGCCGACGGGACGACGACAAGCTCGGACCTGACGTTCACCACCGGGCTCTCGGCGGCGATCGTCTCCGCCTCCACCAAGGGCGCGACCCTGCTGTTGCGGATCGCCTGCCGCGGCGGCGCGGCCGCCCGCTGCGCCGGGCCGATCGCCGTCACCTCACGGGTGACCAGGCGCGCCGGCAAACCGGTAGCCGTGAGCGCCCGCTCGGTCAAGCGGCGGCCGGTGAAGATCGTGGCCATCGTCGCGCAGGCCCGCTACGCGGTCGCCGCGGGGACGAGCCGGACCATCCGGGTCACGCTCAACCGCACCGGCCGCGGATTGCTCAAGCGCTTTCACCGGCTGCCGGCCACGGTCACGGTGAGCGGCGCCAGCCCGCCGCACCGGCGCGTGGTGTTCGGCGCCGCCCGTCGGCGCCGGCACAGGTGATCAGGCCTGGATGCCGCCGCCGTCGATCACGATCGCCTGGCCGTTGATGGCGGCCGCCGCCGGCGAGGCCAGGAACACGATCGCGTCGGCCACCTCCGCGGGCTCCAGCAGCCGACCCAGCGGCGAGGCCGCGGCCAGCGCCGCCTCGGCCTCGTCCGCGGTGCGGCCCGTCCGCTCCACGATGTTGGCCACCGACCGGTCGGTCATGTCGGTGCGCACAAACGTGGGGCACACGGCGTTGACGCGCACCCCGCTGCCGGCGACCTCGCTGGCCACCGCCCGGGTGAGGCCGATGACGGCATGCTTGGAGGCCGAGTAGGCGCTGGTGTACGGCACGCCGACGCGGCCTGCCGTGGAGGCGACGGTGACGACGGCGCCCGCGCCCCGCTCGCGCATGCCGGGGACGGCCGCCCGCATGCACAAAAACGCTCCGGTGGCGTTGACCGCCAGGTGGCGGGTCCAGTCGTCCAGGGTGGTGCGATGAAGCGGCGCCGACTCGCCGATGCCGGCGTTGTTGACGAGCACGTCGACGGCGCCGATGCGGGCGAAGGTCGCGCTCACCGCGTCCTCGTCGGTGACGTCGCACACCTGGGCCTCCACCCCGGCCAGGGCGGCGAGCGCGGCCGGGTCGCGGCCGAGGGCGATCACCCGCTCGCCGGCGGCGGCGAAGCGCTGCACGGTGGCCCGGCCGATCCCGCGCGCGCCGCCGGTGACGACGACCGTGCGGGTCACGACGCCGCCTCGCCGGTGACGAGGACGGTGCGGGTCACGACGCCGCCTCGCGGAACATTCCGCGCGCGATGATCTCCCGCTGGATCTCGGAGGCCCCCTCGTAGATGCGGGGCGCGCGCACGTCGCGGTACAGGTGCTCCAGCGGATGCCCGCGCTCCAGCGCCACCGCCCCGTGCACCTGGACGGCGGCGTCGACGGCCGCCTGGGCGACCTCGGTGGCGAGCAGCTTGGCCATCGCGGCCACGCTCGGGTCCGGGGTGCCGGCATCATGGGCGAGGGCCGCCTGATGGACCAGCAGCCGGGCCGCCTCGGTCTGGGCGCGCAGGTCGGCGAGGCGGTGGGCGACGGCCTGGTGCTCGGCGATCGGCCGGCCGAACGTCCGGCGCGCCAGCGCGTACGACGTCGCCAGGTCAAGCGCCGCCCGGGCCATGCCGACGGCGAACGCGCCGACGCTGGGGCGAAACAGGTCAAGCGTGCCCATGGCGACACGAAACCCGCGGCCGGGCTCGCCCAGCACCTGCTCGGCCGAGACCGGGACGCCGTCGAACGTGAGCGAGCCGATGGCGTGCGCAGCCAGCAGCTCGCGCGGCGCGCCGCTCAGCCCGGGCGCGTCGCCGGGCACGGCAACCGCGGTCAGCCCCGGGGCGGGGTGGGCGGGATCCGGATGCGGGTCGGTCCGGGCGAACACGGTGTACACGTCGGCATCCGGGGCGTTGGAGATCCACAGCTTCTCCCCGGTCAGGCGGTATCCCGGGTGGGCGGGGTCGCAATCCGGATCCGGCTCGGCCCGCAGCGACAGCGCCGCGGGATCGGACCCCGCCTCCGGCTCGGTGAGGGCGAAGGCGGCGACCGCCTCGCCGGCGGCGACGCGCGGGATCCACTCCTCGCGCACGGCCGGTGTGCCGGCCTGGACGATGGGATACGCGCCGAGCCCCTGGAGCGCGAACGCCGTCTCGGCCTCGGTGCAGCCGCGGGCGAGCGCCTCGCGGATGAGGCACAGGTCGATGGCCCGCACCTGGCCGCCGGCGAACAGCCGCTCCAGCAGCCCGTGCTCGGCGAGCGCGGCGATCAGCGGCCGGTTGACGCGCCCCGGCTCGCCGCCATTCGCGATCGGCGCCAGCGTGCCGTCGGCGAGCCTGAGCGTTCGCTCGTAGAGCGCGCGCTGGTCGGCGGACAGGTGCAGGTCAAGCGCGTCGGTCATGTCCCAGAGGACAGGACCGCCACGCCCATCAGCTCCACCTTGGCCGCCGCGTCAAACAGCTCGGTGACGCCGAACAGGCCCATCGCCGGATAGCGCCGGCCGAAGTGACGGCGCCACACCTTGCCCAGCGCCATCAGCGACTCCTTGTACTCGGCCACGGCGGTGACGAACACCTGCAGGCTGACCAGGTCCTCCGGCTCGCCGCCGGCGGCCCGCAGCGCTCTCACCAGGTTGCCCGCGGCGATGTCGAACTGCTCCACCAGCGACTCGCCGACGATCGTCCCGTCCGCCGCCTGCGCGGTCTGTCCGGCGAGGTAGACGGTGTCGCCGGCGCGCACGGCATGGGAGAAACCGACCGGGGCCGCCAGGTCCGGGGAGTTGATGAGCTCGCTCACCGCCCGTTCCATTCCGGTCGGCGCCCCTCGCTCCACGCGGTGTAGAACTCCTCGAAGTCGTCGGAGTGCATGAGCAGCGCCTGCGTCAGCGCCTCCAGCTCGATGGCGGCACCGAGGCTCATGTCCAGCTCCCGGGTCAGCAGCGACTTGGTGGTGGCGAACGCGAACGCCGGGCCGTCGGCCAGGCGGCGGCTGACCGCCTGCACGCGCAGGGCCAGCTCCTCGTCAGGGACGACCTCGGAGACGAGGCCGATCGCCGCCGCCCGCTGCGCGGTCACCTGGTCGCCGAGCATGAGCAGCTCGGTGGCGTGGCCGAGCCCCACGATCCGGGGCAGCAGGTAGGCCGAACCCATGTCGGCGCCGGCCAGGCCCACGCGCGTGAACAGGAAGGCAAACGACGCCGACTCGGCCATCACCCGCAGGTCGCAGGCGAGCGCGATCACCGCGCCGGCGCCGGCGGCGACACCGTTGAGCGCGGCGATCACCGGCAGCGGGCACTCGCGCAGCGCCTTGACGACGCTGCCGGTCATGCGCGTGAACTCCAACAGCTCCGCGGTGCCCATCTCCTGCAGCGGCCCAATGATCTCCTCCACGTCGCCGCCGGAGCAGAAGCCGCGCCCCTCCCCGCCGAGCACCAGCACGCGGACGTCCCCGCGCTGGGGCAGCTCGGCGAGCAGGTCGCGCAGGTCGGCGTAGGCGGCGAACGTGAGCGCGTTGAGCTTCTCCGGCCGGTTGAGCCGGACGGTGGCGACGCCGTCCTCCACGTCGAAGGAGAAGTTGTCCCAGGACGAGGTCAGGGGAGCGCTCGCGCGAAACGGGCTCATGCCGAAGCGACGATATAGGACGCCAAAGTCCGGCGACAGGGGTATGCTGGCGCGCCGAGGACCTGTGGCTGCCGACAGCGCGTACTGGAACCCGAAGGTCGAGACGCTCGAGCGCCCGCAGCTTGAGGCGCTGCAGCTGGCCAAGCTGCGCCACCAGCTGGCCTGGGCGGCGGCCCGCAGCCCCTGGTACCGCCGCACCCTGGCCGGGATTGACCCGGCGCAGCTGCGGACCGTCGACGACCTGCGCCGGCTGCCGATGCTCACCCGCCAGGATTGGATGAGCTCCCAGGCCGACCATCCGCCCTACGGTGAGCTGCCCGTGATCGACGGCGCCGGGGCCATCCGGGTCCACACCACCTCCGGCACCACCGGCCGCGACCCGCTGCGGGCGCTGGACACCCGCAAGGACTGGGCGTGGATCGCCGAGATGTGGGCGTACGGGATCTGGGGTTGTGGCGTGCGCCCGGGCGACACCTCCTACATCGCGTTTGGCTACGGGTCGTTCATCGGCTTCTGGGGCCTGCATTACTCGATGGAGAAGATTGGGGTGCTCAACGTGCCCGGCGGCGCGCAGACGACCGAGGCGCGGATGCGCCAGATCGTCGACTTCGGTGCCACCGTCGTCGCCTCCACGCCCACGTACGCGCTGCGCCTCGCCCAGGAGGCGGCCACCCTGGGGATCGATCTCCCGGAGAGCGCCGTCCAGCGCGTCATCCTGTCCGGCGAGCCGGCCGGGTCGATCCCGCAGACCAAGGCGCTGATCGAGGAGCAGTGGGGGGCGAAGGCCTACGACACCGCGGGAATGACCGAGATCGGCACGATCATGGTGTTTGAGTGCGCCCATCAGCCCGGGGGCACGCACATCATCGAGGACCACGTCATCGAGGAGGTCATCGACCCGGACACCCTGGAGCCGGTCGGCTACGGCGAGCCGGGAGAGCGGGTCGTCACCTCGCTGGGGCGCGGATCGACGCCGCTGATCCGCTACCGGACCGGCGACCTGGTGTGCAGGGTGCCGGCGGCGACGTGCACGTGCGGGCGCGTGTATGACATCTACGAGGGCGGGATCCTCGGGCGCGTCGACGACATGAAGATCATCCGGGGCACCAACGTCTACCCGCGGGCGATCGAGGCGATCGTGCGTGAGTTCCCGGTCGTCGACGAGTTTCAGACGGTCATCACCCGCGAGGGGATGCGCGACGAGATCACGTTGCGCGTCGAGCTCAAGCCGGAGGCCGAGGGCTCGAACTGGGAGGGGCTGGCCGAGATGCTCCACAACAAGCTGGCCCTCGCCCATGAGGGGCTCAACTTCCGGATCCAGCGCGCCGCCGAGGGGGAGCTGCCCCGGTTTGAGCTCAAGGCCAAGCGCACCGTCGACCTGCGTGAGGCGCCGATCGGAGCGACCCGGTGACCGACGATCTGCTCGGCGCGACGATGACCGCTTCGGAGGAGCGCGTGCTCGCCGTCTACGAGGAGCTCAAGGCGCTGTGCGGTGACGACGAGCTGCCGCCGCTGGCGCACGCCAACATCCGGGCGGCGCTGGCGCTCATGCACAACGTCGTCAACGGCATGGCGCTGCGCTACGAGCACCTCATCGACCTCGACTGCTGACGCCGGCGGCATCCGACAGCGACCCGCGGTCTGCACCGGACGCATCCCGCCGACACGACTGTCCGTTGCACTGGTTTTCTGCATCCGATTCGTTCCAAACTCGTCGACCCGGGTCCGGATTTCGCCGGCAGAGGCCATACAGCGTCCACTTCGTTCCAGACCCAAGCGGGGATTTTGAATTTCGAACGAATCGGCGGCCGAGCCAACGCCCGGCCCTTGCGGGGAGGTCCGGCCGTTGGGGGGACGCCCGGTCCGGCCGTTGTGGGGACGCCCGGTCCGGCAGCCGCTCACACGCGCCCGTCGCGTAGGCTGATGCGATGCGGATCGCGGTAGCCGGTGGGGGCCCGGGCGGGCTGTACTTCTCCATCCTGATGCGCCGGGTGGCGCCGGAGTGCGAGATCACCGTCTATGAGCGCAACCGCGCCTCGGACGCGTTCGGCTTCGGCGTGGTGTTCTCGGACGAGACGCTGACCGTGTTCGAGCACGCCGACCCGCCGAGCTATGAGGCGATCACCGGCGGCTTCGTCCACTGGACCGACATCGACATCCACCACCGCGGCGCCAGGACCCGCTCCGGCGGTCACGGGTTCTCGGCGCTGGGCCGGCGCGAGCTGCTCGGCATTCTCCAGCGGCGGGCGCTGTCGCTCGGCGTCGACATCCGCTTTGAGTGCGAGGCGCCGCCGCTGGACGAGTTGCTGGGCGACGCCGACCTGGTGGTGGGCGCCGACGGCGCGTCCAGTGCGGTGCGGGCGGCGCGCGAGGCCGACTTCTGCCCGTCGCTGGACCCCCGTCACTGCCGCTACATGTGGATGGGCACCGATCTCGTCTTTGACGCGTTCAAGTTCTTCATCGCCGAGACCGAGCACGGCGTCTTTCAGGCCCACGCCTATCCGTACAGCTCACAGATGAGCACGTTCATCGTGGAGGTGGCGGAGGAGACGTGGCGCCGGGCCGGGCTGGATGAGCTTGTACCGGACCCCACCCACCCGCTGCCCCCCGGGATCAGCGACGAGGCGAGCGTCGCGTTCTGTCAGGAGTTGTTCGCCGACGCGCTGGAGGGACATGGCCTGCAGGCCAACAACTCCAAGTGGATCAACTTCGTCACCGTCCGCAACCGCTGCTGGCGCTCCGGCGACAACGTGGTGCTCCTCGGCGACGCCGCCCACACCGCCCACTTCTCGATCGGCTCCGGGACCAAGCTGGCGATGGAGGACGCGGTCGCGCTCGCCTGGGCGTTTCGCGAGGCGGGCGCCACCGACGTCGGCGCGGCGCTTGAGGCCTACGAGGCCGAGCGACGGCCGGTGGTGGAGTCCACGCAGCGCGCCGCCCAGGGGTCGCTGGAGTGGTTTGAGGGCATCGCCCGCTACGTGGAGCAGCCCCGGCTGCAGTTCGCCTTCAACCTGCTCACCCGCAGCCGGCGCGTGACCTACGACAACCTGCGCCTGCGCGACGCCGCGTTTGTGGCCGACGTCGACGAGCTGTTCGCGGCCGCGGGCGGGTTCGGCGAGGCGCGCCCGCCGATGTTCGCGCCGCTGCGCCTGCGCGGCCTGACGCTGCCCAACCGGGTCGTCGTGTCGCCGATGGACATGTACTCGGCCGAGGACGGCACCCCCTCGGACTTTCATCTCGTGCACCTGGGGGCCCGGGCGCTGGGCGGCGCGGCCCTGGTGTACTCGGAGATGATCTGCGTGTCGGACATCGGCCGGATCACGCCGGGGTGCGCCGGCATGTACCGCGACGAGCATGTGGCGGCGTGGCGGCGGATCGTGCAGTTCGGCCACCGCTACGCCGGGTGCGCGATGGCGGCGCAGCTCGGCCACTCCGGGCGCAAGGGGTCGACGAAGCTCATGTGGGAGGGGATCGACGAGCCGCTGGAGGAGGGCAACTGGGAGGTGATCGCGCCCTCGCCGCTGGCCTACTCGCCGCGCAACCAGGTGCCGCGGGAGATGACCCGGGACGACATGGACATGGTGCGGGATCAGTTTGTGTGGGCGGCGCGCGGGGCACTTGAGGCCGGCTTTGACCTACTGGAGATCCACTGCGCCCACGGCTACCTGCTCTCCAGCTTCCTGTCGCCGGTGACGAACGTCCGCAGCGACGAGTACGGCGGCAATCTCGCTCAGAGAGCCCGGTTCCCGCTGGAGGTGTTTGACGCCTGCCGGGCGGTGTGGCCGGAGGACAGACCGATGAGCGTGCGCATCTCGGCCACCGACTGGGTCACCGGCGGCTTTGACCCGGACGATGCGGTGGCGTTTGCCCGGATGCTCGCCGAGCACGGCTGCGACATCGTTGACGTCTCCTCTGGGCAGGTGACGCCGGACGAGCGCCCGGCGTTCGGCCGCAGCTTCCAGACCCCGTTCGCCGACCGTATCCGCAACGAGGTCGGTCTGCCCACGATCGCGGTGGGCGCCATCTCCAGCTACGACGACGTCAACACGATCGTGCTCGCCGGCCGCGCCGACCTGTGTGCGCTCGCCCGCCCCCACCTGTATGACCCGCACTGGACGCTGCACGCTGCCGCCGAGCAGGAGTACGCGGGCGACGGGGTGTCCTGGGTTCCGCAGTACCAGGCCGGGTCACGCCGGCCCCCGAGCGGCCGGGTCGACGAGGTGCGCAAGGAGCTTCAGCGCTCGTTCGGCCCGGACCCGGGACCGGCGGGCGACGGCCGCCCGGCGCGGGCCACCGAGGAGCTGCCGGAGTTCGAGCCGGACACGCCGGGGATGGCGACGATGCCGGAGGGCTGGTCGTAGGACGGCGGACGTGTAGTCAATCTAAGCCCCTCCACGCGGCATCAGATGACACACGTCATCCGCCACCGCGATCGCCGGTACGCGGACCAGGGGCCGCCGCGTCCGCTCTATGAGTGTGCGGTCAGCATGTCGCGCAGCCGGGCCAGCCCGTCATGGACGTCGACGAAGCGCGTGGTCAGCGGGGACAGGCCGAGGCGGATGACGTCCGGGGTGCGGAAGTCGACGACGACCCCGGACTCGATCAGCCGCCGCGACAGCTCGCGGGCGTCCGGGTGCACGAGCGCGACGTGAGAGCCGCGGCGCGCGTCCTGGCGCGGGGAGCCGACGCTCGCGCCCAGCGGCGCCAGCCACGCGTCGATGAGATCGATCGCGTAGCGGGTCAGCGCCACCGACTTCTCGCGGATGGCCTGGATGCCGGCCTCGATGACCAGGTCGATGCCGATCGAGGCGGCGGTGAGGCCGAGGACCGGCGGGGTGCCGGAGAGCATGGCGGCGATCCCCTCGGCCGGCAGGTAGCCCTGGGCCATCTCAAACGGGTCGCGCCGGCCCAGCCAGCCCCAGATCGGCTGGCGCAGCTCGGCCTGGTGCTCACGGCGCACGTACAGGAACGCGGGCGCCCCCGGGCCGCCGTTGAGGTACTTGTACGTGCAGCCGACGGCGAGGTCGACGCCGTCGGCGTCAAGCGAGACCGGAATGGCGCCGGCGCTGTGCGACAGATCCCACAGGGCCAGGGCCCCGGCGTCATGCGCCACCCGGGTGATCGCCGGGGTGTCGAGGATGGCCGCCGAGCGGTAGTCGACCTGGGCGAAGGTGACCAGCGCGGTCTGCTCGCCGACGACCTCGGCCACCTGCTCGGCCGTGGGCCCGGCGTCCGGCGCGGCATCGACCCAGCGGATTGTCAGCCCGCGCTCGGCGGCGAGGCTCTCGAGCACGTAGCGGTCGGTGGGGAAGTTGTTGCGGTCGGTGACGATCTCCCGCCGCTGCGGCCGGGCGGCGAGCGCCGCGGAGGCCAGCTTGTAGAAGCACACCGTGGTGGAGTCGGCCACCGCGACCTGGCCGGGGGCGGCGCCGAGCAGTTCCGCGCCCAGCCGGTCGCCGATCGTCAGCGGCAGCTCCATCCAACCCTCGCTCCAGCCGCGGATGAGCCGCTCGCCCCACTCGCGCCAGATGACGTCGGCCACCCGGGCCGCCGTGTCCCGGGGCAGCCGGCCCAGCGAGTTGCCGTCGAGGTAGATGAGCCCGTCCGGGGCGACGATGAAGCGCTGGTGGAAGGCGCGCAGCGGATCGGTGCCGTCCAGCGTCGTCGCCATCCGCCGGTCGTGCATGGCCGGCAACGACGGCTACGCGCGCGGCACGAACGCGTAGACGCGGCTGGGACTGCCGGTGCCGCCGACGAGCCGCAGCGGCGCCACCACCAGCAGCGCGCCGCTGGTCGGCAGCCGCTCCAGGTTGGCGAGCTGGGTGAGCCCCAGCTTGCCGGAGCCGAGCAGGAAGTTGTGCAGCGGGAACGGCGGCTCCATGC
>DASSZQ010000131.1:0-7120 GCA_035702755.1 Solirubrobacteraceae bacterium | reverse complement strand
TTCGACCGCCCGCCGGTGACCGACATCGAACCCACGATCGTGGCCGCCTCCCGCCGCTACGCCGCCACGATCGAGGACCAGCTCGACGCCGGCCGCGGCCTGTGGTTCATGGGACCGCCCGGCACCGGCAAGACCACGCTGGCCATGCTCGTCTCCCAGGCGGCGCTCAAGGCCGGCCGCTCGGTGGCGATCTACTCGCTGCCCCGGCTGCTCAACGAGATCCGCGACACGCACCGGGCCGAGCGCTCCCACATCGAGTTGCTCGACCGCCTCACCGAGGTCGACCTGCTTCACATCGACGATGTCGGCGCCGAGCGCTCCACCGACTGGGTGCTGGAGGAGCTGTACTCCATCGTCAACGCCCGCTACGAGGACCGGCGCTCGATGGTGATCACCACCAACATCCTTGACCGCGAAGCCCTGTGCGAGCAGATCACCGCCCGCACCGTCTCGCGGCTGACCGAGATGTGCGACGAACTGCCGCTGCTCGGCCACGACCATCGGATGGACCTGCGCACGGCGTAACAGCCGGACCGGCTCGCGCACCGCCGACCATCGGACGGACCTGCGCTCGGCCTGATCGCGCCGCCCCCCATGACCGCTCACAGACGGGCCGGCGCCAGGACTTTATAGCTGGGCATCGGCGTTCCATTTACGCCGGGTTAGCAGGGAAAGAGCGGCAGCTTGAGGCGGCCCTCGCCTAACACGAATTGCGTAAATCGCCAACGGAGCGGCGACAGCTTACGCGTACCTTATGCCCCGCCTGGAAGTTCGCGGTGGGCGCACCCCCGAGCGGACGACCGCCTCACAAACCTCCCCCGGAGTCCGCAATGACGATTGACCTGACGCTCGACCACGGGCGGCGGCAGCCGGCTGCCCTGCTGGCGACCCGCGAACCCGCGGCCCAAGAAACGCTCCTTGACATCTTTGACGCCACCGTCGCCGCCTGGGCCCGGCGCACGGCGATCGATGCTCCCGGAGCGCATCTGACCTACGAGCAGTTCGCCGCCGCGGGCGAGGCACTGGCGGGCCGCCTGCAGCGCGCCGGGGTCGGCCCCGGCGACCGGGTGGGCGTGCGGGTGGCGAGCGGAACCGCCGATCTGTACATCGCCATCCTCGGCGTGCTGAAGGCCGGCGCGGCCTACGTGCCGGTCGATGCCGACGATCCGGCGGCCCGGGCGGAGCAGATCATGGGCGAGGCGAAGGTGTGCGCGGTGGTCGGTGACGGCCTGGAGCTTGACTGGCGTGCGCCGACCGGCGGACGCAGCGGCCGGCCCACCGCCGCCGACGACGCCTGGGTCATCTTCACGTCGGGATCCACGGGCATGCCCAAGGGCGTTGCCGTCACCCACCGCGCGGCCGGCGCGTTTGTCAACGCGGAGTCGGAGCTGTGGCAGGTGCTGCCTGAGGACAGGGTGCTGGCCGGACTGTCGGTCGCCTTCGACGCCAGCTGCGAGGAGATGTGGCTGGCCTGGGCGCACGGCGCCGCGCTCGTCCCCGCCCCGCGCCGGCTGGTGCGTTCCGGGGTTGAGCTGGGACCGTGGCTGGCCGAGCGGCAGGTGAGCGTCATCTCGACCGTGCCGACGCTCGCCGCAATCTGGAACGACGACGCGCTGGCCGGGGTCCGGCTCCTCATCCTGGGCGGCGAGGCCTGCCCGGATCAACTGGCGTGGCGCCTGGCCGCCGACCGGGAGGTCTGGAACACCTACGGTCCCACCGAGGCCACCGTGGTCTCCACCGCGACGCGGCTGCACCCTCGCCTTCCGGTGACGATCGGGTTTGCCCTGAGCGGCTGGGAGACGGCCGTCGTCGGTGACGACGGGCTCCCTGTGCCCAGCGGCGAGACCGGCGAACTCGTCATCGGCGGCGTTGGCCTCGGACGCTACCTGGACGCCGACTCCGATCGCGAGCGCTACGCGCCCCTGCCCGCCCTCGGCTGGGAGCGCGCCTACCGGACCGGCGACATCGTCCGCGAGACGCCGGATGGGTTGGCGTACATGGGCCGCCGCGACCACCAGGTCAAGATCGGCGGCCGCCGCATCGAGCTGGGCGAGATCGATGCGCAGCTCGCCGCCCTGCCGGGCGTCCGAGCGGCCTGTACCGTCGTCCGCGAAACCGCCGCCGGCAACAAGCTCCTGGTCGGCTATGTCGCCGGCGACGCCGAGCCGGACGCACTCCGCGCCGCGCTGGCCGAGCGGATGCCGGCCGGCCTGGTGCCGCTGATCGTCGCGCTTGCAGAGCTGCCGGTCGCCACCTCCGGCAAGGTCAACCGGGCGGCGCTGCCGTGGCCGCCACCCCCTCAGCGTCCGGGCGGGAGGGCCGATGCCGCCGGCGTTCGCCCCCTCTCCGAGCCTGAGCTGTGGCTGGCCGAGCGCTGGCGTGAGCAGCTCGGCCCCGTCGACGTTCACGCCGACAGCGACTTCTTCTGCCTGGGGGGATCGTCGCTGGCGGCGGCCAAGCTCGTGTCGGTGCTCCGCGAGCAGTATCCGTCGCTCGCCGTCGCCGACCTCTACGAGCATCGCACGCTCGCCGCCCTGGCTGAACACCTGCCCCGCGTCGGCGCGTCCACCCGGGCCACGGGGACGGCGCTCGCCCCCCGCCCGCTTCGCCGTCTTGGCCTCATGCAGCTGGCGGGAGTCCTGGTGCTGTTCGCGCTCCAGTCGATCCCATGGCTGCTCGGCACGCTCGCCTACGGCGATGTCGTCTCGCTGGGCACCCCGCACGTCGCCTGGGTGTGGCTGATCCTCGCGTGGCTGGTGCTCGCCAGCCCACCGGCGCACATCGCCCTTCAGGTGCTCTGCAACCGGCTGCTTCTCCGCGGACTGCGTCCCGGGCGGTACCCGCGTTACTCGTGGCTGGCCTGCCGCCTGTGGTTCGTTGACCGCCTCACCGAGGTCACCCGCTACCAGCGCCTGGCCGGCACCCCCTGGGCCGACCGCTACGCCCGCCTTGTCGGAGCCGACGTCGGCGAGGGGGCCCGCCTGGCCACCGTTCCGCCGGCCGGCGCTCTGCTGCACATCGGAGCCGGGGCGACGATCGAGGCCAACGTCGATCTGCGCGGCTGGTGGATCGACGGCCAGGAGCTCGTCGTCGGCGAGATCTGGGTCGGCGACGGCGCCCGCGTGGGCTCGCGCAGCCTGCTGGAGCCTGGCTGCGTCATCGGCGATGGCGCCGAGGTGGAGCCGGGAAGCGTCATCTCCGGCGAGGTTCCGCGCGGCGAGCGCTGGAGCGGGGCCCCGGCCAGCCGGGTCGGCGTCGCCGGCGAGCACTGGCCGGACGAGCCGCCGGTGGCCGACCGGCCGCGCGGCCGCACCTGGGCGTGGCTGTTCACCGGGAGCCTGGTGCTGGAGGCGGTCCTCGCCCTGGCCGTGTTCGCACCCGCCATCCTGGTGGTGATCGAACTCGGCGGCGTGCTGCCGACGACTCACACCTCGATCGGCCTCATCCTCGTCGAGGTGGTGCTCGTCACCCTCATCACGGTGCCGGTGACCGCGGTCGTGCTCGCGCTCAATCTGCGCCTGGTGTGGCGGCTGGTGGCGCCCGGGTGGCATGCCGAGCATGAGTCCGTCGGCTGGGCGCTGTGGTACACGGAGGAGCTCAAGACCAGCGCGATCACGCTCCTGTTCCCCCTCTACGCGTCGCTGTTCACCCGGCCGTGGTATCGCCTCATGGGCCTGAAGGTGGGGCGCCGGACCGAGCTGTCGGTGAGCAGCGGCATCAACCCGCTCGTCTCCTTCGGCGACTTCAGCCAGTGCACCGACGACATCGGCTTCTGCGGCGCGCGCTCGCGGGGAGGCTGGCTCGCCCTGGACCCCATCACGGTCGGCAACCGCAGCTTCCTGGGCCCGGGCGCGATCCTCCGCGGCGGCACGACGACGGGCGACGACACCCTGATCGGCGTCATGACGCTCGCCCCCCGCGATCCCGCCCCGGGGACGTCGTGGCTGGGGGTGCCGGCGCTGGAGCTCCCCCGGGTGCCGGATGCCGCGGATCCGGCGCGGACGACCGATCCGCCGCGGCGGCTGGTTCTGGCCCGCGCGACCATGGACCTGCTCCGCCTGTTCGGCCCCAACATGGTCGCGCTCTCCATCGAGGCGCTGGAGATCATCGGTCTGGCCTGGATCTGCCGGGATCTCGGACTGGCCGCGGCGATTCTCCTGGCTCCGTTCATGCTGCTGGCCAGCGGCATCGTGGCCACCGCGGTCACCGTGGTCCTCAAGTGGACGGTGATGGGTCGCTATCGCCGCGGTCAGCATCCGCTGTGGTGCAACTTCGTCTGGCGCGATGAGCTGATGAACTCGGCGCAGGAGCAGTTGGCCGACGAACTCCTGCTGCGGTTCGCCATCGGCACACCCGTCATGTCGCTGTACCTGCGGGCGATGGGCAGCCGGGTGGGACGGGGCGTGTGGTGTGAGACGACGGCGGTCACCGAATACGACATGATCGACCTCGGCGACGGCGTCGCGGTCAACCGCGAGGCGTGCCTGATGACGCACCTGTTCCACGATCGGCTGCTGCGCATCGGGCCCACGCGGCTGAAGGCCGGAGCCACGCTCGGCCCCACCGCGGTGGTGTTGCCGGACACGGTCGTCGGCCAGGGGACGGTCGTGTGCGGCCACTCCGTCGTGCTCCGCGGCGAGGAGCTTCCGCCCCAGACCCGCTGGCACGGGACCCCGGTCGTCGCCGCGTAGGCGGCACCGGCCGGCCCGCCGCGGGGCAGGAACATGCGGATCGCGCTACCGGACGACGGCGCACCGCGCCTGGAGCTGATCGACGCCGAGCGCGCCGGTTGTGATGAGGCGGGGCTCCGGGAACTGGCGCGCGCCTGGGCGCCGGCGCAGGGGGCGGCCGCGGTCTCGCGCTCCTACCGGTTCCCGTACGCGCTGGTGGGCTGGCACAACGATCGGCTGGGCGTCGACATCGAGCGCATCGAGCCGTGCTCGCCCGCGCTGGCGGAGTCGATCAGCACGCCGAGCGAACGGGCGGCGGGGGTGGCCACCGGGGATGAGGCCGTGATCTCGCTGTGGTCAAGCAAGGAGGCGCTGGCCAAGGCGCTGGGTGATGCCCTGCGCTACGACCCGCGGCGGCTGGAGTCGCCGGTCGGCTGGCCGGGGGGCGCCGCGGGCCCGTGGCGGGCCCGCCGCCTCCCGGTTCCGGACGGCTACTGCGCCTGGGTGTGCTGGCGCGGCGCGCCGACCCCGCCCCACAGGCCGAGATAGCGCCCCAGGGTGGCGAAGCCGAACAGGCAGGCGAGGCCGTCGGCGATCCCCCGCAGCGCGCCGTCGTACGGGTCGGCGGTCACGACACCGAGCGCTGTGGCCGCCACCACGATGGCGCCGGCCAGGAGCAGCGCCACCCGCCACGGCCGCCCGCGCAGCCCCGTGAGCGCCAGGGGTCCCAGATCGTCGATGAGGTCTCCAGCGGCGCCGGGCATCACCGGCCGCAGCCGGGAGGCCGACCACAGGGACGGCAGAGCCGAGGCGAGGGCAACGACCCCCGCCGCCGCGCCGGCCACGGCAAGCCCGGTGTGCTGGGCCCCCGGCTGATGGCGGGTGGCGAGCACGATCACCGCCAGGCTGGCCATGCTGACGATGCCGGCGCCGACGCCCGTGGCAGCCCGGCGAAGCAGGATGGCGGCCTCCGCGGCCGGCAGCACGCTCGCCTCGCGCCGCCACAGCCAGCGCAGCGCCGCCAGGCAGCCGGCGGCGAAGGCGACCTGGGTCGCCACGACGACGATCGCCGCCGCCACCGTGGCCAGGGCCGGTGGCCCCTGCAGCGGCCCCCCGGCCGCCTGCGCGGATCGCAGAAGACCACCGCCGATCCCCCCCACCACCAGCACAAACAGCACGCCGGCGACGACGAGCGAGGCGAAGGCGGCGACCGCGGCGGTCTTGGCCCGCGCGCTGCCGATGACGTCGGCGAAGTCACGGGCCAGTTCGCGCGGATCCCCCAGGGGAGCGTCCGGATCGCAGGCCAGATGATCGGCGAACTCGTCGAGGATCCGGGCGCGCAGGCGACCGGTGATCCCAACCGCGATCAGCTCCCGGGCCAGCGCCCGCTCGTAGGTCGTGCTGGGGCTCATGCCATCACCGCCTCAACCGCGCGGGAGAACTGGCGCCACTCGGTGCGGCGCACGCCGAGCTCCTGCTCACCGCGGCGCGTCAGCTCATAGACGCGCCGACGGCGCCCGTCACCCTGCGACCAGGCACTGGCCAGCAGGCCGCCCGCCTCGAGGCGGTGCAGGGCGGGATAGACGGTTCCCTCCGGCAGAGCCAGGCTCCCCCCGCTGCGCTGCTTGAGCTCCTCGATGATCGCGTATCCGTGCAACGGCCCCCCGGCGAGCACCGCCAGGATGAGACCGTCGAGATGACCTTTCAGTGCTTCTGCTCGCATACTTGGTGATGCTAGGCCTAGCGACCCTAGGTGTCAAGGTGCGTGCCCTCCCCGGCCCGCCCTACACTGGTCAGCGGCTATGCCAGGAATCGTCATTGTGGGCGCCCAGTGGGGCGATGAGGGCAAGGGCAAGATCACCGACCTGCTCGCGGAGCGGGCGGACGCCGTCGTGCGCTTCCAGGGGGGCAACAATGCCGGCCACACGATCGTCCGCAACGGGGTCACCTACAAGCTGCACCTGATGCCGTCCGGGATCCTGCATCCCGGCAAGCTGTGCGTGATCGGCAACGGCGTCGTCGTCGACCCCAAGGTACTCACCGACGAACTCGACGAGCTTCGCCGCCGGGGCATCGAGACCCGCGACCTGCGGATCTCGGCCAACGCACACCTGATCATGCCGTACCACATGCTGCTCGACCATGCCGGCGAGGCGAAGCTGGGCAAGCTGGAGATCGGCACGACGCGCCGCGGGATCGGCCCCTGCTACGCCGACAAGGCGGCTCGGCTCGGCATCCGCGTCCAGGACCTGCTCGACGAGAAGATCCTCAAGAAGAAGATCATCGCCGCCCTTGATCCCAAGCGCCTGTCGCTGCGGCCCTACGCCAAGGACCCGCGCCTGGACCTGCAGTCGATGACCGAGGAGTACCTGACCTACGGCCATGTGCTGGAGCCCTACATCGCCGACACCTCGCGCCTGGTGCTCCAGCGCCTGGACCGAGGCGAGGCG
>DASSZQ010000077.1:0-10376 GCA_035702755.1 Solirubrobacteraceae bacterium | reverse complement strand
CCGGCGATGCGCACGGCGACGCGGGCGATCGCCCCAGACGAGACGCCGGCGAACACGCGCTCCTCGTCGAGCAACCGGCGCGTCCAGACGATCGCGTCATGGTTGGTGACGAAGATCTTGCGGTCCAGCAGCGACAGATCGATGATCGGCGGGATGAAGCCGTCGTCGAGTGAGCGCAGGCCCTGCACCGGCTCGCCCTGCATCGGCTCGGCGGCGACGATCTTGACGCTGTCGCCCAGCTCCTCCCGCAGTCGCCGGCCGTTGCCCATGAGCGTCCCCCCGGTGCCCAGGCCGGCCACAAAGGCGCTGACCTCGTCGAGCTCCTCGAGGATCTCCAGCGCCGTGCCGTTGTAGTGGGCATCCGGGTTGGCCTGGTTGCCGTATTGGTAGGGCATGTAGTACGAGGCGTCCTTCTCGGCCATGTCCAGCGCCTTCTCCACGGCGCCGTTGGAGCCCTTGGACCCCTCGGAGTAGACGATCTCGGCGCCGTACATGCGCAGCAACTGCGTGCGCTCCGGCGTCACGTTCTCCGGCATCACGACCTTGAGGTTGTAGCCCTTGCGGCCGCAGATCATGGCCAGGGAGATCCCGGTGTTGCCGGAGGTCGGCTCCAGGATCGTCTGCCCGGGCCGGATGAGCCCCTTGTCCTCGGCATCCTCGATCAGCGAGCGGGCGACGCGGTCTTTGACGGAACCCGTGGGGTTACGCGATTCCAGCTTCGCCCAGATCCTCACGCCCGGCTTGGGGCTGAGGCGCTTGAGCTCGATCAGCGGCGTGTGCCCGATCGACTGAACGATGTCGCCGTAGCGTCCCCCGCATGGCTTGTTCTGCAAGCTCTCGGCGGCCATTGCTTTACGAAGTGTAGCGAGGTGGGGCGCACGGCCTGCCGCCCCACCTCACCCCCCTGGGGCGGACCGAATCCGGTCGGCTCAGCGCGCGCCGAACACGTGCCAGACGCCGCCGAAACTGCGGATTCCGTCGCCGGTGGCGATCCCGCGCCGCCCCCCGTCAGGGGCGAAGGTGTAGACCGGGTGCCCGCCCAGCGTCACCTGGGTGAACCGGCCGCGCCGCACCGTTCCCAGCCGCGCCGACAGACCGATGCCCGTCGGCCGGCCATGGACCCTGACCGGCGGCCAGATGGCCATGCAGGCCGCGGAGGTGCACTTCAGATGGCGGGCGCTTTCGCCACTCAGCCAGTACACCGATTGGCCCCCGGCGGTGACCGCGATCCGCGCGGTGCGGCGGCCTGACGGCCCGCTGAGACGGACGGTGGCCGCCCGCAGGGTGGCGGACCGGGCCGCGGCGAACGCGGCGAAACCGGCCGCGGCGATGGCGGCGACGATGACGAGGGACAGGGCTGCGCCGGCAGCGGCAGCCCGGCGGTGGCGACGGCGCGAGGAGATCATCTCGGCTCCTTGGCGGTTGGACAGGGTCACTGTCCCCCAAGGACGCCGGACCGGCTCGAACCTTCCCGGCGACTGCGGCGGCACGAGGGCCGAGCGGGCGCCCCGGAGGCCGCGGCGCGGGGGGACCGAGCGGCCGGTCGACGCTCTTAGTGAGCGCCGCCGGCCATCGCGGGCAGGATCACGAGCGTGTCGCTCGCTCCCACCGCGGTGTCGAGGCCGTCCAGCACGCGGACGTCCTCGTCGTTGAGGTACACGTTGACGTACCGGTTCAGCCCGCCGTCGGCGGCGAACAGCTGGGACTGGGTCTCCGGGTGCGCCTCGGCGACGGTGCGGAGGATCTCGCCGACGGACGAGCCGTCGGCGCTCAGCTCCTTCTCACCGCCGACGGCGGGACGCAGCACAGGGGGGATTCTGATCGTGGCCATGGGTGGCGATCCTAGCTAGTGCGCGCCGGCGCAAAACGCCTCGTAGTCCGGGAACACGCCCATCTCCTCGTCGGAGATCTCGCTGGGCTCCCGTGAGCAGATGGGGCACTCCGGGTCGCGGCGGATCTTGACCTCGCTCAGCGTCGCCGCCAGGGCGTCGTAGAGCAGCAGCCGGCCGACCGCCGGATCGCCCTCGCCGAGGATGAGCTTGATCACCTCGGTGGCCTGCAGCAGGCCCATCGTCCCGGGCAGGACGCCGAGCACGCCGTTGGCGCCGCACGACGGGGCCAGCTCGGCGGGCGGCGGGGTGGGGAACAGGCAGCGGTAGCACGGCCCGTCGTAGGGCTTGAACACCGACAGCTGCCCCTCAAAGCCCAGGATGGCCGCCGAGACCACGGGGATCTGGAGGCGGACGGAGGCGTCGTTGAGCAGGTAGCGGGTGGGGAAGTTGTCCAGGCCGTCGACGACGATGTCGTAGCCGGGCAGGATGTCCATGATGTTCTCCGGGCCGAGGCGCGTCGCGTACTTCTGCACCTTGACGTCCGGGTTCAGCGCGGTGATCGTCTGCTCGGCGGAGTCGACCTTGGGCACGCCGACGCGCTCGGATGAGTGGATGACCTGGCGCTGGAGGTTGGAGAGATCGACGGTGTCGTCGTCGACGATGCCGAGCGTCCCCACGCCCGCAGCCGCGAGGTAGAGCGCGGCCGGTGAGCCGAGCCCGCCGGCGCCCAGGAGCAGCACCTTGGCGTCCAGCAGCTTCTGCTGACCCTCGATTCCCACCTCCGGCAGCAGCAGATGCCGCGAATACCGGTCGCGCTGCTCGGCGGTCAGCGTGCGCGGCTGCTCGACCTCATAGCCGCGGTCCTTCCACAGCGTGATCCCCCCGGTCATCGACTCCACGTTCTCGTAGCCGAGGTCGTCGATGAGGGTGCGGGCCGCCCACGCCGAGCGGTTGCCGGACTGGCAGTAGAGGATCACGTGCTGGGAGCGGTCAGGTGCGGCGCCCTCGATGCGCGACTCCAAGAACGACTTGGGCACGTGCCTGGCGCCCGGGATGTGGCCGGTCGACCACTCCTCGGCCTCGCGCACGTCGATCACCACCGCGCCGTTGGAGACCTGCTCGCGCACGACCGACGGATCGACCTCTTCGATCCTGCTCTTGATCTGGCGGAGAACTTCGGCTCCGGACGGGGTCATGGATGAAAACTCCTCAAAGGCGGTATGGATTCAATACTTCACGGAGTATAGCGCCGGGAAAGCGGCGGAAAACCGCGTCTCATACAGGCTATTGCACGATCTCGGCTGGGCCTAACGGAACGCCCCGCAAAGCTCCCGCCTCTACCATCGGCGGCGCCGTGCGTCCCCCCGTCGCCACCATCGCCGCCCCCCTGTTCCCGCTGCACCTGCCGTGGGTCAACTCGGCGGCGCTGCGCATGGAGCGCCAGACCGGCCGGCCGGTGCTCGTCGAGTTCTGGGATTTCTGCCGGCCCAACTCGATCCGCACCCTGCCGTACATGCGCGCGTGGCATGAGCGCTACGAAGCCGCGGGGCTGCGGGTGATCGGCATCCACAGCTCCGGCTTTCCGCCGTCGGCCGACCCGGAGGCGGTTCGCGCCGCCGTGGACCGCCTGCAGATCGCCTATCCGGTCGTCGTCGACGTCAACCTGGAGATCTGGCAGGCCTACGGCAACCTCGGCTGGCCGGCGCGCTATCTGTTCAACCGGCAGAACGCGCTCGACTACTACCACTACGGGGAGGGCGCCTACGAGGAGACCGAGCGGGCGATCCAGGACCTGCTCGGCGAGCAGCAGCCGCCGCTGCCGCCGGTCCGCCCGGAGGACGCGCCCGGGGCCGTGCTGACCCCCCAGAGCGAGGACATCCCCGGGCCCTACAGCGGCCCGTACGAGGCCGGCGGGGTGTGGGCGGTGCTGGAGGGCTCCGGCAGCGTGACCGCCAACGGCCGCACGGTCGCCGTCGATCATCCGGGCGCGTATGAGCTGCTCTCCCACCCCCGCAGCACGGCCGGCGAACTGGCCCTTGAGCTCTCCGCGGGCGTGACCTGCCACGCCGTCTGCTTCACGCCCGGCCTGACCTGACCCGGGCTCGCCCAGCCGCCTAATCCCCCACCGCGCTCACGGGCCGCTCAGGCAGCCGCACCCCGTCGAGCAGGTTGATCAGCCGCGGGGGCGCGTCGCCCTCGATGAGCGCCGCGAACCCGGGGCGGTAGGGACTGGCCCCCGGGTCGGGGCCCACGAACGCGGGCTCCTCCACCCAGCAGCCGGTGTTGATCAGGCGCGTCCCGGCGATGGTGCACCACTCGGCGCCGTCGTCGGCCGGCAACGGACCCGCGCGATGGGTGTGGCCGAACAGCACATACCCGGTCTCGGCGCCCAGCCGCGTCACCGTCTCGCTGACGGCGCGCAGTCCGGCGCGGCGCAGCTCCGGGCCGGTCAGCTCCCGGCGCAGCGGGCCAAGGCCCGCCCGGTTCAGGCCGGCCACCGTCGCCGGCAGGGCCGCGGCCAGCGCCCGGCTGCGCAGGGTGCGGCGCCCGGGACCGGTGAGCGCGGCCCATCCCCGGACCGACCCGCCGTGCAGAAACCCGCAGCGGACGGGATCGGCCCGCTGGGCGATCGCGTGGATCCAGGCGTACATCGGCGCCAGCACCGTCTCGTACTCCTCCGGGGTGCGTGGGGCCTCAGGCTCCAGGGCGACGACCCGCCGCATCAGCCCCGTCCCCAGCCGTTCAAGCGTCGGCACCGTCAGATGCAGGTCGAGATAGTGCCCGTGGGTGGCGTAGACGTCGTCGCGCAGCCACACCCCCGGGTAGGCGACCCGGACCCGCGCCGGCGCCAGCAGCTCGGCGAGCCGGGCCGGCAACTCGCCGGGGCGCCAGTCGACGTCGGACTCCAGCGTCAACGCCGGCGGTGACGCGTCAGCGGCGCGCCGCTCCAGCCAGTCGGCGACGAGGTGATGGTCGTGATTGCCGGCGGTGATGACCACCTCGCCGCCGGGGGCCAGGGCGCCACCGATCTCCTGCAGCGCATCGGCGCCCGCCCGCACCGCGTCGCGGAGGGGGCCGTGGCGCAGCTCCAGCACGTCCCCCAGCAGCACCAGCCGGTCGCAGTCTGTCAGCGCCTGCAGCAGCGGCCCGCGCGCGGCGGCGGAGCGCAGCACGTCCCCGCCCCCGTACCTGCCGAAGTGCAGGTCGGAGATGACCAGCGTTCTGGAGCTGTCCACCGGGGGGCGGCGGGGTCTACGCCGCGGCGACCGCCATCGCCTGGCGGATGGCCTTGGGCAGCATGAAGCGGACGTCCTCCTGGACGACCTCCAGCTCGCGCACGTCGGTCGTTCCCCGCTCGCGGAAGAGGTCGACGAGCTTCTGGACGAGCTCCTCCGGAGCGCTCGCGCCGGACGTGATGCCGACCACGCGCTTGCCCTCCAGCCACTCGTCCTGCACCTGCGAGGCGTTGTCGATGAGGTAGGAGTCGGCGCCGTACTCCTGGGCTACCTCCACCAGGCGGTTGCTGTTGGAGGAGTTTCCGGAGCCGATGACGAGCACGAGCTCCGACTGCCGGGCCAGTTCCTTGACCGCGGCCTGCCGGTTGGTGGTGGCGTAGCAGATGTCGTCGGTGCGCGGGCCGACGATCGCCGGGAAGCGCTCGCGCAGACGGTGGATGATCGCGCGGGTCTCGTCGACCGAGAGGGTCGTCTGCGAGATGTAGGCGACCCGCTGCGGGTCGGGCACCTCGAGCGCGTCGACCCCGGCCTCGTCCTCGACCAGGACGATGCTCTCCGGGGCCTCCCCCATCGTGCCCTCCACCTCCTCGTGGCCGGCGTGGCCGATGAGGACGATCGTGTAGCCCTCGGCGGCGAACTTCAGCGCCTCGCGGTGGACCTTGGTCACCAGCGGGCAGGTGGCGTCGATGGTGTGCAGGCGACGCCGCTGGGCCGTGGCGTGGACGCTGGGGGCGACGCCGTGCGCCGAGAAGACGACGGTCGCGCCCTCCGGGACCTCGGCCTCGGTTTCGACGAACACCGCGCCGCGCCGGCGCAACTGCTCCACGACGTGCTTGTTGTGGACGATCTCCTTGCGGACGTAGACGGGCGCGCCGTAGAGATCGAGGGCGCGCTCAACGGTCTGGACGGCTCGGTCAACGCCGGCGCAGTAGCCGCGCGGAGTCGCCAGCAGCAGCGTGTCGGGGCAGCTTGCCATCGTCTGGAGTCTAGAAGAGGTCAGCTCTACCTCCGGTAAGGCTTCGTGAAGAGCGCGCCCTCAGTCGTTGGCGGTGGCGGCCTGCAGCAGTTCGGCGAACTGCCGGCGCGCGGCCTCGCGCCGGGCGGGGATGTACTCGGTGGGGATCTCATCGGCGGGCGGCTCGTATCCGCGCAGGACCTGCCGAGCCACCGAGGCGCGGTGGACCTCGTCCGGGCCGTCGTAGATCCGGGCCGCGCGCGCGTACCGGTACATGGCCTCCAGAGGCAGGTCGGTCGAGTAGCCCAACCCTCCGTGTGCCTGCAGCGCGCGATCGACGACGTCGTGCAGGACCTTGGCGCCGAAGAACTTGATCGTCGCGATCTCCCGGCGGGCGGCGAGCACGCCCTGGGTGTCCATCTTCCACGCGGCGTGCAGGGTCATCAGGCGGGCCGCCAGCATCTCGGCCTCGGAATCGGCGATCCAGTTCTGGACCGTCTGGTGCTTGCCGAGCGTCGTGCCGTGCGCCACCCGGTACAGCGAGCGCTCGCAGAGCATGTCGAACGCCCGGCGGGCCACCCCCAGCCAGCGCATGCAGTGATGGATCCGCCCCGGATACAGGCGCTGCTGGGCGATGAGGAACCCGGCGCCCTCGGCGCCGAGCAGCGCCTCCTTCGGCACCCGCACGTCCTCGTAGCGAATCTCGGCATGGTTGCCGTAGCGCGCCCAGCTCTCCCAGGGGTGCTCCATGGTCGGAACGTCGCGGACGATCTGAACCCCCGGCGTATCAGCGTCGACGATGAACATCGAGGCGCGCTGGTGGGGACGCGCGTCCGGGTCGGTGACCGCCATGACGATGAGGAAGTCCGCGATCGACCCGTTGGTGGAGAACCACTTGTGGCCGTTGATGACCCAGCCGTCGCCGTCGCGCTGCGCCCGGGTCGCCAGCAGCGTCGGGTCCGAGCCGGCCGTCTCCGGCTCGGTCATGCTGAACGCCGACTTCAGATCGCCCGCCAGCAGCGGGTACAGATACCGCTCCTTCTGCTCCGGGGTCCCGCCCATCGCCAGGATCTCGGAGTTTCCGGAGTCCGGGGCGGCGTTGCCGAAGCACAGCGGAGCCAGCGGGGTGGTGCCGAGAATCTCGTGCATCAGCCCGAGCTTGACCTGGCCGAAGCCCTGGCCGCCCAGCTCCGGGTCCAGGTGGGCGGCCCACAGGTCCTGCGCCTTGACCTCCTCCTGCAGCGGCTTGACAGCTTGCTGCAGGCCCTCCCAGCCGAGGTCCTCAAGCAGCGTCTCGAGCGGCCAGATCTGCTCGCGGACGAATCCGCGCATCCATTCCAGCTTGCGCTCGAACTCCGGCTCAGTGGAGAAATCCCACGCCATGCGACTGGTCGTGAACGCTACTGGATTCCCCGCGGCGGCTGCGGTCGCGCCCGGCCGCCGTCGCCCGGCGCCGCGGGCATGAGCGTGGGGTACGCTTGTCCCTCGTCTGGCACACACGGGGAGACGCCGATTTGTCACAGCAGCATCTGGACCGCCTGACCTCGATCGATGCGTCGTTCCTGCATCAGGAGGGCCGCGCGTCGCACATGCACATCGGCGGGGTGCTGTTGTTTGAGGGCCCGGCGCCGGACTTCGAGGACTACCTGGACCACGTCCGCAGCCGCCTGCACCTGGTCCCGCGCTACCGGCAGAAGCTGGCCACGCCGCCGCTGGAGACCGGGCGGCCGCTGTGGGTCGACGACCCGGACTTCAACCTTGAGTACCACGTCCGCCACACGGCCCTTCCCGCCCCCGGCACCGAGGAGCAGCTGTTCCTGCTGGCGTCGCGCATCGCCTCCCAGCAGCTGGACCGCTCCAAGCCGCTGTGGGAGAACTGGCTGGTGGAGGGGCTCGCCGACGGGCGCTTTGCGCTCATCTCCAAGACCCACCACGCCCTGGTCGACGGGATCTCCGGCGTGGACCTGGCGTCGGTGCTGCTCGACCTTCAGCGCGAGCCGCGGGCGCTTGAGGACGATCTCGAGCCCTGGCGGCCGGAGCCGGAACCCACCCCGCCGGACCTCGTCCTCGCCGGCGTGCGGGGCATGGTTCGCACCACGGCCGCGCTGATGACGCGGGGGCTGGCGGCGGCGACGCGGCCGGCCACGACGTTCAACCTGGTCAAGGATGCGATGGAGGGCTTGGGCGAGCTTGTGTGGGCCGAACTCAACCCGGCACCGGAGACGCCGCTCAACGTCACCATCGGGCCCCACCGCCGCTATGCGGTCGTCCGCCAGGAGCTGGCCGACTACAAGGAGGTCAAGAACGCGCTCGGCGGGACGGTCAACGACGTCGTGCTGTCGGTCGTGTCCGGAGCGCTCGCCCAGTGGCTGCGGTCGCGGGGGATCCGCACCGAGGGCCTTGAGATGCGAGCACTGGTGCCGGTCTCGGTTCGCACCTCCGACCAGCGGGGCACGCTCGGCAACCAGCTGACGGTGATGCGCGGGCCCCTGCCCGTCTACATCGATGATCCCGTCGCCCGGCTGCGGTTCATCCGGACCGCCATGGACGGTCTGAAGGAGTCCAAACAGGCCGTCGGCGCGGCGACCCTCGCCGCTGTCAACAGCCTGGCGCCGCCGACGATCCTCGCTCAGGCGTCGCGGCTGAACTTCTCCACCCGCCTGTTCAACCTGATCGTGACCAACATCCCCGGCCCCCAGATGCCGCTCTACGTGCTGGGGCGCGAGCTGGAGGATCTGTTCCCGGTGGCCTTCCTGCCTGAGGACCATGCGCTGGCGATCGCGATCATGTCCTACAACGGCGGCCTGGACTACGGGCTGCTCGGTGACTTCGACGCGATGCCGGACATCGAGGTGGTCGCGGACGGGATCGAGTCGGCGCTCGCCGAGCTGCTCGCCGCCGCCCGCGGGGGGCGTCCCGCCCGCGCGCGCGCTCGCGCCGCCGGCAACGGCAATGGCAATGGCAGCGGGAACGGGAGCGCGCCGCCGGTCGCCTCGGGCAACGGCGCCATTGGCGGTCCGGCTCCGATCGTTCCGGCTCACGGCCGCGCCAAGCGCGGTCCGGCCGCCGACATGCGCGCCAAGCGCGAGCGCGGCTCGCGCCCCACCCGCAGACGCACCGACGACACCTAAGGGGGCAACGATGGACGACGAGGGACTGATCAAGCCCGGCGAGATCGCCTTTCACCTGGAGCTGACCGCAGCTCAGCTCAAGATCGTGCACACGGCGCTCAAGTCGCTGTTTGACGATCTCGGCCACGAGGAGCATGAGGTGCGCGACGTCGTTCTCGCGGTGCTGGCCAAGCTGCCGGGCGAACACGACATGCGCGCCATCGACCTCCGGCGCGAACTGCAGGGCGGGGTCTAGTCACCCGTCCCCGGCGACCCGCCGGCGCGGGCCTCGTCACCCGTCCCCGGAAATTGCGGAGCGGGGGCGGTCACCGGTCCGCACGCTGACCAGTCCGCCGGCGCGCGGCGTTTTCACATCCGGCCCTAACGGGAAGGATTGCGCCTGATCAGACCAGGTGCCGTGTGCCCGGCACATTTTCTGCCGGGCACGTCACGGTCACCGCGTTCCCAGTCACGATCGCCCGATGCTCAGCGGACCGAGCCCTTCAGCGCGGCGCGCCAGGCGCCGCTCAGAAACCGAGCGCGAACTTGGCGTCCTCGCTCATCAGCTCCGGCGACCACGGAGGGGTGAACGTGAGGACCGGCTGGACCTCATCCACTCCGTCGAGGTCGCCGACGAACTCCTCCATCTGCTCAGAGACCTGAGGCCCGATGGGGCAGCCCGGGGTGGTCAGCGAGTATGTGATCTTGACGGTGCCGCCGTCGATCTCCACGTCGTAGACGAGCCCGAGCTCAATGAAGTCGAGCCCCAGCTCCGGATCGATGACGTCGCGCAGCGCCTCTTTGACTTCGTCGACTGTTGCCATGGTTCGAGTCTAGATACCCCGGCCGCGCTTTCCGTCGCAACACGGGCAGATAATAGGTCTGTCAACTTGCCAAATAGCACACGATTTGAGTAGGTTTCCGCGATCGTCGTCTTCGATGACAAGCCCCCTCGATTGCGATGTGCCGGTGACGAGGACCGCAGCACTCAGGGTTTCCGTCGCCAGGCATTGATTCGCGCCATCCGGGCGCAGGCCGACGTGATCGTCGACCTGTCCGAGCTCGCGTTCGCCGACGCCTCGCTGATGCTCGACCTGGCCATGCTCGCCCGGCGCCTGCGCGCCCACGGCCGCGCCATCCGCCTGTGCGGAGCCCAGCCGCAGGTCCGCACCGTCATCGAGATCATGGGGCTGCACAAGCTCCCGGGCGTCCTGCTTGAGGGCCCCGCCACCGCCGTGGCGTA
>DASSZQ010000010.1:0-4044 GCA_035702755.1 Solirubrobacteraceae bacterium | reverse complement strand
GCCCGGGACCGGGGCGAAGGGAAGCGGAGCGGAGCGGAGCACCCCCGGTTCGTTCGAAATCCGGAACGCGCCTTCCGATTTCGTCCGTGAGTGGCGTATGGCGGCAAGTGCGTTCGAGGTCGTCGGCCCGGATTCGGATTTCGAACGCACGTGACCCTACCGGCCGGGTTCGCTGGATGGGGCGGGGGGCGCGCCGCGTCTGCAGGGACCCCGTCGAGCCTTCCCGAAGTTGTGACAGTTTTGTTGCATTTTGCAGGGCTTTTCTGTCCGATGGGGCGCGTATCTTTGTCGCATGGACGAAATGGTCAAGCGGGATCCGAGAGGACAGGGGGACCAGGGCGAGCGGTCGGCGATCACGTGGCTGCTGTCGACGGGAGCGCCTGTGTTTCTGCCAGTGGGACACAGCCGGGACGTCGACCTTGTGACGGACTTTGGCGGGGGGTTGGTGGGCATCCAGGTCAAGACCTCCTCCGTCTATCGCCTTGGGCGGTGGGAGGTGACGGTCTGTACGCGCGGGGGAAACCGGAGCTGGAACGGTCTCGTGAAGCGGCTTGATCCCGGCCGGTACGACTATCTCTTCGTGCTTGTCGGTGATGGCCGGAGGTGGTTCATTCCGTCTGATGTCGTGGACGGCGGGTCTGGCCTTCGCCTCGGTGGGCCGAAGTACGCGGGCTATGAGATTGAGCCGGGTCAGCCACTCCGCTCAGCCCCTCCGTCGCTAGACTCAGCAGCCCCCTGGCGGGGTTCCCGAGCGGTCAAAGGGACGAGACTGTAAATCTCGCGGCTCAGCCTTCGCAGGTTCGAATCCTGCCCCCGCCACTCCCTCCTGGCATAGCCGCCAAGCGGTGACCCCTCACCGGTATCCGGGCGAGTAGATCCGCTCCCACTGGGCCTTTGGAACGCCTTCGATCGCCGGGGGGGAGGGAATTCCTGCCGGTGCACGTTTTCTTGCAGAACGTCGTGGGGCGGACGCCGCGTGCCGAAGCCGTGTTACGTTCGTCGACCCCGGTAGAACGTGCCGTGCGCCTGCGGCACGCCGAGGCGCGACATGCGTCATCCACACCAGTCCTCGCCCCAGCCCCGCAGACGCGCGCTGCCTTTCGCCCTCGCGCTGCTCGCCGTCATGGCGATCGCGGCCGCGGTGGCGCTGGCCGGATCCCGGGCGCCGGTGGCCCGCGCGGCGACGCGCAGCGGGCTGCAGCAGCGAATCGCCAGTGGCCGCAGCCGCGTCTCCAGCCTGAGCGGCGCCGTCGCTTCGGAGACGCGCCGGGTCAACCAGCTCAACACCGCGGTGGCGGCGATCTCGCACCGGCTCGCCGGGCTGCAGAGCGACCTGACCGCCAAGCTCCACGAGCTGTATGCGCTGCGGGCTCAGCTGACCGCGGCGCAGGCGCGGCTCAAGCGCCTGGAGGCGACCGAGGCCGTCGACGAGCAGGTGCTTGCCCAGCAGCTGGTGGGCAGCTACGAGGGCGGCCAGCCTGATCTTGTTGAGGTGGTGCTGGAGGCCAGCGGTTTCAACGACCTGCTCAACCGGCTCAATTTCGTGCAGCGCGTCGGTCATCAGGACACGCGTGTCGCCGCGAGCGTGCGCGCCGCCCGGATTGCGGTGGCCGCCCAAGCGGTCAAGCTGGGCAGGCTCTCGCAGCGCCAGCAGCAGCTGGCCGATCAGGTGCTCAGCGAGCGCAACAGCGTCGGCCAGACCCGCGTGACCCTTGTGTCCGAGCGCCTGACGGTGGCGCGCGCCCGCGCCCACCAGACGGGGCAGCTCGTCTCGGCCCGGGCGCAGGTCGCGTCGCTCACCAGCCAGCTGAACGCGCTGGAGGCGGCGCAGCGGGCGGCCGCGGCGCGGGCTGCCGCGCAGCGGGCCGCGGCCCAACGGGCCGCCTCCCAGCAGGCGGCGGCGAGTACCCCCAGCCCCTCCAGCGCGTCCGGGGCCGGCGGTGGCGGCGGTGGGGCTCCGGCGCCCGCCCCGGCGCCGAGCGCCCCCTCCGGCAGCGGCTTCGTCTTTCCCATGCCGAAGGGGTCGGCGTCGCCGCCGAGCACCTGGAGCCTGGACGACGGCGTCGACATCTCGGCTCCGGGCGGCACCCCGGAGTACGCCGTCTGCTCCGGAACCGTCGTGCTGCACGGGATCGGTGGCTTTGGGCCCTCGGCCCCGGTGCTTCACTGCGACAGCCCGCTCGCCGGCTACGACTACGTCTATTACGGCCACGCCGGTCCGGGCAACTGGGTCCCGGTCGGCACCCATGTCTCCCAGGGACAGGTCATCTCCGAGGTCGGCTATGGGATCGTGGGGATCTCATCCGGGCCCCACCTGGAGATCGGCTTCGCCGACGCCAGCGGGGCACCGGTCGGTCCGGGGAGTGCGCCGGCGATGATGTCGCTGCTCCAGGGCTCGTACTGAGCACCGGGCGCCGGCCCCAGGCCCGGCGCCGGCGCGGAGCGGGCGCCGGAACCGGGGGGTACCCCTGTCTGCGAAACCGGGGGTCAGCGAGAGACGGCGGTGGGACGCCGTGACGACCGGACGCTCCGCTTCTCGCGGCCCTTCTGGAGGTCGGCCTCGATGTCCTCCAAGCTGCGGCCCTTCGTCTCGGTCACGAACGCCTTGACGAACAGGCCGGCGAGAATCCCCATGGCGGCATAGCCGAGGAAGACCGGCCCGGGTCCGAGGCTGGAGAGCAGCGGGGGGAACGTCTGGGAGACGAGGAAGTTGGCGCCCCAGTTGCAGAACACGGCCACGCCCATGGCGGTGCCGCGCACGCTCAACGGCAGGACCTCCGGCATCATCGCCCACGCCACCGGGCCCCAGGTGGCGGCGAACGAGGCGATGAACGTGCCCAGGCAGACGAGCGTGATGATCGCCGCCGGATCGCCCGGATGGTGCGGGGTCGGCAGCACCGACAGGCTGACGCCGAGGACGATGAGGCTGCCGGCCATGCCGGCGACGCCGGCGTAGAGCATCGGCTTGCGGCCGACCCGGTCGATGATCTTGACGGCGACGATCGTCATCGCCACGTTGACCACGCCGATGATGAGGTTGGCGTAGATCGCGCTCGTCTTGGCGAAGCCGACGTTGGTCAGCGTCGTCGGCGCGAAGTAGATGATGGTGTTGATGCCGACGAGCTGCTGGAAGATGGCCAGCCCCACGGCGACGATGAGCGCGGGGCGCACCCAGGCCGCCGCAAACAGCGCGCGGAGTCCCGTCTCCTCCTCCTCGTGCTCCACCTCCTGGATCTCCTCGATCCGCTCCTCCGCGGACTCGTCCCCCGGAAGATCCTCCAGCACCTCCCGGGCGGTCTCCTCCTCGCCGGAGTGCACGAGATACCGCGGCGTCTCCGGCATGAACAGCATTCCGGCGAACAGGACGATGGACGGCACGGCGGCGAGCCCCAGCATGAGCCGCCAGTTCTGCGAGGAGGCGAGAATCGCGTTGACGATGAAGGCGACGAGGATCCCGCCGACGATCATCAGCTGGTTGAGCGAGGTGACGGCGCCCCTGATCTCGGTGGGGGCGATCTCGGAGAGGTACAGCGGCACGACGAGCGCCGATGTGCCCACCGCCAGGCCGATGATGAACCGCGCCGCGATGAGCACCCACACGCTCGGCGCCAGTGCGGCCAGAATGGCGCCGCCGGTGAAGACCACCGCGGCGGCGATGATGAGCCGCCGGCGGCCGAGCGCGTCGGAGAGGCGGCCGGCCAAGGCGGCGCCGATCATCGCCCCCAGCAGCAGCCCGGCGACGATCGCGCCCTGCAGGAATGGCGACAGCTTGAAGTCATTGGGGATGAACAGCAGGGCGCCGGAGATGACCCCCGTGTCGTAGCCGAAGAGCAGGCCACCCAGTGCCCCGAAGACGTATATCGCTCGCCCGCTAACCCGTTTGGTTGCCATTGCTGCCTCCCTGTTGCCGCCCGGTTAGTTTGTGCGCTGTGCAGCAATCCTTTCCCGCTCGGACAGCGGTCAAACGAACCGGGCCGGCACCTTCGCTCAGGCGGCGGCGCCAAGCCGGGCGACGAGCGAGCGGGCGGCATCGGCGAGCTCCGG
>DASSZQ010000196.1:0-4741 GCA_035702755.1 Solirubrobacteraceae bacterium | reverse complement strand
TCCCAATCGTCGACCTCGCCCACCACCTGCGCGCGCTTGGCCCGGATCGTCTGCGTGGCATGACCGAGGTTGTGGCGCAGCTGGGAATCGGCCAGCGCCGTGCGCGCCGCCTGCGGAAACGGCGGAATCGCATCCCGGCTGCTGCCGGTCTCTCCGCTGCCGGTCATGCCCGGTGTGCCCGCGGGTCGGTCCGCACCGCATCGGTCTGGGCCAGCACCTCGGCGATATGCATCGTCCGCACTCCCGCCCGCTGGCGCGACAGCGCCCCGCCGATGTGCATCAGACACGAGTTATCCGCGCTCACGCACACCTCGGCGCCGGTATCAAGAATCGAGCGCACCTTGTCGGTCAGCATCGCCACCGACACATCAGCGTTCTTGACGGCAAACGTCCCGCCAAACCCACAGCACTCCGCCGCCTCCGGCAGCTCCACCACCTCGATGCCCCGCACCGCCCGCAACAGCCGCAGCGGCCGCGCGCCGACCCCCAGCATCCGCAGGCTGTGACACGTGGGGTGATAAGTCACCCGGTGGGGAAAGAACGCGCCCACGTCCTCCACCCCCATGCGGTCGACCAACAGCTCGGTCAGCTCCAGCACCCGCGGCGCCAGCTCGGCCACCGCCCGGGCCAGCCCCGGATCGCCGCTGAGCTCCGCCACCCGCGCGTAATAGTCGCGCACCATCCCCACGCACGACGCCGAGGGCGACACCACCACCTCGCTGTCGCCGAACACGTCGACGAACCGCCGCACCAGCGCCACCGTCTCATCGGCATAGCCGGTGTTGAAGTGCATCTGCCCGCAGCAGGTCTGCTCCAGCGGGAAGTCCACCCCCACCCCCAGCCGCTCCAGCAACGCCACCATGGCCTGTCCCGTCCGCGGGAACAGCGTGTCGTTAAAGCAGGTGATGAACAGCGCGACGCGCCGCGGCGCCGGTGCACTCACCGCTGCCCCGCGGCGCGGCAGAACGCGTCGGGCGCCTCGTCGGGGTGCACCTCCGGCTGCGGGTTGGCAAGGGCGAGCACGAGGGCATCATCGGCCATCGCGTCCGCATCGTCCACCACCGACAGTCCGATGATCACGTCGGCGCCCCGGGCGAGCCCGGCAAGATCACCCGCGCCGCTTCATCGCCGCCTCATCGACCCCTGCTCGTCGAGCAGGCGCGTGATCTGCGCCCTGTCGAGCATCACGACCGGGCGGCTCGCAGGACGTCGTCCTGGTCGTGCTCCAGCGCCGAGCGCACGAGCGCCGCCACCAGCCGGGCCAGCTGCTGCGGGCCGGAGGTCCGCTCGGCGAGCGCCTCGGCGTCATCGCCGAGCTTCAGGCGCTTGGCCGCCTGCAGGGCCCGGCGGTCGGCGAACGGCCTCAGCTCCGCCCACGCCACCTGGATCTCCCGGAAGAAGATGTCGACACCGACGTCGCCGAGACCCTTGACCTCCTTGAGCAGCTCACGCTCGCGCCGCGGGTCGCGGTCGGCCTCGTCACGCAGCCGCCGCAGGTCGCCGCCGTAGCGATCGCTCAGGAATTCGGCGAGGTCGCCGAGCATCGTCGCCGTGCGCTCCTGGTAGCGGGCATAGCCGGCCTCGTTGAGCGCCTCGACGCGCTCCTCCCAGCGGGAATCGGCCATCGCGTGCGCGGTTCGCCAGCCGCGACGCTGAAGGTTGCGCGCCGCCTCGGTGGCGATCTGGGAACCGATCCGCGCGCTGTACAGAACCGAGGCGCACAGCAGCTCAAACAGCGCCGAGGGTGTCGGCTTGTCGAGATCGATGCCCAGTTCCTCGGCGAACGTCTGCCCGTGGCGCGTCAGCAGTTCGTCAACGGTGGCCTGCGCGGTCGCCATGAGACAGCCGTACCCACCTGCCCAGGCCGGAAACGCGTGCCCGGGCCCGGCGCCGGACCGGCGCAATCGCCTGGGGGCCTACCGCAGGTCGGTGATCTGGACGTGGAGCGTGGAGTGCCGCCCCCCGGCGTAGCGCACGGCGACGGCCACCGGCAGGCGCGTGAGCCGCCGAGCCTGGGCCCGCCGCCGCAGGCCAGCCGTCTCGGCCAGCAATCCGCGACCGATCCGCACGGTCACCCCGGCCACGGCACGCCGAAGGTCGATGACCAGGCGCCCGCGCATGATCGTCAGCGACGCCACCCGCCCGCCGCCGAGGGCGACATGGGCCCGCGTCCGGCGGTGGAGCAAGCGCAGTCCTCTGGGCAGCGCGATCGTCAGCGCCGAGAGCCGGGGCGCCGAGATGCGAAAGCTCAACGCCGGATGACCGGAGCGCAGTCCGGTGAACCGGCCGCGGCTGAACCTCGCCCCGGCGACGGTCACGCCACGGCTCGTTGACCCGTTGCCCCGGCCCCCCACCGCGCTCGGCAGACCGCCACCCGCCGGGCCACCGCCCCCGCTTGCGCCCGGGCATCCGGCGACGGTGAACCGGCCGGGCACGCGCGCCGTGCGGTCGCCGTTCTGGTCGGTGAGGGTCGCCGTCGCCGTGCCGCTCGGCGCCTGGCAGGTCGACAGGAACAGGCCGTGGGCGCCGCCGACCAGGGTCACCGCCAGGCTGGTCAGGGGGATGTCCGGAAGGCCGGTGAACGTGGCCGAGTTGGCCACGAGGTCGACTGAGCCGGTCAGCGTCAGCGGGAACGGCGAGGGGAACACGAGCGTGAGCGCGAGGCCGCTCGCCGACCCGGTGAGATACGCCTGACCGGTCAGCGCCTTGGGATATAGCGGCGAGACGGCGGTGGCCGAGCCGACCGCGTGACACGTGCCGGATGCGAGATTGACGCACAGCGCCTGGATCGACGCCAGGTTCGGCGCCAGGGTGGCTCCCGGGAACGCCAGCGAGACGCTCCGCGACGGCGCCTCGGAGGCGGCCTGGGTGATGGTGGTCGTCAGGCTCACCTGACGGTCGCCGCTGTCGCGGGTGGCGCTGACCCGGAACGCCGGCGAGTAGGGCAGCCCCGAGCAGCCGGTGACCGCCAGCGGCGCCGTCAGCGTGTGCAGCGCCGGGTCCTGGTAGGAGTCGACGGTGGCGGTCAGCGCCGCCGGCGTCGCCGGGCAGGTGCCCGGGTAGCGCAGGCCGTCGAACGTGCTGTTGATCTCGGTCAGCGAGATCTGCGCGGCGTTGACGTGACCGACCAGGGGCAGGGTCAGCGGGAGCTGGTCAGGGAGCACGAGCGCCAGCGTCACCCCAACGCCGTGCGGGTCTCCGCTGGGGCGAACCCGGATGCCGGCGGTTGAGCCGATCTGCTCGCCCAGACCCTCCACGGCGAGGCCGGCCAGGTCTCCGGGGGACGGGGGCGGAACCAGGTAGAAGCTGACCGGGACCGAGACCGGCACGGGCACGTTGAGCAGACCGACGGGATCCGCGGTGGCGGTGACCGTCCCCGTCCCCACCCGGCAGGCGGTCCCGGACACATTGGCCGTCCGCAGACAGGCGCCGCCGTCGACGGACGCGTTGGCCAGCAGCCCGGGCGGAAGGTTGAGGGTCAGGTGCTGGGGGGAATCGGTGCCGCTGTTGGTGAACTTCAGGTCCAGCCCCAGGTTGACGGTGGAGCCGGCGGAGTGGCCGGCGCTCTGGTCAAGCGTCATCGTCGCCGACGTCGAGGCTCCGGCGGCCGGCGCCAGCGCCAGCGCGGCGAACGCAACGGCGAGAGCGAGGGTGAGGCGAGGCAGCGTGATCACGGTGCGCATCGGCCCGGCTAGAGCCCCAGGTGGGTGGTGTGTGCCGTCAGCCGGACGCGCGCGGCGACGACGGTCAGGGAGAGACGCTTGAGCCGGTGCGTCCGGGCACGGCGGCGCAGACCGCCGTCCTCGCGCAGCGCACCCGGCCGGATGCTGACGGTGGTGGAGGCGACCGCCCGGCGCAGGCGGATCACGAGGTGGCCGTGGCGGACGGTGACCGACCGGATGCCGCCGGCCGACGTCCGGACGCGGCGCCGGACCGCGGTGCGTCCGCCGGCCCGCAGTCCGGCCGGCAGCTCCACGGTCATCGCGGTCAACCGGCCGCCGGCGAGACGGAAGCTCAGCGCCGGATGGTCGCCGGGCAGCCCGGAGAAGCGGACGTCGAACAGCCGGTAACGGGGGCGGCGACCCGGCCGCGAGCCGGAGCGCCCGCCGGTCGTCCCGGGGCGGCCCGCGGTCGACCCGGGGCATCCGGCGAGCGTCACCCGGGCCGGCGCCGTGGCCGACTTGTCGCCGTTCTGATCGGTCAGCTTGGCGGATGCCGGTCCGGACGGCGTGGCGCAGTTCGCATCAAACAGCGCGTAGCGCCCGGAGTTCAGCGTGACCTTCAGGTCGGTGAGGGGGATGTCCGGCAGCCCGGTGAACGCCGTGGCATCGGCGGACAGATCGACGGTGCCCGTGAGCGTCAGCGGAAACGGGGGCGGGAACACGATGGTGAGCGTGAGGCCGGTGAACGTGCCGGTCAGATACGCCTGGCCGGTGAGCGGCCGGGGATACAGCGGCGACGTCGCGGTGGCCGCGCCGACCGGCGTGCAGGTGCCGCTGGCCAGGTTGGCGCACAGGAGCTTCACCGACGCGACGTTGGGCGACAACGCTCCCACCGGAAGCGCCAGGGTCACCGAGCGACTCGGCGACTCGGCCGCCGCCTGGGTGATATCGGTCGTCACCGTCACCCCCTTGTCGGCGCTGTCGCGGGTGGCGCTCACCCGGAACGCCGGCGAGAACGGCAGCGCCGAGCAGCCGGTGACCGCCAGCGGCGCTGCGGCCGTGTGCACGGTCGCGTCGGC
>DASSZQ010000140.1:0-3427 GCA_035702755.1 Solirubrobacteraceae bacterium | reverse complement strand
GCCGGCCAGGGCCTGAAGCTCGGTGTCCGGATCGCGCAGCGCGTCGGCATCCACCGGCCGGCGTGAGCGGATCAGCGCCTGGACGTGCTGGTTGACGTCCCAGACGTTGACGTTCATCCCGGCCACGACGCAGCCGTCGCGCAGCCAGAACGCGATGAACTCGCCGCTCTCCCGGGCACCGCGGAAGACCACCTCGTCCCAGCTCGTCGCGTACCCGGAGTACTCCATCCCCACGTCGTACTGGTCTGAGAAGAAGTACGGGATCCGGTCGTAGGCGTCGAGCTTGCCGAGCATCGCGCTCCCGGCCGCCCCTCCCTGGTTGAGCGCCGTCGACCAGTGCTCGACGCGGACCCTCGTCTCATAGAACGGATGCCAGGCGTTGGCGACATCGCCGGCCGCGTACACGTCCGGAACCGATGTCTGGAGGTGCTCATCGACGACGATCCCGTTCTCGGTCGCCAGGCCAGCCTCGCGGGCGAGCTGGTCATTGGGCGTGACGCCGATGCCGACGACGGCGAAGTCGCACTCGACCCGCTGCCCGCTGCTCACCCGCACCGCGCTCACGGCGCCGTCGCCCTCGAACGCCTCGACGCCGTCGCCGAGCATGAGCGCGACCCCGCGTTCGGCATGCACGTCGCGATAGAAGGCGCCGATCTCGGCACCGAAGATCCGCTCGTTGGGCAGCGCCAGCGGATCGATCAGGGTCACATCAAGCCCGGACTGGCGTGCCGAGGCGGCGAACTCGCTGCCGATCCATCCGGCGCCGACGACCGCCACGCGCCCGCCGGCGGCGAGGCGCTCCCGCAGCACGTCGCAGTCGGCGAGGGTGCGCAGATAGTGCACACCAGCGAGTTCGGCGCCGGGCACCGGGAGGGGCCGCGGCTGCGCCCCGGTTGTCAGCAGGAGCTTGTCGTAGCCGAGCCGACGGCCGTCGGCGACGGTGATCTCCCGCTCGGCGGGCGCGATCGCGCTGACTGCCGTCCCCAGCATCAGCTCGATCTCGTTGTCCTTGTAGTAGGCGGCAGGATGCACGTACGCCTTCTCCCGCTCGGACTCGCCCCTCAGGTAGTCCTTGGTGAGAGGCGGGCGCTCGTACGGCCGCTCCGGTTCTGCACCCACCAGAACGATGCGGCCGTCGAACCCGTGCTCCCGCAGTCGTTCGGCCGCCTTCGCGCCGGCGAGGCTCGCCCCCGCGATCACGAATGTCTGCTTGGTCACTGCCCGGACCTCCTGTGTGGCTGATGGGTTCTGTGGCCCGGCCTCAGCCTGGTCATCTCCCCGGCGCCGCCGGATGCGGGCGTCCGCACCCACCGTGCCCGGTCGCCCGGATCATAAGCTGGCCGCGGGTCATTGCAAACCGCGCTCGTGTTGCCGCGCACCACACGGCGAGGGCCGGCGGCGGCAGGTGGACGGACGATTGGTTCTGACTTTCACTCCGGCGCTGCGTAGTCGATTATGTGTGTAGTGGAAGCCCACGTCTCCCCGTCTCCGCCCGCGGCCGCGCCCTCGGCTGTCCTGCCGCTGCGTCTGACCGGCGAGGAGCGGCTGGCCCGTCTCGTCGGCCATGGCAACGAGGCCGCCTTCACGGTGCTCTACCAGCGCTTTCATCAGCCGGTCTATCGCTACTGCCGATCGCTGGTGGGCAACGACACCGACGCGCAGGACGCCCTGCAGACGACGTTCACGCGGGCGCTGGTCGCGCTGCGCGACGGCCGGCGGGACGCTCCGCTGCGGCCATGGCTGTTCCGCATCGCCCACAACGAGTCGATCTCGCTCCTGCGCCGCCGCCGCCCGGAGCAGGAGCTTGCCGACGACCCGGGCTCAACGGTCCCGTCGCCCCACGAGGTCGCCGAGGAGCGCGCGCGGGTCAAGCAGTTGCTGTCGGACCTGGGCGCACTGCCGGAGCGCCAGCGCGGCGCGCTCGTCATGCGCGAGCTGAGCGGCCTCTCCCACGAGGAGATCGGCCACGCGCTCGGCATCTCGGTGGGCGCCGCCAAGCAGACCGTGCTCGAGGCGCGGCGCTCCCTTCAGGAGTTCTCCGAGGGGCGCGGCATGAGATGTGACGAGATCCAGCAGATCGTCTCTGACGGAGATCGGCGCGCCCTGCGGGGACGCCGCGTGCGCGCGCATCTGCGCGGGTGTGCCGGGTGCGCCGCCTTCGCCGAGGCGGTCTCAACACGCCGGCGCGACCTGCTGGCGCTGGCGCCGGCGTTGCCCCCGGCCGCCGCCTCCGGACTGCTGGCGAAGATCACCGGAGCCGGCTCCGGGCACGGCGGAGGCGGTCTCGGCGCGACCGCCGGGGCCACCGGCAAGGGCCTCGGTGCCGCCATGTCGGCCAAGACGCTGACCACCGGGGCGATGGTGCTCACAACGGCGGCCGTCGGCGCGGGGACGCTGCATCACCTCGCCACGGAGCATCGTGGGTCCCCCGCGGTGGCCCGGGCGGCCCGGGAGGCACCTCCCGGCACGCACGCGGGCGGCTGGTTGGGCTTAAGCGGCGCATCCGCGGCGGCGCCCCACCCCCATGGCGCCTCGTCCTCCGCCGCACATCACGCGCGCCCCGCCCGGCCCCACGCCACGCCCCGCCGGGCGCTGCGTTCCGGCTCCGGCGCTCCGACGGCCGCCGCTGCGGTGACCGTGGGCGCGTCCGCCGCCTCACGCCACGCCACCCGGAACCGGGCGAGCTCGACCGGTTCCGGACACGCTCACAACCGAGGGGGCAGTTCCACAGCTCCCGGGCACACCCAAAGCCACGGCGCCAGCGCGAACGCGCCCGGGCACATCAAACGCGCAACCGCGCAGACACATGGCGCCGGCACCAGCGCCCCCGGGCACACCAAACGCGCCACACCCCAGACCAGCAGCGCCCGCGTCGCCGCTCCCGGACACACCAAGTTCGCCACCCTCCAGCCCCAATCCAGCGCCAGCTCCGGCGCCCGCGGCCACGCCGGGAGCGCCACGTCCGAGACCAACGGCGCCGGACAGAGCACCACCACCCCCACACCCCAGACAGCCGGCGCCGGCACGGCATCGGCGGTGACACGCTCCGGCAACGCCGCCGCCACGGCGGGGCAGACCACCACGGCACCGAGCCGCGGCGGGCGCTGACGCCCTCGCCGGCGAAAAACTCCCGGGATAGGCCCTGACTTTTCCGCCGCCGGCGCGTTCTCGATCCAGCAGACCGCGACTACGTCGTTGGCCCCGGACCCCGGGGCCGCCGTGTTTCCGATCCAGGAGGACGATATGAAGGTACCGAGCAAGCTCGCCGTCGCCGCGGCCAGCCTCGCGTTGGGGGTGGCGCCGGCCGCCGCGCTGGCACACGGCAACCCCAACAACCACGGTAAGTCCCAGAACGCGCCGGGCCACAACAAGAGCAGCTCAAGCTCCTCGACGACCATGACCCCCAGTCAGGCGAAGGCCTACGGGC
>DASSZQ010000122.1:0-8310 GCA_035702755.1 Solirubrobacteraceae bacterium | reverse complement strand
TACGGAAAAAGGCGCGGCGGCGCGGGCGGCGGCGTCAGCGCCCGGCGTCAGCCGCCGAAGCCGACGCGGTGGGCCTCGGTGTCGACGAGCACGTAGACGACCTTCTCGAGGTTGAGGGCGACGACCCCGTCCTCGGCCTTGAGGTCATGCCAGCCGCTGGTCCCCAGGGCCTGGCGCAGTGTCGCGAGCTCCGAGGGCTCCACCCGCGCACTGAGCACCTGGCCGCCGTTGAAGCCGATGTTGATCTTCTGGGGCTTGTCGTTGTCCATCAGTGCTCCTCCGCTGGCTGCACGATCTCGGTCAAGACCCCGCCGGTGGCGGCGGGGTGAAGGAACGCCACGCGAGAGCCCCGGATACCCGTCCGCGGCTGCTCGTCGATCAGCCGCATGCCGGCGGCCGCGCAGGCATCAAGCGTCTCCTGCACGGAGGCGACGCGATAGGCCACGTGGTGCAGGCCCGGCCCCCTCCGGCTCAGGAACTTGCCCACGGCGGTGTCCGGCCCCAGCGGCTGGAGCAGCTCGATGTGTCCGTCGCCCACGTCGAGAAGCGCGGCGTCGACGCCCTGCTCGGCGACCGTCTCGCGATGCACGAGCGGCATGCCGAGGCGGTCGCGGTACAGCTCAAGCGCGGCATCGATGCTCTCGACGGCAACGCCGACGTGGTCGATCGCGGACAGCATGGCGCCGCGGAGGATACCGAGCGGATGCCGCCGGGCTGCTTCATGCGCGCCGGCGCCCGGCGCCGTCGCCCATCGGTGAATGGGCTCGGCGGTGCGGATAACGACAGTAGTGAAGAGGGGAAGCTCGGCCGACAGCCGCGGGCTGCGGGGGAGAATCCCGCCCAGCGGGGTCACATGCGTTCGAAATTCGGACCGTGGCTGACGACCTCGAACACGACCGCCGCCATACATCACTCACGGGCGAAATCGCCCGGCGCCATCCGGATTTCGTACAAACCGGGGGCACTCCGCCGCCCCCCGCCCTCCCTTCATCGCCGTCGTCGACCAAGAGCCCGCCGGCATCGACCCACCGCAGGCGACTCCCGGCCGCCGGGGCGCGAGTCCGGGGCCGTCCGGGCCGCTCAGACGCGAAAACGGCGGGGGCTAGCTCGCCGGCGTGGCCGGGCCGGGCCGCGGCGCGGGATCGAGCGCCGTGGCGGCGGCGAGGCCGAGATGCCCGGAGCCGCGCCGGTCCGGGGCGGCGTGCGGGATCCCCCGCATGATCGCCTCGATGTCGGAGCGCTCCAGGACCTCGTTGTCCAGCAGCGTCGCGGCCAGCCGGTCAAGCTCGGCCCGGTGGTCCTCCAGGATCGTCCGCGCCGCCCGCGCCGCCTGGTCGGCGAGCTCGCGGACCTCCTCGTCGCGGACGCGCCGGCTGGTCTCTGACAGGGTCTCCGGGGCCACCCGCAGCGCCCGCGTGCCGTTGCCCATCGCGTACTCGTGGACCATCGCGTAGGCGATGTCGCCGACGCGGCGCAGGTCGTCGGCGGCGCCGGTGGTGATGGAGCCAAACACGAGATCCTCGGCGGCGCGGCCGCCGAGCAGCATCGTCATGAGGTCGATCAGCTCCTCGCGGGTCTTGAGGTGGCGATCCTCGTCCGGGAGGTTGAGCGTGTAGCCCAGGGCCACGCCGCGGGGCACGATCGAGATGCGGTGCACCGGGTCGACGGACGGCAGCAGCTCGCCGCACAGGGCGTGCCCGGCCTCGTGGTAGGCGACGACCCGCCGCTCATGCTCAGACAGGGTGCGCCGGGTCGGCACGCCGGCCATCACCCGCTCCAGGGCGGCGTCGAAATCGGTCATCTGGAGGCAGTCGCCGCCCCGGCGGCCGGCGGAGATGGCGGCCTCGTTGCAGATGTTGGCCAGCTCGGCCCCGGTGAGGCCGGAGGTCTGGCGGGCCAGCAGGGAGAAGTCGACGTCAGGACCGAGCGTCTTGTTGCGGGAGTGGACCTCCAGGATGCGCTCGCGGCCGACCACGTCCGGCGGGGAGACGAACACGTGGCGGTCAAACCGGCCGGGGCGCAGCAGCGCCGGGTCAAGCTTCTCCAGCAGGTTGGTGGAGGCGAGCACCACGACGTCGCCCTTGGCGTTGAAGCCGTCCATCTCCACCAGCAGCTGGTTGAGCGTCTGGTCGTACTCGCGGTTGGCCGCCCCGCCGGAGCGGGCGGTGCCGATGGCGTCCAGCTCGTCGATGAAGATGATCGCTGGGGCGTGGCTGCGGGCCTCCTTGAACAGCCGCCGGATCCGCGCCGAGCCCAGCCCGGCGAACATCTCGACGAACGAGGAGGCGGACTGGGAGAAGAACGTGGCGCCGGACTCATGGGCGACCGCCTTGGCCAGCAGCGTCTTGCCGGTGCCCGGAGGGCCGTGCAGCAGGATGCCGGTCGGCAGCTTGGCGCCGAGGCGGCGGAAGGTCTTGGGGTCGCGCAGGTACTCGACGATCTCGCGCAGCTCATCCTTGGCCTCATCGACGCCGGCGATGTCGCCCCAGGCGATCGGCGGCGTCTGCTGGGGCTTGATCTCCGCTGGCCGGGTGCGCGGGATGAGGCGCATCGTCAGTCCGATCAGGACGACGATCGCGACCATCGCGATCAGGGGCACCCAATCGTGGATCCAGGTGATGACGTTGGGGTCGCCGAGAAACGCAGAGTGGACCATCAGCACCTCGTTGGTTATCGGCGGGTTGGCTCTCCGGCTTGACCCCGCGTCCGGTGCGGCTGCCTACTGAACCCGTTCCAGGCGGGGATTGGGCGAGTAGGCGCGGCCGAACTTGGCTGACGGGCGGCCGTTGAGCAGGACGACGTCGGCGGTGAAGTCGTTCTGGCCGCGGATCAGCGATGAGCCGACGCCGTAGGCGTCCACGGGAACCCCGGCAGCCTCAAACTCACGGATCCGGGCCACGGTGAACCCGCCGCTGACGACGATCTTCACGCCGGTGAAGCCGGCGGCGTCAAGCGCACCCCGGACCTTCTCGACAAGCCGCGGGTTGACGCCGTTGGGATAGAAGTTGCCCATCTCCTCAAACAGCGAGCGGTCGACGAGCATCTCGGAGGTGTCAAGGCGGACCCCCCACAGGCGGTCGCCGAGCGCCTCGGCGACGGCCAGCGCCGTGCGCACCGAGTCGTTGTCGAAGTCGACGAGCACCGTGATGTTCATGTCCTTGTGGTAGTGCTCGGTGAACTTCAGCGCCGCCTTGACGGTGTCGCCCCCGTAGGCGGCGATGAGCCCGTGGGGCACGGTTCCCATGCCGCGGCCGCCCCACCAGGAGGCCTGCGCGTCGGTGGAGACGCCGATGGCGCCGGCGACGTGGGCGCTCCACCCGTCTCCGGTCTGCACCAGCCAATGGTCGTGGCGGGCGGGGAAGTAGAAGATCTGCTTGCCGCGGGCGGCCTCGACGACCTCGGCGACGTTGCGCATGATCAGCGACCGCCGGGCGAGCGAGCCCAGGTAGACGGTCTCCAGATGGGCGAACAGGGAGTAGTCGCCCTCGATCGTCATCACGGTTTCCCGCGGCGAGACGCGGTCGCCCTCGTGCAGGGCGTGGACGACAAGCTCGTCCCAGCCGGAGATCCACTCGCCGCCCTCCGCCCGTCCGGAGCAGGTCTTCAGGATCGCGACCGCCTCGTCGATCCCGCCGAGAATGGAGTCCTGCTTTTGGAAGACCTGCATCGTCACGTGCGGGTGTTCGCCCTCGGCCTCGAGCAGCGACTTGGTGAGCACGAAGTAGGCGTCGGAGTAGTAACCGCTGCGGATCCGGTCAACCGGTAGCCGGAAGATCGCGGGATCGAGCCGATTGGAGACCTGCGTGGAGATGCGGCGGAGTGTATTTCAGTGTGTGATGAGCTCGTCCGTGCCCGTCCTGCGCCACCGTGATTTCCGCCTCCTGTTCCTTGGCCAGTCGGCCAGCGCCGTCGGCGATCAGGTGGTGTTCGTCGCGCTCGCCCTGTACATCACCCGGAGCACCGGGTCGGCGACCGATCTGGGCCTCGTACTGGCGGCGGGCTCGCTGCCGCTCATCGGCCTGGTGCTTGTCGGCGGCGTGTGGGCCGACCGCCTGCCGCGCCATCGCATCATGGTGGCCGCCGACGTCGCCCGCGCCCTCCTGCACGGTGTCGTGGCCGCCTCCATCCTGCTCGGCGGGGCGAGCGTCGCCGAGCTGATCGTCGTCGAGGCGCTGTTCGGTGCGGCCCGGGCGTTCTTTCAGCCCGCCTACTCCGGCCTGCTGCCCCAGACGATCGACGACGCGCTGGTGCAGGATGCCCGCGCGCTCACCTCGACGAGCAACAGCCTGGCGGTGCTTGTCGGTCCGGCGCTGGGCACGGTGCTGGTGCTCACCGCCGGCGCCGGGGTGGCGTTTGCGCTCGACGCCGCCACGTTTGTCATCAGCGCCGCCCTGCTGGTGCCGGTCCGCCCGCGCCCCCGGGGAGCGCCGGTGGTGCGCGAGCCGCTGGTGTCCGAGCTGCGCGCCGGCTGGCGCGAGGTTCGCTCCCGGCCGTGGGTGTGGGCCACGATCAGCGCCTTCACCGGGGCCGTTCTGTGCGCCTACACCCAGTGGGCGGCGCTGGCGCCCGGTGTCGCCCGGGACGTCTACGGCGGCGCCGGCGTCTTCGGCGTCATTGAGACGGTCGTCGGTGCCGGCGCGGTGCTGGGGGCGGCAGCCGGGATCCGCTGGCGCCCGCGGCGCCCGCTGGCGATGGGACTGGTGCTGGCGCTCGTGTGGCCGCTGCAGAACATCGCCTTCGCCCTGGGGGCGCCGCTGGCCGCCGTGATCGTGCTGGCGGTCGGCAACGGGGTGGGCTTCTCGCTGTTTGAGGTGTGGTGGGAGACGGCCCTGGTTCGCCACATTCCGCCCGCGGCGCTGTCGCGGGTCAGCTCGTATGACTGGATGGGGTCACTGGCGCTGATGCCGCTCGGCTTCGCCGTGGCCGGGCCGCTGGCCGCGGCGCTCGGCGCGCGGACGGTGCTCGGCGTCGGCGGGGTCATCGCCGTCGTCCTGGTGGCGCTGGCGCTCACGCCGGCCTCCACCCGCCAGCTCGGCGACGGCCGAGCCGCGGATCCCGTCTCAGCCCAGCAGGTCGCCGATGATGTCGCGGTAGAAGCCGGCGGCGAAGCCGAGATCCCGTAGGTCGATGCGCTCGTCGGCGTTGTGCATGAGCGGCGCGGCGTGGAGCATCGACTGGTGCCGCTGGGGAAAGAACCCGTAGGCGACGCAGTCCGGGAAGGCGCTGCGGAAGGCGCGCGAGTCTGAAAAGCCGGGGAGGATGACCGGCACCGTGCCGGCGCCCGGATCCTGGTCGGTGACCCAGCGGTCGATGGCGCGCATCAGCGGGCTCTCCACCGCCGATGCGTTGCCGACGACCTGCTCGGTGAACTCGATGCTCAGGCCGTCGGCCCGGTCGCCGAACACCTGCTGCACCCGCCGGCGCACGGCCTCCTCGCCGAGCCCGGGCGGCACCCGGCAGTCGATCCGCACCTGGGCGCGCGACGGGATGACGTTGATCTTGGCCGAGGCGCTGGTCATGGTGGGGGTCAGCGTCACCGACAGCATCGGCTCCACAAACACCCGCAGCCGGGGATCGGCGGCCGTGATGTTGTCAACCGCGGCCGCGGGGTCATCGGCGTCCTCGCCGAGGCCGCGCAGCAGCGCCGCCGGGGCCTCGGTGAGCTCAAACCCGTCCGGCTGGTCGGCCAGCGCCTCCAGCACCGGGGCCAGCTTGAGCAGGGCGTTGTCGCCCATGCGCGGCATGGAGGCGTGGCCCGCCGTGCCGTGGGCGGTGACGTTGAAGCGGAAGATCCCCTTCTCGGCGCAGCAGACGCCGTAGTAGCGCCGTCCCCGGTACTCAAAGTGCTGCCCGGCGCCCTCGTTGAGGAGCATGTCGCAGCGGACCTTGTCCGGGTGCTCCCGGGTCAGCCAGTCGGCGCCGATCTCGCCGCCCGTCTCCTCGTCGCAGGTGAACACCAGCTTGAGCGCGCCGGTGGCGGGCCTCCAACCGGAGCGGGCCAGCGCCGCCGCAGCGACCGCCTCGGCGGCGACCTGGCTCTTCATGTCGATCGCCCCGCGGCCCCAGAGAAAGCCGTCGGCGATGTCGCCGGACCAGGGATCGTGCTGCCATTCGGAGGGATCGGCGAGCACGGTGTCGACGTGGCCGAGCAGGCACAGGACGGGGTGGGGCTCGGTGCCATCGCCGGCCAGCGTCGCCACCAGGTTGGGACGCTCCGGCTCGGCGGCGAGGATCTCGGTGGCGAAGCCGGCCTGCGCCAGGTAGCGCTCCAGGTGCTCGATGGCGGCGCGCTCCCTGCCGGGCGGGTTGACCGTGTCAAAGCGGATGAGCTGCTGGAGCAGCTCGGTGGTCTCGGTCTGCAGATCGTCGCCGGACATGGGCGTGCAGCCTACCCGGCGGCCGGTAAGGTGCGCGCCCGTGTCCGCGCTCACCGACGACCTGGGGCTGGCGCTGGATCTCGCCGACGCCGCCGATGCCATCACCCTCGCCCGCTTCCGCGCCGCGGACCTCGTGGTGGAGACCAAGCCGGACCTGACCCCGGTCAGCGAGGCCGACCGCGCCGTTGAGCAGGCGGTGCGTGAGCGCCTGGCCGCCGTCCGTCCCCGCGACCGGGTCTTCGGCGAGGAGTACGGCGGCGATGCCGCCGCTCCGGACGGGGGACGCCGGTGGATCATCGACCCCATCGACGGGACCAAGAGCTATGTGCGCGGAATCCCGGCGTGGGCGACGCTGCTCGCCTTAGAGCAGGATGAGCAGATCGTCGCCGGCGTCGTCTCGGCCCCGGCGCTGGGACGGCGCTGGTGGGCGGCCCGCGGCGCCGGGGCATTCGGCCGCGACCCGCTGGACGCCACCCCCCGCCGCCTGCGGGTCTCCGGCGTGCGCGACCTCGCCGACGCTCAGCTGTGCTTCGGCGGCATGGAGGAGTGGCGCGATGCCGGCCGCCTGGCCGAGCTTCAGGAGCTGGCCGGCCGCTGCTGGCGCAGCCGCGGCTACGGCGACTTCTGGAGCTACATGCTCGTCGCCGAGGGCGCCGTGGAGATCGGCCTTGACCCTCAGGTCTCGCTGTGGGATCTGGCGGCGCCGATGGTGATCGTGCAGGAGGCCGGCGGGCGGTTCACCGACCTCGCCGGCACCGAGACGCCCGCCGGCGGCAGCGCGATCGCCACCAACGGCCTCGTCCACGAGGCGGCGCGGGCGATCCTGGCCGGGTAGCCGCGGCCCGGAGCGGGGACCGGACCTAGACTGGACGCGCGGTGACCCCGGAGCCGATGCCGGCCCAGCAGGAGCTGCGGGCCTTCTACGACGACGCCTACTCCAGCGACGAGGAGCAGGGGCGCGTCTATGCCCGATGGCGGGCGCTGAGCGCCCGGGGCAAGGCCGATCACATCGTCGCGCTGTGCGCGCGCGTCGGAATCCACCCGGAGCGCACGCTCGATGTCGGCTGCGGCGATGGTGTCCTGCTCGCGGAGCTTCGCGCCCGCGGCTGGCCGGGTCGCCTGGACGGGGTGGAGATCACCCAGGCGGCGGTCGACATCGCCGCCGGGCGCTCCGAGATCGATTCCGTGGCCCTCTACGACGGCGAGCACCTCCCGGCCGGCGACCATGAGTACGACCTGGGGATCGCCTCCCACGTCCTGGAGCACGTCCCCCACCCACCGGCGTTCCTGGCCGAGATGGCACGGGCGTGCCGGGCGGTCCTGGTGGAGGTCCCGTTGGAGGACAACGTGTCGGCGCGGCGAGCGGTCAAGCGCGAGCACGCGCACCAGATCGGCCACCTGCAACAGCTCAACCGGGCGTCGATGCGGGCGATGGTCGCCGCCGCCGGGCTGCGCGTGGCCGCCGAGCTCGACGACCCGCTGCCCCGGCCCGTGCACACCTTCTTTGCCCAGACGCCGCGGCAGCGGGCGATCAAGACGGGAACGTGGCTGGTGCGCGCCGGTGTGCACCGGGGCGCGCCGGACCTCGCGCGGCGGCTGTTCACGGTGCACTACGCGTGCCTGTGTCTGCCGCAGCCGTAGCAGCGGGAGGCGCGGGCGGTGTGCAGACGTTCCTAACAGCGGCGATCTTCGCCTCGACGGGAGCCAGCGTTGGCGAGTTGACCGTCAAGAATTGGTCTGGCTGATTGGCCGGGAGGGAACGTCCGGCGGCCAGCGCGACTAGCGGCGGCCCGCCGAATGGTTCGCCCGGGGGACACGCCCGGGCGGCCGCCACGGCCTGCTCGAACTGGGGTGCTGTCATGCCCGCACCCCAGGCCGGAGCCGAGAACGCCCGCAGGAACGGGACTGGGTGCTGGGGGGCTGTGATGAGCGA
>DASSZQ010000108.1:0-41738 GCA_035702755.1 Solirubrobacteraceae bacterium | reverse complement strand
GGGCTGACGATTGAGCGCAACCTCATCGGCAACTACATCACCTCGCTTGACATGCAGGGCTGCTCGATCACCCTGCTCCGGCTTGACGATGAACTGCTGCGCTACTGGGACGCGCCGGTGAACACCCCGGCGCTGCGGTGGGGGGTGTAGGCATGGCGATCACTCGCGACAGCACCCTGCGCTGGATGGAGCGCTTCGCACAGGAGATGCGCACGCACCGCGACGAACTGGTGGCGCTCGACGCGGCCATCGGCGACGGAGACCACGGCACCAACATGGACCGGGGCATGGGGCGGGCGCTGGAGAAGCTGCGCGACGCCGACCCGGAGGATCCGGGCGGGGTGCTCAAGACGACGGCCATGGCCCTCGTCTCCTCCGTGGGCGGGGCCGCCGGGCCGCTGTACGGGACGCTGCTGCTGCAGATCGGCAATGCGGTGTCCGGTCAGGCCGAGGTCGATGTCGCCGGCTTTGCCGCCGCCTGGCGCCAGGGCCTGGAGGGGGTGCAGGCGCGGGGCAAGGCGCAGGCGGGCGACAAGACGATGGTCGACGCGCTCATCCCGGCCGTCGATGCCCTCGGCACCGCATCCCATCTCGACGCCGGCCTGCGGGCCGCCGCGCAGGCTGCGGAGCAGGGCATGCGGGCGACCACCCCCATGGTGGCGCGCCGGGGCCGCGCCAGCTACCTGGGCGAGCGCAGCCGCGACCATCAGGACCCCGGGGCGACGTCGACGTATTACCTGTTCAAGGCCGCCGCCGAGACGCTCGCCGGCTGAACGGCAACCCGTCGGCGCGATGGTCGGAATCGTTCTCGTCTCCCACAGCTCCGCCCTGGCCGAGGGGGCGGTCGCGCTCGCCCGGGAGATGGGCGGCGCCGAGGTGCGAATCGAGGCCGCGGGCGGCACGGACGTGCCCGGACAGCTGGGGACCGATGCCGAGCGGGTGCGCGCCGCCGTGGAGCGGGCGATGAGTTCCGATGGCGTCCTGGTGTTGATGGATCTCGGCAGCGCGCTGATGAGCGCCGAGTTCGCGGTTGAGCTGCTGGAGGCGGGCGGCGACCGTGTCCGCCTCAGCGCCGCCCCGCTGGTGGAGGGCGCGGTCGCCGCCGCGGCGGCCGCCGCCGGAGGCGCATCGCTGGACGAGGTGGCGGCGCAGGCGCGCGATGCCCTGCGGATGAAGGCATCGCAGCTGGAGGAGGCGGAGCCCGGCCGGGCGCCGCTCGCGCTCGCAGGCGCCGCCGGCCCCCCGGACGCGGAGGCGGTGATCCCGGTGCGCAACGCGATCGGCCTGCACGCTCGCCCCGCCGCCCGGGTGACCGCACTGGCGCGTCGCTACGACGCCAGGGTGCTGGTGGCCAGAGCCCCGGACGAGCCTCGCGTCGCCGCCACCAACTTCACCGACGTCGTCGCCCTCGGCGTCCGCTGGGGCGACGCGCTCAGGGTCGCCGCCCGGGGCGCCGACGCCGCTGCGGCGGTGCAGGCGCTCCAGGCGCTGGCCCGGGATGGCTTTGGCGAGGGCGTGGCGAGTGCCCCCGCCGCCGCGAGCTCTTCCGCGTCCGCGACGGTCGTCGCAGCGCCCGCGCCGGCGCCGGCCGCCGTCCCCGGCCCGGGAGCGATCCTCACCGGGATCGGCGCGTCGCCGGGTCTCGCCACCGGGGGTGCCCACCATCTCCGCCGGGCCGGGATCCTGGAGCCCCCGCCGCGCCGCTCGCCGGACCCGCCGGAGCGCGAGCGGGAACGGCTGCAGCAGGCGATCGGCGTCGCGCAGGCCGCCATCGAGCATGACCGCGACGAGCTGGCCGCCCGGGCCGACCGCGCCGATGCCGACATCCTCGACGTCCAGCTCGCGCTCCTTGGCGATGAGGCGCTGCTCACCCGGGCCGACCAGGCCATCGCCGGCGGGGCTGCCGCCGAAACCGCGTGGTATGAGTCCACCCGGGAGGTCGCCGAGGTGTACCGGGCCCTCGAGGAGCCGCTTCTGCGCGAGCGCGCCGCCGACGTGCTCGATGCCGGGCGCCGGGTGCTCCTGGCGCTGCCGGGCGCCCCCGCCGAAGGCGAGCCGCCGTCCGGGATCGTGCTCGCGTCCGAGCTCGCCCCCGGCGACGCCGCCCGGCTTGACCCCTCCCGGGTGACCGGCATCGCCACCGCCCATGGCGCCGCGACCGCGCACGCCGCCATCCTCGCGCGGGCGCTGGGCATTCCCGTCGTCGTCGGGCTGGGCGAGGCGCTGTTGAGCGTGCCGGACGCCGCCGGGCTCCTGCTCGACGGGGATGCGGGGACGGTGATGGTGGAGCCGCCGCCGGCAGCGGCGCGCGAGGCGCAGAAGATCGCCGCTCGCCGAGCCGGCTGGCGGGCGCAGGCCCGCCGCCGAGCGCATGAGCCCGGCGGGACCCGGGACGGCACCCGGATCGAGGTCCTCGCCAACCTGGGGGCCGTCGCCGAGGCCGCGGCGGCGGTCGCCGCGGGCGCCGAGGGCGTCGGCCTGCTGCGCACGGAGTTTCTCTACCTTGAGCGTGCCGAGCTGCCCGATGAGGCGGAGCAGGTCGCCACACTGCGGTCAGTCAGCGCGGCCATGGCCGGACGCCCGGTCATCGTTCGCGCGCTTGATGCCGGCGCCGACAAACCCCTGCCCGCCGTGCCGATGCCCGCAGAGGCCAACCCGTTCCTGGGGGTCCGGGGCATCCGCCTGGCCCTCGCCCATCCTGAGCTGCTGGCGACGCAGCTGCGGGCCGTGCTCCGGGTCGCCACCGAGTTTCCCGTCAAGGTCATGCTGCCGATGGTGGCGACGGGGGCCGAGCTCCGGGAGGCACGCTCCATGCTGGACCAGGCGCGGGCCGACACCGGAATCGACGCGCCCCTGGAGCTGGGGATCATGGTGGAGGTGCCGGCGGCGGCGGTGACGGCGGACCGCCTCGCCGCGGCCGCCGACTTCTTCTCGATCGGCACCAACGACCTGACCCAGTACACGATGGCGGCCGAGCGCGGCGACGAGCGCCTGGCCGCACACCTCGCCGGCTGTCAGCCGGCCGTGCTACGGCTGGTGGCGCAGACGGTCGCGGGCGCCGCCACCCGCGGACGGCCGGTCGGTGTGTGCGGCGAGCTCGCCGGGGACCCGGCCGCCGCGATCCTGCTCGTCGGCCTCGGCGTGACCGAGCTGAGCATGGCGCCCGCGCTCATCCCGGAGGTCAAGGCGGCGCTGCGGTCCGTCGACCTCGCCGATGCCCGGGCAGCGGCGGCCGCGGCGCTGGAGGCGGGCAGCGCAGCCGAGGCGCGGGCGGTGGCGGCACGGCTGCTGCCGGACCCCAGCTGAGGGAGCGGTGACTGCGAGCACCGCCTGCCCGCCAGGAGAGGCCGGCGGGTTCTGGGTTGACGACTGCACTGACGGGGAGCCCGGGGCGGGCGGGGGCAGAGGACCCCCGGTTTGTTCGAAAATAGGATCGCGGGCGTCCGATTTCGTCTGTGTGTGGCCTATAGCGGCAGTTGCGTTCGAGATCGTCAGCCCGGACTTGAGATTGCGAACGCATCTGACGCTCCCGGGCGGGTTCTCGGCCCGCATCCCGCCCCCGCCAGGCGAACCTTCTTCACTGCTGCCGTTTTTGGCGCCAGCGAGCCCATTCACCGATGGGCGATGGTGGTGCAGAGTGGTCGTCGCGGCTCAGGCCCCGGCGGCGGCGGCCACCTGCGCCTGCACCAGGTAGGCGACGGCCTCCTCCAGCGTGGCCAGCTTGGGGTAGTCGCGCTCCGGGATCTCGATGCCCGTCTGGTCGTGGATGGCGACGATGACGTTGAGGAAGTCCATCGAGTCGATGTCCAGCTGGTCGGCCAGCTCGGTCGACGGGTCGATCGCCGCCGGATCGATGTCCGGCGCCACCTCGGTGAGGGCGTCGATCACGACCTCGCGCAGCTCCTGTTCGGTTCTCATAGCGCCTCCGGGTTCTGGAGTTGATGATCGATCGCCGTCAGCAGACGGCCGCCGGCGTGCCCGTCACTGGCCCGGTGGTCACCGGCCAGCGTCGCGGTGACGATGGGGCGCACGCCGAGCATCCCGTCGACCGCCCACGGCCGCTCGCGGACCGCGCCAAAGCCGACGAGCGCCACCTGGGGCGGGTAGATGACGCCGTGGACGAGATCGACGCCCCGGTCCCCCAGGTTGGTGACGGTGATGGTGGGGTCTGACATCTCGGAGCTGCGCAGGCGCCCGGCGCGCGCCCGGGCGACGAGATCCCGCACTCCGGCCATGATCTCGTCGAGGCTGAGACGGTCGGCGTCATGCAGCGCCGGGGCGATGAGGCCGCCACCCCGCAGCGAGACGGCCACGCCGAGGTGGACGCCACTGCCGGCGACGAACCCGCCGTCGATCCAGAAGCCGTTGAGCTGGGGCATGCCGGCCACGGCGCGGGCGACCGCGCTCAGGAGCAGCGCCGACGGCAGCAGACGGTCGTTCACCGCCCGCGCCAGGTTGGCCTCGTGCAGCCAGTCAAGGGCGCGGCTGAGGTCGATCTCGGCCTGGAGGTAGTAATGGGGGATCTCGCGCTTGGAACGCGCCATCAGCGCGGCGATGGCTTCGCGCATCGCGGTCTGCCGGTCAGCGGCCGGCGGTGGCGCAGCGGGACCGGCCGGCGCGACGGCCGGCGCCGGTGCTGCCGGGGCGGCCGCGTGCTCCACGTCGGCCCGGGTGATTGCGCCATGCGGACCGGTGCCGGTGACCGTGGCGAGGTCGACGTTGAGCCGCTCGGCCACCCGGCGGGCCAGCGGCGAGACCCGCAGCCGCCCGTTCTCCTCGATCCGGGGCGGCGACGCGACGGCGACGGGGACCGGCTCCGTCACCGGGACGGCCGCCACCGGGGCCGGCGCCGCCACCGGGACCGGCGCCGCCACCGGGGCCGGCGGCGCCACCGGGACCGGGGCCTCCTCCCCCGCCCCCTGAACGGTCGCCAGGACGCCGCCGACCGGCACCCTCGCCCCCGGCTCGGCGATCAACTCGCCGATCACCCCGTCCTGGAAGATCTCGATCTCGATCTCGGCCTTCGACGTGTCGACGCAGGCCACGATGTCGCCGCGCTTGACGCGGTCACCGGGCTTGACGTACCAGCGCAGCAGGGTGCCGGACTCCATGTCGGCCCCCAGCGAGGGCATGACGAAATCGCTCATCGCTCAGGCTCGCCGGTCATCCGCCGGACGGCGGCGACGACCGCCTCCGGCTGGGGCAGGGCCGCCTGCTCCATATGGTGGGCGTAGGGCAGCGGGACCTCGGCGGTGCACACGCGCGCCACCGGCGCATCGAGCTCGTAGAAGGCCTGCTCCATGATCCGGGCGCTGACCTCGGCCGCCAGGCTGCCGGAGCGCCACCCCTCGTCCACGACGACCGCGCGATGGGTGCGCACCACCGACTCGATCACGGTCCGGTCGTCGAGCGGGCGCAGCACCCGCAGGTCGATGACCTCGGCCTCCACCCCCTCACCAGCAAGCGTCTCGGCGGCCGCCAGCGCCGTCGGCACGGTGCCGCCGTAGGCGACCAGGGTGACGTCGGCGCCGGCCCGCCGGACGGCCGCGCGCTCGATGTCGACCGCCTCGGCCGCCTCCGACAACTCGCCCTCCAGGTTGTACAGCGAGCCGTGCTCAAAGATGAGCACCGGGTTGGGGTCGGCCAGGGCCGGTGCCAGCATGCCCCGCGCGTCGGCGAGCGTCGCCGGCGCCAGCAGCTTCAACCCCGGGATGTGGGCCAGCCACCCCTCCAGGCTGTGAGAGTGCTGGGCGGCCACCTGCCTCCCGGCGCCGGTCGTCATCCGGATGACGAGCGGGATCGCGAACTGCCCGCCGGACATGTGGGTGATCGTCGCGGCGTTGTTCATGATCTGATCGAGCGCCAGCAGGCAGAAGTTGACGGTCATCACCTCCACGATCGGCCGCGCCCCGGCCATCGCCGCGCCGATCCCGGCCCCCACGAACGCCGACTCCGACAGCGGTGTGTCGCGAATGCGTTCCGGACCGAACTCCGCCAGCAACCCGCGGCTCACGCCGAAGCATCCGCCGTAGGCGCCGACATCCTCGCCCATGAGAAACACGCGCTCGTCGGCGAGCAGCGCGTGGCGAATGGCATCCCGCATCGCCTCGCGGTAGGTGATCGTCGCCGCCGGCGCCACGCTCACGGCGCCTCACCCTCCCAGTACACGAACCGCTCGAGTTCCTCGACGGGCTCCAGGCTCCCCGCCTCGGCGACCGCGATCGCCGCCTCGATCTCCTCGGCCACCTCGCGCTCAAGCCCGGCCACGTCGTCATCTGACAGCAGTCCGGCGGCGCGCAGCCGATCGCCGAGCACCGGGATCGGATCATGCTCGCGCCAGTGCTCGATCTCCTGCTTGGACCGGTACAGGTCCGGGTCGTACATCGAGTGGGCCCGGAAGCGGTAGGTCCGCAGCTCCAAAAAGCACGGCCGGCGCCCGTCGCGCACCTCGGCGGCCGCCCGCTGCGCCGCCTCCTCCACGACCACCACGTCCATCCCGTCCGCCGACCAGGCGGTCATCTCGTACGCCGCCGCCTTGAGCGCCAGGTCGGTCTCCGACTCGTAGCGCTCCAGCGCGGTGCCCATCGCGTACCGGTTGTTCTCACAGACGAACAGGACCGGCAGGCTCCACAGCGCGGCCAGGTTCAGGCACTCGTGAAACTCGCCCTCGGCGACGGCGCCGTCGCCGAAGAAGCAGGCGGTCACCCGGTCGCGGCCGGCGAGCTTGTCGGCGAGCGCGATCCCCACCGCCACCGGCAGACCGCCGCCGACGATCGCGTTGCCGCCGTAGAAGCGGGTGGCGGCGTCGAACAGGTGCATCGACCCGCCGCGCCCGCGCGAGCACCCCTCCACCTTCCCGTACATCTCGGCCATGATCGACGCGGCCGAGACGCCGCGCACGAGAGCGTGACCGTGCTCGCGGTAGGTGGCGACGACGGCGTCCTCGGCGGTCAGCGCCTGCATCACCCCCACGGCGACCGCCTCCTCGCCGATGTAGAGGTGCATGAACCCGCGGATCTTCGTCGCGCTGTAGAGCTCGACGCACTTCTCCTCAAAGCGGCGGACGAGCAGCATCTGGCGCAGCAGCTCAAGCCCGTGCCGGCGGTCGACTGCCGTGGTGGCGGTCACGAGGACCCCTCCAGCGTCGACAGGTCGCCCTCCGGCAGGCCGAGCTCCCGCGCCTTGAGCACCCGCCGCATGATCTTGCCGCTGCGGTTGCGGGGGACCGACGCGACGAACTCAATCTCGCGCGGTGCCACCGCCGCCCCCAGCCGGCGCCGGGCGAACGCCAGCAGGTCGCGACGCAGCGTGTCGTCCTCCGCCTGTCCCGGGTTGACGGCGACGAATGCCTTGACCACCGCCCCGGCAACCGGGTCCGGCTTGCCGATCACGCCGACCTCGGCGACCGCCGGATGCTCCAGGAGCACGCTCTCCACCTCAAACGGGCCGATGAGGTGCCCGGCCGTCTTGATCACGTCATCGCCCCGGCCGATGAACCAGAAATAGCCGTCGGCGTCACGGCGGACGAGGTCGCCGGTGAGATACCAGCCGCCGGCGAAGCACCGCCGGTAGCGCGCCTCCTCACCCAGATAGCCGCGAAACATCGACGGCCATCCCGGGCGCAGCACCAGCTCGCCCTGCTCCCCCGGCTCGGCCAGCACCAGGGTCCCGTCGGCGGCGAGCACCGGATGATCCTCGGCGTCACGGCGGGCGACGGCCGCCTCGATCCCCGGCAGGGGGCGGCCCATCGAGCCCGGCCGGACCTCCATCGACCGGTAGTTGGCGACCATGATGCCTCCGGTCTCGGTCTGCCACCAGTTGTCGTGCACGGGGATGCCGAACGCCTCCTGGCCCCAGACCACAACCTCCGGGTTCAGGGGCTCGCCGACGCTGGCGATGAAGCGCAGGGCACCGAGGTCGTACTCATGCGCCACCTCGGCGCCCGCCCGCATCAGCATCCGCAGCGCGGTGGGCGCCGTGTACCAGACCGTGACTCCCTCGTCCTGGAGGATGCAGTACCAGCGGTCGACCTCCAGTTCGGCCTCGTCGACGATGCAGGTGACGCCGAGGGTGAGCGGGGCGATGATCCCGTAGGAGGTTCCCGTCACCCACCCGGGATCGGCCGTGCACCAGAACGTGTCACCCGGGTGCAGGTCGAGGACTGCGCGGCCGGTGGCGCGATGGGCGACGACCGCGTCGTGGACGTGAACCGCTCCCTTGGGGGTGCCGGTGGTGCCGCTGGTGAAGTGAAGCAGCGCCATGTCCTCCGGATCGGTGGCCGCGACCGCGTACGTCCTGGCGGCGCCGGCCATCAGCTCATCGAGGGCGGCGACGTCCCCGCCGGCGGGCAGATCCTCGGCGTCGCCGGCGATCAGCACGTGGCGCAGACCGGGCAACCGCGGGCGCAGGTCGGCGACCTTGCGCCGGTACAGGGCGGCGGTCGTCACCAGCACCCGCGCGTCGCCGAGCGCCAGGCGCTGAGCGATCGGCTCCGGGCCGAACGCCGAGAACAGCGGGCAGAACACCGCGCCGTGCTTGAGCGTGCCGAGCGCGGCGATGTAGAGCTCCGGGATGCGCCCGGCGAGGACAAACACCCGCTCTCCCCGTGCGACGCCCAGGTCGCTCAGAACCGCGGCGAAGCGGTCGGTGGCGCGCTTCAGACCGGCATAGGAGATCTCGACGGCGGGGCGTCGCTTGCTCAGGAAGCGCAGCGCCACGTGGCCGGCGAGCGGCCCGGCGGCGTGGCGGTCGACGGCCTCGTGGGCGATGTTGAGCGCCCCACCGGGCAGGCCGGCGAGCTCGCCGCGGGCCTGCTCCCAGGAGAACGTGCGCCGCGCCGCCTCGTAGTCCGGCATGTTGGGGGGCACATCCGCAGGCCGAGAGCGAGACCGCGCCGGCGGGGATGAACTCGTCCTCATTGCCATGCCGGCAACCGTAGGTTCGCCCCTCCCCCGCTCCATCCGCGGCGCCCCGCATCGACGATGGGCAGATCTCCACAGCCGTCCGGGGTTGCATTGCGCTGGCCGGTGGCCGCCGCGCGCGCCAGAGTGGCGGTATGAGCGTGATGCGTGACGCCGGGCCCGCGTCGCCGGCGCAGGCGCCGGACGGCGATGCGGGCAACCGCGGTGACCGCGATGCGGGCGAGCGGCACAGTGACCGCGCACAGCGCGCACACGCCTTCGCCCGCGAGCATGGCATCTCCCCCATCCTGTACCGGCTCATCCGGGCTCTGTCCCGGGGCCTCCTGCGGCTGTGGTTTCGCATCCGCGTCGCCGGGACCGAGCGGATCCCGCCACAGGGCCAGGTGATCATCGCCCCCAACCACAAGAACTTCCTCGACGCGTTCTTCATCGGCATCGTCACCGAGCGCCCCGTCCGCTACATGGCCAAGATCGAGCTGTTCCGGGGGCCGCTGGCGTGGCTGTTCCCACGCCTGGGGGCGTTCCCGGTGCGTCGCGGCGAGGCCGACGCCGAGGCGCTGACCACCGCTCGGCTGATCCTGGCGGCGGGCGGAGTCGTCGTCGTCTTTCCGGAGGGAACGCGCGTCGAGCAGCCGGACGCCCTCGGCGCCCCCCACCACGGCGCCGGGCGCCTGGCGCTGGAGACGGGCGCGCCGATCGTTCCCGCCGCGATCACCGGCACCTCGCATCTGTGGCGCGGCGCGTTGCCCCGGCTCAAGCGCGTGCAGATCGCGTTCCTGCCGCCGGTGGCGCCGGCGCCGGACCCCGCGGCCGACCAGGGCGCGGTCGCCGAGCTCATCGACGGCCGGGTGTGGCCCGCCGTCCAGGAGGAGTACGGGCGGCTGAGCGCCTCACCCGGCCTGATCGCGGCCGGACTGGCCGCCCTCGGCATCGGCGGCGGGCTCGTCGCGCGAAGGGTGCGGCGCCCGCCGGCCAGGCCGCGGCTGCTGGGCGTGGTGGAGCCCCGGCGGCTGCGCCGGCGGGGGTGGCGCCGGCGGCTGTGGGACGGCCTGCGCCACCGGTAGTCACCAGCGTCTCGTCATTGGACGCCTTTGGGGATTTCTGTGTCCATGTATGAGAAAGCCCCAACGGCTCCGCGACTCGCCCTGGTCACTGCTGCCGGTTTGACGCGCCCTGACAAGACGCGTTCCGGTCTCAGCTGTCCTGCGGCAGGATCGCCTGCTCCCACTCGGCCGCGAGGTCGCCGTCGCCGCGGAACACGGCGGGCGTGGGAGCCGGAGCGGCGGCCGGCGTGGCGCCGTCCGGGAGGGCTGCGCTTCCCGGCAGGTTGTGCCAGCGGGCAAGCTCCTCGTCGGCGGCGCGCAGGCGCCGGCGCTCGAGGAGGAGGCGGGTCCCCAGGGCCGCCCAGCCGCCGGCCATCACGACGACGAGAGCGATCAGTGTTCGGCGTGACATGAGACAGATCACTCCTCTCAGAACAGTCGGTGCACCCTTGAGTCTCCTGCGCCCCGCCCCGGTGCAACATCCGCCACCCTCCCCGCCCCGGGGTGTGCGCAACTACGGATGGCCGGTTCCCGTCTCGGTGCGACATTGGCGCCAACAGCGCGGGAGAGCCCGCTCACTCAGATGAGCAGGATCCCCGCGGCACGTGGATGGAGATGGTCATGCCCGGACTCTGGGGCCGCTTCTCGACGGTGGTGAAGGCCAAGATCTCAAAGCTGCTCAACCGGGCCGAGAACCCGGCGGAGACGCTTGACTACGCGTACGAGCGGCAGCTGGAGGACCTCCAGAACGTCAAGCGGGGCATTGCCGATGTGGTCACCGCCAAGAAGCGCCTTCAGCTGCAGGAGTCGTCGCTGCATCAGCAGGCCGACAAGCTCAACGCCCAGGCGCGGGAGGCCATGAGCGCGGGCCGCGAGGATCTCGCCCGCACCGCGCTGGAGCGCCGGCAGCTCATCCTCGGCGAGGTGGGCTCGCTGGACCAGCAGGTGACCGAGCTGGAGGCCGAGCAGGAGAAGCTCACCGACGCCGAACAGCAGCTGCACGCCAAGCTTGAGCAGTTCCGCTCCAAGAAGGAGGTCATCAAGGCCCAGTACTCGGCCGCCGAGGCCCAGGTGCGGATCTCGGAGGCGGCGACCGGGATCGGCCAGGACATGGCCGACGTCGGCCTTGCCATGCAGCGGGCGCTGGACAAGACCGAGGACATGAAGGCGCGCGCCTCGGCGGTGCAGGAGCTCGAGGCCGCGGGGACCTTCGAGGACCTGACCGCGCTCGGTCCGGCGCAGGACGACATCGACCGCCAGCTGGCCCAGATCGGCGCCGGCCGGGCTGTCGATGAGGAGTTCTCGCGGCTCAAGGCCGAGCTCGCGCCCGCCCCCGGCGCCACCGCGGCGCAGCTTCCGTCGCCGGAGCCCCCACCCCCGCCCGCACCCGGAGCAGACGATGAACCCGCCTCCCCCGTCACGCGCTCGGATTGACCGCGCGCGGTACCTCGCGCTCGCCGTCGCCGACGTGCGCGCCCGCGGCTATGTGTCGGCGGCCGACCCGGACCGGGAGCCGACCTGGCGGGCCGCGCTGGCGCGACTGGAGCGGGGTGAGGAAGCGACCGGCACCGACATCCGCCGCGCCCACGAGATCCTCGGCTGGGTGGCTTCGCTGCATCCTCGTGACCCTGACGGCTACCGGGCGAACGTGCGGGCCTGCTTTGCCCACAACCACCTGACCGACGAGGATCTGCCGCTCGCCGCCTCGGCGGTGCGCGCCTTCAACCGGCACCTGTTCTTTGAGATCCGCGGCCGGCACCGGCATCACCACAGCACCGAGCCGGCGTCCGCGCGAGCCGCCTAGGTCACAAGGCCGGGGCTAACCCTTGAGCACCCCCAGCGGGACGAGCTGGGCGACCCGGGCGGCGAGGCCGGCGGCCTCGACGACAGCGACGACGCGCTCGACGTCCTTGTAGGCGAACGGCGCCTCCTCGGCCAGGCCGCGGTTTGACGGACAGCGAACGGTGATCCCCTGCTCCTCCAGGCGGCGGCGGAGTTGAGCCCCGCCGATCTCACGCCGCGCGCCGGTGCGGCTCATCCGGCGCCCGGCGCCGTGGCAGGCGCTGCCGAACGCGTGCTCCATCGCTCCCGGCCGCCCCACCAGGACGAAGCTGGAGGTGCCCATGCTGCCGGGGATGAACACCGGCTGCCCCACCGCGCGGAAGTCGGCCGGAATCGCCTCGGACCCGGGCGCAAAAGCGCGGGTCGCGCCCTTGCGGTGCACGCACACCTCGCGGCCGCCGTGGGGCTCGAGCTTGGAGATGTTGTGGGCGACGTCGTACACCTGCCGGGTAGCGGTCGCCGTCGGCGCCCCCAGCGTTCTGGCGATCGCCTCGCGCACCCGGTGGGCGAGCACCGCCCGGTTGGCCCAGGCGAAGTTGGCCGCCGCCGCCATCGCCGCCAGGTAGCTGCGCCCCTCGGCCGAGCTCAGGGGCGCACAGGCGAGCTGGCGGTCGGCGAGCGTGATGCGGTGGCGCCCCAGCGCGGCGTCGTGGACGCGCACGTAGTCGGTGCACACCTGATGGCCGAGCCCGCGCGAGCCGGAATGGATGAGCACCGTCACCTGATCGGCGCGCAGGCCCAGCGCCGCAGCAGCGGACGGATCGAAGATGTGGGAGATGCGCTGCACCTCCAAAAAGTGGTTGCCGGAGCCGAGCGTCCCCAGCTGGCCGGAACCGCGCTGGCGCGCCCGCTCAGACACCGTCTGGGGATCGGCGCCGTCCAGTCGCCCGGCTGATTCGGTGTGGGCGACGTCGCGGTCGGTGCCGATCCCGTGCTCGGCGAGCAGCGCCGCCGGTCCCGTGCGGAGCACGCGGTCAAGCCCGGCGCCGTCGAGCCGCAGCGATCCGCCGTGGCCGGTGCCGACGGGCACGACGCGGGCGATCTCATCCATGAGCCGGCCGATGCGCCGCCCCAGCTCGCCCGCGCTCAGCGGCAGGGCGAGAAGGCGCACGCCGCAGTTGATGTCATACCCCACCCCCCCGGGCGAGATCACCCCGTCCGGCGGGACGGTCGCGGCGACACCGCCGACGGGAAAGCCGTAGCCCTGATGGATGTCCGGCATGGCGAGCGCCGCCCCGGTGATCCCGGGCAGCGTGGCCACGTTGGCCAGCTGCTGGAGCGAGCGGTCGGCGGCGATCTGACCGATCAGCTCCCGGTCGGCGAACACCCGCGCCGGGACCCGCATCCCCGGATGGGCAGTCGCCGGCATCTCCCACACCACCGCGCCGGTCTGGGCGAAGCCGGCGACCTGGGGGTGGCCGGGCTCAGACATCGAGGATCACGGTCGCCCGGAAGCCGTCGCCGGCGCGCGCGAACGACAGGCGGTGGTAGGTGACGCCCTTGATGACGTTGCGCGGGCGCCCGGTGTGGCCGCGGACCGTGGCCCGCAGGCCGGAGTCGGCGAGATCGAAGGCCTCGATCGCCTCGGGCACCAGGTCCTCGGTCTCGGCCAGGTAGGCGAGCTCGTCAAGCCATTGCGCCAGCAGCACGGCACGCTCGTTGGCCTCAAGCACGATCTCCCGCCAGACCGCGCCCGCGTGCCGCGGCATGTGCCCGTCGCCGGCGAGCTCGGCGAACGCCCGCAGCGCCTCCGCGAACACGGCGCGCGCGGTGCCCCCGCGGATCTCCAGCTCCAGCTCCGCCGTGTGGTCGACCCAGCGGTACCCGTCGTCGTGCATCTCGCCGTCCTACCCGGGGGGCCGGTCGCACGTCAAGAGCGTGAGCTCCGTGGGGTTAGCGGCTTGATGCCGCTGGCCGGTTTGGCGGTCGTTCCCTGGCGGAAAACACTCACGCTCTGACCCCTTCATTGTACCTCCGAGGAGCCGTTTTTTGCTGGTAAGTGAAGAATTCCGGAGTCGCTACCCAGGGCCGCGGTCAAGCTACCGAGACCGCGCCGCGGCATCTTGCGGAGTACTGCACCGGGTAGGCGTGCGACTCGCCGTCGAGGGCCCGGAGCCCCTCCGGCAGCGCCCTGAGCTCCGCGTCGGCTCGCTCCCGGATGTGGTCCAGGCTCTCCCGCCGCACCGGCGCGCCGGCATGGACGAACGGCACCAGCAGCGGCCGGCCGGGGAGCTCTTCGTCGGCTCGGCCGATGACGTCCCCGGTCATCTCGCCTCGGTCGGAGTAGTCGCGGAACACCTGCTTGGCCCCGGGGACGGTCGCCTTCTCCGGTGAGCGCTTGTGGACGTCGTGCCAGGTGCCATCGCGGCGGTGAGCGACGAGTTTGTAGACCCCGTTGACCACCGGCGAGTCGCGGCTGGTGCCGAGGTCGGTGCCCACCCCAAACGTGTCGATCGGCGCCCCGGCCGCCGTGAGCTCGGCAATCCGGCCCTCCTCCAGGTCCCCGCTGGCGACGATTCTCGCCGCCGTCATCCCCGCCTCGTCGAGCAGTGCCCGGGCGCTGCGGGCGAGGTCGAGCAGGTCGCCGGAATCCAGGCGGATCCCCGCCAGCCGGACGCCCGTGGCGCGGGCGGCGGCGATCGCCCGGCGGACGCCCTCCAGCGTGTCGTAGGTGTCGACGAGCATCACCGCGTTGTCCGGGAAGTCCTGCATGAACGCGCGGAACGCCTCCTCCTCGTCGGCGAACGACATGACGTAGGAGTGGGCCATCGTCCCCACCGGCGCCAGACCGTAGCGCAGCGCCGCCGCAACGTTCGACGTGCCCGCCGCCCCGGCGATCGTCGCCGACCGCGCCGCCTTCATGGCGGCGTCGGTCCCGTGGTCACGCCGGGGCGAGAAGTCGATCAGCCGCTCCCCGGCGGGCACCCCGCCGCCGGCCGCCAGCGCGATGCGGGCGGCCTTGGTGGCGATCATCGTCTGAAAGTTGATCTGGTTGAGCAGGAGCGTCTCCAGCAGTTGCGCCTCGATCCGGGGGGCGACGACGCGCACCAGCGGTTCGTTGGCAAACGCGATCGTCCCCTCCGGCATCGCGTCGATCCGGCCGGAGAAGGTGAACTCGGCCAGGTAGTCAAGGAACGCCTCCGGGAACCGCAGTGACCGCAGGTAGGCGAGCTCCGGCTCGGCGAAGCGCATGTGCCGGACCAGGGCGAGCGCCGGTCCCAGGCCGGCGACGAGCAGCCAGTCACGGCGCCGGGGAAGATGCCGGACGAACAACTCAAAGACCGCCGGCTCGTCCATCCCGCGCTTCAGGTAGCTGGCCGCCATCGCCAGCTCGTACTGGTCGATGAGCAGGCCCACCTGGTCGGGCCGCAGCAGCCCGGGGTCATCGGCGTCCGGCAGGGGGACGCCGCCGGCGAGCGAGCGCACGGTCCCACGCGGCAGGGGCATGGCCTGACGCTAGGTCCTGGGTTCGCCCCGGGCATCCGCGCGGGATACGCGCCGGGTCCGTGGGCACTACGCGCTTAATCCGCCGGCAAGCGCTCAGCCGCCCGCCGGCCGGCCACCGGAACCGGCGACCCGGATGCCGGCCGCCGTCGTCACTCGCCCGGCGAACAGGAACTCGGTCTGGCGCAGCGAGGACTCCAGGTCGAAGGGATGAAGCGCGGAGACGGCATCGAGGGGGATGATCACCTCATACCACCGCAGCGCCGCGCTGGCCGCCGTGTAATGCACGCAGATGTTGGCGACCGTGCCGCAGAGGATGAGCGTCGTGACGCCCCACACCCGCAGCAGGTGATCCAGCGGGGTGCCGTAGAAGGCGTCGTAGCGGACCTTGCTGAGGATCGTCTCGTGTTGCAGGGGGACAAGCTCGTCGACGATCTGCCAGCCCCAGCTGCCCTCCTGCGCGTGGGCCGGCCAGATCCGCGCCTCCGGATCACCCTCACGGTGGGTGTCCTGGGTGAAGACGACGTGCATCCCGCTCCCGCGCGCCAGTTCCAGCAACCCGGCGATCACCGGCACCGTGGCCGCGGCGTCGGGGACGAGCAGGCTCCCGCCCTCGCTGACGAAGTCGTTCTGCATGTCGATGACGATCAACGCGGTCCGCGCCGGGTCGACCTCCACCTGCGTGTGCACCTCGTAGTGCGGGACCTGGATGGTGGTGCTCATCATCCTCATTTCAGCTCAAATCGGCGGCATTCGGCAACCGGGATTTCAGCGCACCGCGCCGGCCGGCAATCGCGGATGCCACCATGAGGCGATGAAAGCGCTCGCCATCATCCCAGCCGCGCGCCGGCGGCTGCCCTGATGGACGAGCGACTGATCGAGACGCCCCGCGGCCCGGCGCGGGTGCATCTCAGCCGTCCCGCGGGAGGCGCGCCCCGCGGCGGGCTGATCCTGGGGCACGGTGCCGGGGGCGGTGTGGGTGCCCCGGACCTGGAGGCGGCCCGCGCCGCCGCCCTGACCGCGGGTCTCACCGTCGCGCTCGTCGAGCAGCCGTATCGCGTCGCCGGGCGCCGCTCCCCCGCCCCCGCCCCGGCACTTGACGAGGCCTGGACCGCGGTGGTCGCCGACCTGGGCGATGGCGAGCTGCGCGGCCTGCCGATCATCACCGGCGGGCGGTCCTCCGGCGCCCGGGTCGCGTGTCGCACCGCGGCGGTCACGGGGGCCGTCGCGGTTCTGTGCCTTGCGTTCCCGCTGAGACCGGCGCGGCGGGCCGGCGCCACCGTGCCCCCGGCCGACCGGCTGGGGGAACTTGACGCGGTCTCAGTCCCAGTACTCGTCGTCCAGGGCAGGCGCGATCGGTTTGGGATGCCGCCGGCCGCACCGGCTCGGAGAGTGGTCGAGGTGGCCGGGGACCACGGGCTCAAATCCGACCTGCCGGCGGTGGCGGATGCCGTGTCGCGCTGGCTGGAAGACGTCCTTGAGGCCGCGCGCCGGAGCGCGGCCGCCAGCGCGCCGTGACAGCGCCCAGGGCGCTGCCCGCGGTACCGGCCCGCTACGTTGATCGGACGTGAGCGAGCCCCGTTCCCATCCCGCCGGCGCGCCGGCAACCGCGGGCGTCGATCCTCCGGGCCCGTGGCGCGAGCCGGTCCGCGGCGGGCATCCCGATGCGCGGCTGGCGACCCGCACGGGAGCCGAGCAGCTTCAGGCCATGCTCGATGGAGAAGCGCCCGTGCCGCCGCTCTCCACGCTGACCGGGATGCGCCTGACGGAGTTTGAGCCGGGATCCGCGACGTTCACGATGCCGCTCAGCCCGTGGCTGGCCGGGGCCGACGGCACGATCCCGCTGGGGGTTCTGACGATGCCGGCCGATGCGGCGATGGCGTGCGCGATCATCGCCGCCCTGCCCGCCGGCACGGGCCTGACCACCTCGGAGCTGTCGATCCGCCAGGTCTCGCCGGCTCGCGTCGGCGACACCGTGGTCGCGCGCGCGACGATGCTGGACGCCGGGCCGCCGGTGGCGCTGGCCGAGGTCACGCTCACCGACGCCGCCGGCACGCTGATCGCCCGGGGCGGATCGCTGTGCGTGACCCTGCCGGCCCTGTCGGCGCCGCCGGCGCCGGGCCGGACGGACGCCGATACGCCCCGCCCGGTGGAGACCGAGCCGATGGAGCCGGCCGCGGCCGCTGTCAGCGCCGGCGATCCGTGGCAGCGCCCGCTGCCGGAGGGCGAGCCCGGCGGCGCGGACGTCCTCTCGGAGCTGGCGCGGGAGATCGCGGGAACCCGTGATCCCGCTCCGATCTCGCGGCTCACCGGGCTGCGACCGGTCGTCGCGATCCGGGGCGAGGTCACCTTCGCGCTTCCGGCGACCGGCTGGCTGTGCGCGCCGCCGCCGGGCCGGGTGCAGGGCGGGGCCGTGGCCGTGCTCGCCGACGCCGCCATCACGGGGGCCATCCGCACCACCGAGCCCGGTGCCGGGCGCTACGTGCCCGTCGAGCTCAAGCTCAACTACCTGCGGCCGCTCCCCAGCGACGGCCGGCTGGCGCGCGCTCACGCCCGGCTCATCCACGCCGGGCGCCGGGTGGCGGTGGCCGGGGCCGAGGTCGTCGACGCCGACGGACGCGCCATCGCCGTCGCCAGCGGCTCCGCGGTGGCCGGCGCATGATGCGCGGGCTGCGGACATCGGTCCTGGCCCTCCTCGTCCTGGCCCTGGTCGGCGGCTGCGGCGCCAGCGCCAAGCGCCAGGGACCAATCCAGACCACCCCCTCGCCCAAGACGGCGCTGGCGGGAGGCGGCCCCAGCCACATCGCCATCATCGTGATGGAGAACGAGGAGTACACCGACATCATCGGCTCGCGCCAGACGCCGTTCATCAACGCCCTCGCCCGGCGGTACGCGCTGGCCCAGGGGATGTACGCCACCTCCCATCCGTCGCTGCCCAACTACCTGGCGCTCACCGGGGGCAGCACGTTCGGCATCACCAGCGACTGCACCGACTGCTCGGTCCGCGCGTCCGGGCTGGGTCAGCAACTGACCGCCGCCCACATCTCCTGGAAGGCGTACATGGAGAACCTGCCCCACACCTGCTACCTGGGCGGGGACGCCGGCGCGTACGCCAAGCGCCATGACCCGTTCGTCTACTACACGCCGCTGCGACGCAGCCCGGCACAGTGCCGCCACGTCGTCCCGTTCAGTCAGCTGAGCGCCGACGAGAGCGCCCACTCGCTGCCGCGCTTCATCTGGCTGACCCCCAACGTCTGCCACGACATGCACGACTGCTCGACGACCACCGGCGACGCCTTCCTCGCCCGCGTCGTGCCGCGGCTGCTCGGATCGCTCGGTCCCCGGGGGCTGCTGATCGTCACCTGGGATGAGGGCACGAGCGATAACGGCTGCTGCCGGCTGGCCTCCGGCGGCCGGATCGCGACGATCCTCGCCGGTGGCGCCGCCCGGCCCGGAGCCCGGATGACCTCGCCGTCAGACCAGTACTCGATCCTGCAGACCATCGAGGATCTGCTGGGGCTCCCGCGGCTGCGCAACGCCGGCTGCGCCTGCACCCCGTCGCTGGCCCCGCTGCTGCGGGTCAGACCGGCCCGGGCCGCCCCCAGCGCGTCGAGCGGATGAGCCGTCAGGAGCCGGCGGTGGCGCTGGGCAACGACGCCTCGTCGAGCTCCAGCGGCTGACCGAATGACACCCGCATGAGCGCGCCGCCGCCCGGGGCGTTGCTCGCCTCCACGAACCCGCCGTGCGCCTCCGCCGCCTGGCGGACGATCGCCAGTCCCAGCCCGGAGCCCGCCTTGGCGCGGGCATCGCGGGCCCGGTGGAAGCGGTCGAAGACGAACGGCAGATCCTCCTCGGTGAACCCCGGACCGTGGTCGCGCACCTCCAGGACGCCATCGTGCAGCGACACCTCCACGGCGCCCCCGGTGGCCGCGTACTTGGCGGCGTTGTCCAGCAGGTTGGAGACGGCGCGGGCGATCCGGTCCCCCTCGCCGTAGACGAGCGTGGGCGTCAGCGACGCCGTGATCGTCATCTCCGGCGCTCGGCGGCGCAGGCGCTCCACCGCGGCATTGACGATCTCATCCACGCGCACGTCCCCGGGCTCGACCGTCAGCTTCGTGCCTCTGGCCAGCTCCACGACATCGCCCACCAGCGCCGTCAGCTCATCGAGCTCCTCGATGATGTCGCGGCGCAGCGCATCGCGGTCCTCGTCCGAGAGCAGCTGCTCGTCGCGCATGAGCTGGATGTTGGCCCGGATCGTGGCGATCGGTGTGCGCAGCTCATGGGAGGCATCGGCGACGAGGTTGCGCTGGGCCTGAACCGAGGTCTCCAGGGCGTCGAGGGTGCGGTTGAACGTGTGCGCCAGGCGCGACAGCTCATCGCCGCCGTGGACGTCAAGCCGTTCGCGGTCGAGACGATCCGGGTTGGCGGCGATCCGCTCGGTCTGCCGGGTGAACCGGGCGATCGGCGCCAGCGCCGCCCGGGCGACAAGGACGCCGAGGAACGCCGCGAGCGCGATGCCGGCGGCGGCGATGATCAGCAACAGGACGAGCGTGCGGGCAAGGGCGTGGTGAACGTCGGTGAACGGCAGCGCCACAAGCAGCGCCCCCCGGGAGCCCAGGCCGGTCGCCAGCACCCGGATCTCGGTGCCCTTGACGTCCATGTCGGTGAAGTGCGTCCCCCGGCCGGTGGCGGCGATCTCCCGGAAGCGAGGCGTGACCGGGATGATGAACTTCTGTCCCCCCGGCGCGCACGTGGTGCCGTTGCGCAGCACGAGGGTGAGCACGCCGGCGGCTCCCCCGGCCGGGCCCCCGCGGTTGCGCGTGAACCCCAGCCCCTCGTCGCAGTCCTTGCCCGCCGACCCCTGGAACGCCGCCGGGTTGGGGGCGGGCTGAGTGTCCTGATCGGTCTCCGGCTTGTCGCTGGAGCCGCTCTCGCTCTCGCTGCCGCCCGTGTCGGCGGTGTTGCGGTCACTGCTGCTCTGGCCGCTCGGCTTGCCCGGAGGGGCCGCGGAGACCACCTGGGAGGTGAGGCTGCGCAGCGAATGGTCAAGCTGGCCGCGCAGCTCGGAGCTGGTGCCGGCATAGGCGGAGATGACAACAGCCACCACGGCGATCGCCACGGCCAGGCCGGCCGCCAGTCCCATGCGCAGGCGCAGGCTCACCGGCGCCCTCCGTTGCTGCGCCCCGGCACGCTCCGGCTCATCCGTTTGCCCCCGGCTCCCGGAGGGCGTATCCCACCCCCCGCACCGTGTGGATCAGCGGCCGGGCCCCCGCGTCCTCCAGCTTGCGGCGCAGGTAGCCGACATACACCCGCAGCGCATTGGAGCTCGGACCGAAGTCATAGCCCCACACGCGGTCGTAGATGAGGCTGTGGGGAAGCACGCGCCGAGGGTTGAGCATGAGCAGCTCCAGCAGCTGGTACTCGGTCCGGGTGAGCTCCACGAACTTGCCGGAGACCTCGACGCCGTGACGGGCGGGATCGAGCTTGAGCTCCTCAAAGGACAGCCCGCTGGTGACATCCCCGTCGCCGCCGGCACGGCGCAGCAGCGCCCGCAGCCGCGCCCGCAGCTCGTCGATGTCAAACGGCTTGACGAGGTAGTCATCGGCGCCGGCGTCCAGCCCGTCGATGCGGTCTGACACGGCATCGCGGGCGGTCAGCATCAGCACCGGCACCCGGTTGCCCTCCCGCCGCAGCCGGCGGCACACCTCCAGGCCGTCGATGTCCGGCAGACCCACGTCGAGCACGACCGCATCCGGCACCGCGCCGGCCACCTCCGCCAGCGCCTCTGAGCCGGTCGACGCCTGCACCACCTCATATCCGGTCAGGCTCAGCGCACGGCGCAGGACATCCCGCAGGCCCCGGTCGTCATCGACAACGAGCAATCGCATACCGATGATTGTCGCCGGTGGACCGGCACGCGTGCGGAAACTCCTACTTTCGGCTTACCGTCCGGGGGCCTGGGCGGTCCGACCTGGAGCCATGGTGAGCGCCCATGAGGTGCTCGCAAAAAGGCGAGCCGCAGCGCCGGTGTCAGCGCCCAATCGGTCAATGCGTTTCAGTGACGCGAGTACAGACAGCAATGAAGCAGGGATGAGCGGCCCGGAGGGAGACGCCCCCCCTGGTGTGTTCGAAACCCGGATGCGGGGCTGACGATCTCAAACACAACCGCCGCTATACGGCACTCACGGACGAAATCGCCCGGCGCAAACCGGATTTCGTACAAACTGGGTGCTCCACACCCGCCGGGCTCCCATCATCGCCGTCGCCGGCGGCCCGGCACCAGGGAGTCAAGGCCGGCGCCTGCTGCGTCGCTCAGAATGGCGTCACGTACGGGCGGGGCCCCCGCCCTCGCCCCGGCGCTCGCGCAGGACCGCCCCCAGCACCCCGTTGATGAACGCGGGCGCGCCCGCCCCGCAGAATCGCTTGGCCGTCTCAACGGCCTCGTCGATGGCCCCCTCCGGCGGGATCGGCTGCTCCCCGGGCAGGACGTTTGGGTACAGCAGCTCCAGCAGCCCCACCCGGAGGATCGAGCGCTCCAGCGGCGCGATCCGCTCCAGCGGCCAGTCGCTGGCGTGACCGCGGATGAGCTCGTCCAGCTCGTCCTGATGCTCGCGCACCTGCTCGGCGAGCGCGAACGTGAACGCGTGGACGTCGCGGGGCAGCGTGTCGCCCAGCGGGCGTCCCAGCAGGTCTGATTGATAGAGCGCCCACACCGCGGCGCGGCGCTGCTCGGTTCGTCGCGCCACGGCCTGCGCTCAGCCGACGGTGACGAGCTCTTTGGGCAGCGCGGTCAGGATGTCGCCCCCGCTCTCGGTGACGACGACGAGATCCTCGATCCGCACCCCAAACTCCCCGGGCAGGTAGACGCCGGGCTCGACGGTGACGACGTTGCCCGCCTCGAGCACCGACTCGGAGCGCTGCGACAGCCGCGGGGCCTCGTGCACCTCCATCCCCACGCCGTGGCCCAGCCCGTGGCCGAACCGCTCGCCGTGCCCGGCCGCCTCGATCAGCGACCGCGCGGCGGCATCGGCGTCCCGGCCGCCCACCCCGGCCCGGACAGCCTCCAGCCCGGCCAGCTGGGCGCGCAGCACCAGCTCGTACACCTCGCGCGCGGCCGCGCCCACCTCGCCGGTGGCCAGCGTGCGCGTGCAGTCTGAGCAGTAGCCGTCAAGCTCGGCGCCCCAATCGACGACGACGAGCTCGCCGGCACCGATCTCCACGTCGCGCGGCTGGGCGTGGGGCAGCGCCCCGTGCGGCCCGGCGGCGACGATTGACTCAAACGACGGCCGCTGCGCGCCGAGGTCCTGCATGGCGCGCTCCAGGGCAATGGCGACCTCACGCTCGGTACGCCCGGCAAAGCCCTGTTCCATCACCCGGCGCAGCGCCTCATCGGCGGCTTCGGTGGCCGCCCGGATGCCCGCGATCTCCCCGGGTTCCTTGACCGCCCGCAGCGCCTCGACGGGATCGCCGGCCGCCACCAGCTCGACGCGGTCCGGCATCAGCTCCCGCAGGCGCTCGTACCCGCGCACCGTCAGGTGCGCGTCCTCAAAGCCGAGACGCACCGGCCCGGTGGGAAGCACGTCGGAGATGCCCTCCAGCAGGTCCAGGGTGCTGATCCGCCGGTCAAACGAATCCTCAACCTCGGCCGCCGCCTGCTCGACGTAGCGGAAGTCGGTGACGAACACGCGGGTGTCCGGCCCCACCAGCGCGATCCCGTTGGACCCCGTGTAGCCGGTCAGGTAGCGCACGTTGAGCAGCGAGGTCACCAGCAGCAGGTCGGTGCCGAGCTCCGGCAGGCGCTCGGTCAGGCGGGTGGCGCGGGCGCTCATGAGGCCACCGTCAGCGCGTCGCGCAGGCGGGTGAGTGCCTCGCGGTAGCCCTCGCGGCCGCGGCCGGCGACCCGGCCGACGCACAGATCGCGGATGACCGACTCGCGCCGGAACGGCTCGCGGGCGTCGACATCCGAGAGGTGCACCTCCACGGCGGGCAGCCCGGTCAGCTCCAGCGCGTCGCGGATCGCGTAGGAGTAGTGGGTCCAGGCCCCCGGGTTGAGCACGATCCCGTCGGCCAGCCCCTCCAGGCCGTGCAGGTGCTCGACGAAGTCCCCCTCGTGGTTGGTCTGAAAGAAGCGGGGGATGAGCCCCAGCTCGTCGGCGGTGCGGGCGATCTCCAGCTCCAGTTCGGTCAGCGTCAGGGTGTCGTAATGCTCCGGGTCGCGGCGGCCCAGCTGATCCAGGTTGACCCCGTGCATGACTTCGACGCGGTTGCGGACGTCCATCGCCATTGACGCTAGCTTGCCAGTTCTCGGACGGCGGCGATCAGCTCACGGGCGGGCACCTGGCTTCCCGGGCGCGCGTCGCCGGGCTCCGGCAGCAGCACGAACGGCACCGGCCCCTCCCCCACGCGCTTCTTGTCGCGCGCGGTCGCCATCACCACCGCGTCAGGGTCGACGCCGTCCAGCTCCGTCGGCAGCCCGTGCGCCCGCAGCAACTCCGCCACCTCGGCCCGCAGATCGCCGTTGCCGGAGAGACGCAGCGCCGCCAGCAGCCCCAGCGCGACGGCCTCGCCGTGGCGGTAGCTGGCGTAGCCGGTGACGGTCTCGATGGCGTGGCCGACGGTGTGGCCGAGGTTCAGCGTCTGGCGGATCCCGTCGTCGCGCTCGTCGCGGGCGACGATCCGCAGCTTGGTGCGGGCGCACTCGGTCACCACCTCCGCCCAGCCGGCGCCGTCCCAGCCGGCGCCGCCGCGGACGAGCTCCCACAGGCGACCGCCGGCGATGAGCGCGGTCTTGACCACCTCGGCGTATCCGGCGGCGAGCTCCGCCTCCGGAAGGCTGGCCAGCGCGTCGGGGTCGGCGAGCACCGCCCGCGGCTGGTGGTAGGCGCCGACGTAGTTCTTGGCCTCGGCGAGGTCGACGCCGGTCTTGCCCCCGTAGGCGGAGTCGACCTGGGCGACGAGCGTCGTCGGCACCTGGACCAGGCGCACGCCGCGCTGGTAGGTGGCGGCGCAGAAGCCGGCGAGATCGCCGATGACGCCGCCGCCGAGCGCCACCACGACATCGGTCCGGGTCATCCCGCCGCGGGCGAGCTCCGACCACACAATTTCGGCGTGGGCGATCGTCTTGGACTGCTCGCCGGGCATGATCGTCACCCGGCCGTCGAGCGGGTCCAGGAACTCGCCGTACAGCCGCCCGGCGTTGTAGTCGGTGACGAGGAACCGCCGGCCCTTGACCGTGGCGGGCCAGAAGCGATGCCGGGTGAGCAGCCCCGGGCCGATGTAGGCCGGGTAGTCGCCGGAGGCGCTCGTCGCCCACAGCAGGCGCGTCGCCGGCGGCAGCCCGTCCAGCGCGGCGAGCACCTCGGCCATCGCCTCCGAGCGCTCGTGGGGGACGACGACGTCCGCCGCCTGCGCGTACACCGGCTCCCGGGCGGCGTAGAGCTGCGCAAAGCGCGTCCGGTCGGCCGCCAGCGGGCGCCCGGTCCCCTGGCAGCGACGCCAGGCCGTCTCCACGTCGATGTCGATCCACACCACGAGATGGCGGGCCAGGGCCCGGCGGATCGCGTCCGACCCCAGTGCCCCGCCGCCCAGGGCCACGATCCGTGGGCCCGGGGCCGCCGGGGGGGCGTCGAGCAGCTCCAGCGTGATCCGCTCTTCGGCCTCCCGGAACGCCGCCTCGCCCTCCTGGGCGAAGATCTGCTCGATCGGCTTGCCCAGGCGCTGCTCGATGACCTGGTCGGCATCGACAGGCTCGCGGCCGAGCGCCCGGGCGGCGCTGCGCGCCGCCGTCGACTTGCCCGCCCCCATGAAGCCGACGATCGCGATCGTGCGCGGCAGCGCGGGCTCGGTGGCCGGCCCGCTCACGCCGCCTGCCGCGGCCACCCGATCCGCTCCCGGTAGCCGTCGACGGCCCGGCGCACGTCATCGATGTGATCGCCGCCGAACTTGCGGCGGTAGGCGTCGGCGAGGACGAACGCCACCATCGCCTCGCCCACCACGCCGGCCGCCGGGACCGTGCAGGAATCGGTGCGCTCGCGCAGCGCCTCGGCCGGCTCATGGGTGGCGATGTCAACCGAGCGCAGGGGCTTGGTCAGCGTCGGCAGCGGCTTCATCCAGCCGCGGACCACGAGCGGGTCGCCGGTGGTCATGCCCCCCTCCACGCCGCCGGAGCGGTTGGTCTGCCGGTGAAAGCCGTGCGCGTCGTCATAGAAGATCTCGTCGTGGGCCTGGGAGCCGGGGAGGCCGGCGACCTCGACGCCGTCGCCGATCGCGACCGCCTTGACCGCCTGGATCGACAGGATCGCCTGCCCCAGGATCCCGTCCAGGCGCTCCTGCCAGGAGACGTGCGAGCCCAGGCCGGGCACCAGGCCGAACGCGCGCACCTCAAACACCCCGCCGAGCGACTCGTTGGCCTTGCGCAGGCGGTTGATCTCGGCGACCATCGCGCGGCCGGCCTCCGGGTCCAGGCAGCGCACCGGCGACTCGTCGACGGCGGCGAAGTCCTCCGGGAGGAGATCGTCACGGCGAGGGGCGCTGACGCCGGTGATCTGGATGACGTGAGAGAAGACGCTCACCCCCAGCGCGGCCAAGAACGCCTTCGCGACGGCGCCCCCGGCGACGCGCGCCGCGGTCTCGCGGGCGCTCGCCCGCTCCAGGATGTTGCGGACGTCGCTGACCCCGTACTTCTGGGTGCCGACGAGGTCGGCGTGGCCGGGCCGGGGCAGGTGGACCTCGGCGGTCTCGGCCTCCACCGGCCACGGGTTCATCCGCTCCTCCCAGTTGGCGAAGTCCCGGTTGGCCACCTGCAGGGCGATGGGGCCGCCGAGGGTGCGCCCGTGGCGGACGCCGGCGGTGACGTCGACCCGGTCGCGCTCGATCTTCATCCGCCCGCCCCGCCCGTGACCCAGCTGACGGCGCGCCAGGTCCCGGTCAAGCTGCGCGCGGTCGAGCTCCAGCCCCGCGGGCAGCCCCTCGATGATGCAGGTGAGGCCGGGACCGTGCGACTCGCCGGCGGTGGTCAGCGTGAGCGTCATCGGCGGCTTAATCTACGGAGCCGCCGCCCGCCCCCGCGGGCCCGGCGCCCTCCGCCGGGGCCGACTGGGCGTCGCGCCCGGGGATCCGGACGCCGGTGCCATCACACCACGGGCACTTCACCTGGTGGGGCTCGCCGCCCAGCCCGGAGATCAGCCGCCCCGTCCCGCGGCAAGGCGTGCACGTCTGTGCGCCCGCCGCGGCGTTCTGCTCGTCTTCGGCCATGGCCGCGGAGGTTAGGGCCTAACGCGCGCGGACGTTTGCCCGGGGCGGTTCGATCACTCTGCCCGGTGGGTGGCATGCACCGCCTCGCCGAGGGGGCGCGAGCCCCCGTGGTGCCCGGCGGTCCGGGCCCGGCGCTGACGGTCGGCGGTAGCGGTCAGCGCCGGGGCGGGAGGTGGCCAAAACGGCGGCGATGAAGATGGCGGGGGGGTCCGCAGCGGCGAGTTTGTACGAAATTCGGTTCGGCGTGGGCGATTTCGCCCCAGAAGCGCGGTCAGCTACCGAAACGTTCGAGATCCGCGGCCGTGGTTGCGGATCTCGAACAAACTGGTCGCTCCACTGTCACCGCTGACGCCGGGCTTCGCGCTCTGACTGGCCCCACCCGCGTCCCGCCCGTCACGGGTCAAGCGGCATGGATCCCGCGCCTGATATCCGGACTCGCCCGCAGGGCGTTCTAAGCCCCTCAGTCGCCCCCACCCACCCGCCGGCCCACCGACATCCCACAGAGAGGACACGCACGTGCCCCCTTCATCATCTGCCGCTGAAAAAGCGTCAGCGGCCCACCGCCGCCCGCATCGCCTCCACGGATGCGGTGGCGCCGGTGAACTGCTCAAAGCTCAGGGCGCCCTGGCCGATGAGCAGCTCCAGGCCGTCGACGGCGGGCAGCCCGCGCCGGCGCGCCGCGGCGACAAGCGTCGTCGGCCGCGCGGCGTAGACGAGGTCGACGACCGCGGCATACCCGGCGAGGTCGTCCTCGTCGATCGGCAGCTGGTCAAACGAGGAGCCGCCGTCCAGGCCGGCGGTCGTGCAGTTGACGAGCAGGTCGGCCGGGTCGGCGCCGGCGACCGGGGTGCCGCCGAGGTCGTCGCACAGCGCCTGGGCGCGGCCGGGGGTCCGGTTCCAGACCCGGACCTCGCGCGCCCCGGCGTCAAGCAGGGCCCAGACCGCGGCCCGGGCGCTGCCGCCGGCGCCGAGCACGAGCGCGGTGCGCCCGGCGGCGGGAAACGGCAGCGCGGCGATGAGTGCCGGGGCGTCGGTGTTATCGGCGCTGATCGCGGGCCCCGCCATGGTTCCCGGCTCTCCCGGGTCAGCGGCGAAGATGAGCGTGTTGGCGGCACCGATCGCCGCGGCCCGGGGCGTCGCCGCGTCGGCGAGCGCCAGCGCCGCCTGCTTGTGGGGGATGGTGACGTTGGCCCCGGCGAATCCCGCCCCCGCAAGCGCGGGGACGACCTCGGCGAACAGCTCCGGCGGCACCGGCAGCAGCTGGTAGCGCCACCCGGTCAGCCCGGCGGCGGCAAGCGCCGCGTTCTGGATCGCCGGCGACCGGCTGTGGCGCACCGGCCAGCCGAGCACCCCCAGCCGCGTCATCGCGCTAGCAGTGGGTGCGCCGGTCGGCCGCCACCAGGTTGAGGAACTGGGTGTAGTTGGTGGCGAACACGCTGCGGTTGGTGCACGGCTTGGTGAAGAAGTACAGGTAGTTGGTCTGCGCCGGGTGGGCGGCCGCCTGGATGTCGGCCATGCTAGGGCTGTCGATCGGCGTCGGCGGCAGCCCGGTGTGGACGCGTGTGTTGTACGGCGAGGGGGAGTGCAGCTGGGAGTCGGTCAGCGGACCGGTGAAGTTGCCGGTCGCGTAACGGGTCGTTGAGTCAAGTCCCAGGGGCATTCCGTCGCGCAGCCGGTTGTAGATGACCGACGAGACGAGCGGCAGGTCATGCGTCGTCGCCGCCTCGCCGGAGATCAGCGACGCGATCGTCAGCACGTCGTAGGCGGTCAGGTGCTTGGAGCGGGCGTAGCCGAGGTTGACCTGCGCGAAGTGCTGCTTGAAGTCCCGCAGCTGGTCGTCGACAAGCGCGCTGATCTTGACGGGATCGACGAGCCGGAACGTATCGGGGAACAGGAAGCCCTCCAGCGAGCGGACGCTGCGCGGCGCGCCGTAGGCGTGGGGATCGAGCAGCGGCGAGCTGCGGGTCGCCGCCAGGTAGCTGCCTTTGAGCCCCTGCTTGTGCAGGAGCGCGGACACCTGGCCGCGGGTGTGCCCGGGCGTGATCGTCAGATCGCTTGTCTTGGCCACCGGCGGCGGCGTCGTCAGCTTGGTCAGCACCGCGCCGTAGCTCATCCCCTCCTGTAGGTGGTAGGTGCCGGAGCGCAGCTTGCCCCGGTCGCCGGCCAGCGTCGCACGCAGCTCAAAGAAGAACCCGGAGGGGATGACGCCCTGGCGAGCGAGCAGGTTGCCGATCTGATGGGCGCCCGTGCGGGCCGGGACGACGACGGTCACGCTGCCGTGCGGCGAGGTGCCAAACGGCTGGTAGACCTCGACGGCCAGCCAGATGATCGCGGCCACGATGAGCAGCACGACGGCCGCCACTCCCCGCCCCACCCAGCTGTGCGACCGTCCCGTCCGCTTGGCCGCCGTCCGCTCCCGCGGCGGCCGGCCGGGGCGGCGCTGCCCGCGCGTCCGTCCGGCGGGGCGCCGGCGGCCCGGGCCGTCCGCCTGCAGGCGACTGACGCGGCGCGTTCCGGAGGGAACCTCGTCCTCAAACAGCGGCCCGTCGTCGCCGGCGCCCGGGTCGTGGCTCGGTTCGTCCTCGAAATCGCCGGGGTCATCGTCGCGGCCGGCGGCGTGGGGAGCGTCGGCAGCGCCCTCCGTGCCGTGGTCAAACGGGTCGCTGGGGGCATCACCGATCTCGTAGGCCTCGGTGGGGGGCGGCTCGGTCTGGGAGGCGGCGGCGCGCCGCGACGCCTGGGCCCGCGCCGGCGGGGATATCGGCGGCAGCGGATCCGCCGGAGCCGGCGCGCTCTCGGCGGCTCCGCGGTGGGGCCGCCGGTCCTCGGCGCCGACATCGGCGAAATCGTCAAACGGATCCGGCTCGTTGAAGACACCGGCGCGGCGGCGCTCCCGCTCTCGGCGGGCGGCCTCGCGCTCCTCGGCGGTCCGCTCAGACCGCTCAGCCATGGGCCACCTCCGCGGCGTGGCGGGCCAGCCACCCCTCCAGGAGATGGGCGGCCGCGCGGGAGTCCTCGCTGGCCCGGCCACCGGTCCGCTCGGCCAGCCGGGTGGTGAAGCGCTCGTCGTAGAGCTCGACGGGCACGGGCAGCCCCCGCTCCAGCGTCGCTGCGAAACCGCGGGCCTCCGCCGTCTGCCCGGAGTCGGCACCGGAGAGCGAGAGGGGCAGGCCGACGACGACTCGCTCGACGCCGAGCTCGGCGACGAGTGCGCGCAGGCGGGCCATCCCCCGCCGCGAGGCGGGCGCGGTCACGGCCTGAAGCGGGGTGGCCAACGTACCGGTGGGATCGGAAACGGCGCAACCACAGCGCGCCTTACCGTAGTCGAGAGCGAGGACGCGCATCGGTCTCAGGCGCCGAGGGCGGCTTCGATCGCGGCCCGGGCGGCCTTGATCGCGGCCGGCAGCTGGGCGGGATCCCGGCCGCCGGCGCGGGCCAGCGTGTCCCGGCCGCCGCCTCCGCCGCCGACCTCGGCCGCCGCCACCTTGACGATCTCACCGGCGCGCACCCCGCGGCTGACGAGCGCGGGAGCGATGCTCGCCACCAGGTCGACCCGGTCCTCCCCGGCCCGTCCGAGCACGATCGCCGCGTCGCCGAGCTTGCCCTTGAGTCGGTCGGCGAGCTCAAGCAGGGCCTGACCGTCAGCCACCGGGACGGCCGCGGCGAGGATGCGCGCGCCCGCGGTCTCGGTCGCCTCGGCGGCCAGCTTGTCGACGTCGAACCCGCCGTTGGCCCGGCCGGCGTCGCGGACCGCCTTCTCCAGCTCGCGGACGCGGTCGGTGAGCTTGTCAACGGCGTCGGCGACGCGTCCGGGCGGCACTCGCAGGCGCTCGGCCGCCCCCTCCAGCTCGCGGTCGCGCCCGCGGACGAGCGCCACCGCCTCCGGGCCCGTGATCGCCTCGATGCGCCGGACGTTGGCGGCACTCGAGGTCTCGGTCACGATCTTGAACAGGCCGATCTCGGCCGTGCCGCGCACGTGGGTGCCGCCGCACAGCTCACGCGAGAATGACCCGTCGCCGACCTCGATCATGCGCACGATCTCGCCGTACTTCTCGTTGAACAGGGCCATCGCCCCCAGGCGCTTGGCCTCGTCCAGCGTCGTCGTGAGCGCGCGGACGGGATGGCTCTGAAGGATCCAGGCGTTGACGTCGTCCTCGACCTGGCGCAGCTCCTCGGCGCTGAGCGCGCTGGAGTGCGTGAAGTCAAAGCGCAGCTTGTCCGGCCCCACGTAGGACCCGGCCTGATGGACGTGGCTGCCCAGCCGCCGGCGCAGCGAGGCGTGCAACAGGTGGGTGGCGGTGTGGTTGCAGGCGGTGGCATGGCGCGCGGCACGATCGACATGGGCGACGACGCGCTCGCCGGGCTCAAACGTCCCGTGCTCCGGCGCCAGGCGCACAACCTGGTCGGTGCCGAGGCGGATCACGTCGGTGACACGGGCCCGGCAGGTGCCGGTCTCGCACTCCAGCACGCCGCTGTCGGCGACCTGGCCGCCGCCGGTGGCGTAGAACGGGGACTCCACCAGCTTGACGAGCACCTCACCGTTCTCCTTGACGGCGGCGCCGATCGTCGTCTCGGCGTCGGTGGCCTCATAGCCGACGAATTCGGTGGCGAAGCCGGCGGCGCCGGACAGCGCGACGGCACGCTCGCGCACCCCGTCTCGCCCGCGCTCGCGCTGGGCGCCCTCCCGCGCCCGCGTGCGCTGACCCTCCATGAGCTGCTCGAAACCGGCCTCGTCGACGCCCAGGCCGTGCTCGGCGACGATCTCCAGCGTCAGATCGATGGGGAACCCGTACGTGTCGTGCAGCAGGAAGGCGTCCTCGGCGGCGATCCCCTCGGCGTCGGCGTCACGGGCGCGGGCGATCAGCTCGTCCAGGCGCTTGAGACCCTGTTCCAGGGTGCGGCCGAAGTTCTCCTGCTCGGAGCTCATCCACCGCCGCACCAGGTCCCGCTGCTCGTGCAACTCCGGGTACTCGGAGCCCATCAGCTCGGTGACAACATCGGCGTAGCGCTCCAAGAAGCCCGCCTCCAGCCCCAGGCCGCGGCCCTGCTGGATGGCGCGGCGCATGATCCGCCGTAGCACGTAGCCCCGGTCCTCGTTGGACGGCACGACGCCGTCGGCGAGCAGGAAGGTCATCGCGCGGGCGTGGTCGGCGAGCACCCGCAGCGCCCGGTCGGTGGCGAAGGTCGTGCCGTACCGGCTGCCGGAGAGCTCTTCGCCGAGCGCGATGAGCGGCGCAAACTGGTCGGTCTCAAACACCGTCGCCTTGCCCTGGAGGATGGCGGCCATCCGGTTGAGCCCCAGGCCGGTGTCGATGTTCTTCGCCGGCAGCGGGGTGAGGACGTTGACCGGGTTCTGGTCCATCTCCATGAACACGAGGTTCCAGTACTCCAGGAAGCGCTCGTTCTCACCGCCGGGGAGGTCGTCGGCCGTGCCATGATCGATGCCGCGGTCGAGGTAGAGCTCCGAGCACGGACCGCACGGCCCGGTGGGGCCGGCCTGCCAGAAGTTCTCCGAGCGCGGGCACTCGACGATCCGCTCCCGGGGGACGCCGATCGCCAGCCACGCGTCGATCGCCTCCTGGTCCGGTCCCAGGCCGAGCTCCTCGTCGCCGGCGAACACCGTGATCCAGATGTCGTCCGGATTGAAGCCAAAGCCCTCGGTGGACAACCGCCAGGCGAACCGCGTCGCCTCGCGCTTGAAGTAGTCGCCGAAGCTGAAGTTGCCGAGCATCTCGAAGAACGTGAGATGCCGCGTGGTGGTGCCGATGATCTCGATGTCGGCCGTCCGAAACGTCTTCTGACAGGTGGTCACCCGCGGGTGCGGCGGACGCTCCACGCCGGCGAAGTACGGCTTGAGCGGGTGCATTCCGGCGACCGTGAACAGCGCCGATGGATCGTGCTCGGCCGGGATGAGCGATGCCGACGGCAGCACCAGATGATCCTGGGACGCAAAGAACTCAAGGAACGTGCGGCGGATCTCGTCAGAGGTCATCGGCCCTGAGTGTAGGCGGGGAAACGGTCTGTCTGCGCCCGGGTTCGGCGACCGGGCGATGGGCCGTTCAGCCGTGGGCGATCGTCCCCCAGCCGACGACGAGATCACCGTCCATCAGGCAGGCGAGCTGGCCGGGGGCGGCGCCGTCGACGGGGTCGCGCAGCGCCACGGCCAGCGACCGGTGGCGGCCCTGCGGCGCGTCGCCGAGAACCCGCGCCCGGAGTGGGCGCGAGCGGTAGCGCAGCTTGACGCGGTTGACGCGCTCGCCGGGCCGGTGCAGGCGGGCGGAGCGCAGGGCGACGCGCTCGGTGCGCAGCTCGCTGCGGGTGCCCACCGTGACCCGGCCGGTGGCGGCGTCCTTGTCCAGCACGTACAGGGGCGCGTCGGCGTGGATGCCAATCCCGCGCCGCTGTCCCACGGTGAAACGGTGCTGGCCACGGTGCTCGCCGAGCACGGCGCCGCGCGTGTCGACGATCTCGCCGGGGGCGTCCGGAACCCCGCCGTGGCGGGCGAGGAAGCGCTCGCGCGAGGTGCCGGCGATGAAGCACAGGTCCTGCGAATCGGCCTTGCCGGCCACCGGGAGTCCCGCCTCGGCGGCAATCCGGCGCACCTCGCTCTTGTGCAGGTCCCCCAGCGGGAAGCGCATACGCGCCAGCGATGCCGGATCCAGGGCGGCGAGCATGTACGTCTGGTCCTTGGCCGGATCGGCGGCCGCCCGCAGCAGGGGTCCGCGCGCATCCTCCGTCTCGGCCGTGCGGGCGTAGTGGCCGGTGGCCAGGGTGGCGCAGCCGAGGCGGTCGGCGAGCGCGATCATCGCGTCCAGGCGCACGTGGCCGTTGCAGCCCACGCACGGGTTGGGCGTTTCGCCGGCCGCGTAGCCGGCGATGAAGGGCTCGACGACCCCGGCGCGGAACTCGTCTCTGAGGTCGATGGTGAGGTGCGCCAGCCCCATGGAATGCGCCAGCGCCCGCGCCTGGGCGACCGCCGATGCCGAGCAGCAGCTGCGCTCGGCGTCGTTCTCGCGGTCGGCCCACAGCTCCAGCGTGACGGCGATGGTCGGCCCGCGGCGGGCGGACAGGTGCGCGGCAACGGCACTGTCGACACCGCCGCTCATGGCGACGAGGGTCGCGTCCGGACGGGACGCGAGATCGGCGTCGGCGCGGACGGCGGCGCCGAGCGCCCGGGCCAGCCCCTCGGCGGCAACGTCGGCGGCGTGCAGCTTGCCGGGGCTCAGGCCGCCCAGCTCGGCGGCGATCTCGGCGGGGCCGATGCGAGCGGCGCTGAGGACGGGCACGTCGCGCACCAGCGAGACGGCGGCGCTCGCCGCGGCGGTCGTCGTGCCGCAGCCGCGCGCGGTGAAGCCGGCGTCGCAGACCCGGTCGCCGGCGACGGCGATCGAGAACGTCACCTCGTCCCCGCAGGCGCCGCCCCCGGTCGTGACCGTGTGGGCGTTGCCGGGCTCATGCCCGCGGCCCTGGGGTGAGGTCAGATGGTGCTCGAAGGTCTCGGCATCCATTGGGGCGAGGATAGATCCGCGGCTCAGCGCCGGACGATGGCGACCGGCATGGTCCCCAGCTCCGGCGTCATGACTCCGGCCACGACGGCCGGGTCGGCGTCGACGAGCGCGCGCACGTCGGCCTCGCTGTCGCCCTGGATGACGCCCAGGCCCCAGCCGCCGGTGCTGTCGATGACCGGGCCGTAGACGACGACCCGCCCGGTCTTCATCAGCTGCTGGTAGTACTCGACGTGGGCGGACATGACCGCCCGCTCCTCATCGCTCATGTCGGCGTGGAAGGTGGGGCGCGGCGGGATGAGGCGGACGGCGAAGTGATCCTCGGCGCGCTCGATCTCCATGGCCCACGCCAGCCTACCGGTCCCGGCCGGACCCCGGGGAAGCGGCTCGTGCTCAGCGGAGCCGGAGCCCCAGCTCGCGCAGCTGGATGTCGTCGACCGGCGCCGGGGCGCTGGTGAGCGGGTCGCCGCCGCTGGTGGCCTTGGGAAAGGCGATGACCTCGCGGATGTTGTCGCGGCCGGCGAGCAGGGCGATGATCCGATCGATGCCCAGCGCGATGCCGCCGTGCGGCGGCGCACCGTAGCGGAGCGCGTCCAGCAGGAAGCCAAACCGCTGCTGGGCGTCGGCCTCGTCGATGCCGATCAGCTCAAACACGCGCGACTGCACATCGCCCCGATGGATGCGGATCGAGCCGCCGCCGATCTCGTTGCCGTCGAGCACGAGGTCATACGAGCGCGACAAAAGCCCCGCCGGGTCGTCCATGTCGGCTGCCGTCGCCGGCTTGCCCGCCTGGGTCGCGGGGGCCGTGAAGGGATGGTGCTCGGCGTCCCAGCGCCCCTCGTCGGGGCGGTAGGTGAACATCGGGAACTCGATCACCCAGCGGATGTCATGGGCGCCCTCAGGGACGAGGTCAAAGCGCCGCGCCATCTCCAGGCGCAGCGCGCCCAGCGCCTGGGCGACGACGGCCGGGGCGTCGGCGACGATGAGCAGCACGTCGCCCTTGCGGCCGTGCAGCTCGTGGGTGACGGCGGTCATCTCCGCTCCGGTCAGGAACTTGGCGATCGGCGAGCGCCACGGCTGCTCGTCGTCGTGATCCTCGACAAATGCCCACACCAGGCCCTTGGCCCCATGCTGTTTGGCGAGCTCGGTGAGCGCGTCGAGCTCCGAGCGGGCGAGCTGACGGGCGCCGGCGTTGATCCCGCGCACCACTCCGCCGCCCTTCAGCGCGCCGGAGAACACCTTGAACTCGGTGTGGGCCAGCGCCCCGCCGAGGTCGACGAGCTCCAGGCCGAACCGCGTGTCGGGCCGGTCGGAGCCGAAGCGACCCATCGCCTCGGCATGGGTCATGCGCGGCCACGGCGGCGAGGGGACGTCAAAGCCGGCGCGCTGGAACACCGCTGCCATGACCGCCTCGGTCGTCTCCAGCACGTCCTGCTCCTCGACGAAGGCCATCTCGACGTCGAGCTGGGTGAACTCCGGGAGGCGGTCGGCGCGGGCGTCCTCGTCGCGGAAGCAGCGCACGATCTGGTAGTAGCGCTCAAAGCCGCCGACCATCAGCAGCTGCTTGAACAGCTGCGGCGACTGGGGCAGCGCGTAGAACGACCCCGGCGCGATCCGCGCCGGGACGAGGAAGTCGCGGGCGCCCTCCGGAGTGGAGCGGGTGAGAAACGGCGTCTCGATCTCCAGAAAGTCACGCTCGTCCAACACCCGGCGGATCGTCTGGATGACGCGGTGGCGCAGCGCGATCGCCTCCTGCATGGGCGCGCGGCGCAGGTCAAGTGAGCGGTGGCGCAGGCGCAGGTTCTCATCGACGGCGCCATCCTCGTCGACGGGAAACGGCGGCGTCTCGGCGTCGGCCAGGATCTCCAGGTCGGCGACCACCAGCTCGATCTCCCCGGTCGCCAGGTTGGGGTTGATGTTCTCCGGGGCGCGCTTGGCGACGGTGCCGGAGGCGGTGATCACGTCCTCGGAGCGCAGCTTGTGGGCCTCGGCGTGCGCCGCGGGCGCGGTCTCCGGGTTGAAGACGAGCTGCAGGATGCCGGAGCGCTCGCGCAGGTCGATGAAGATGAGCCCGCCGTGGTCGCGGCGGCGGTGAACCCAGCCGGACACGCGCGCGAAGCCGTCGGCCCGGCGCGCATCGAGGTCTCCCGCCCAGCTGTCACGGAAGGTGTTCGCCCGGGGAGCCTGCTTCACGTCAGCCGGCTCCCGCGCAGGATCGCCGGGATGACCGCTGCCGGCTCAAGCTCCACCTGCTCGCCGGACTCCATGTTCTTCAGGCTCGCGCTCGTCATGTCCTCGATGATCGCAACGTAGCGCGCCTGTATCCGGTCTGCGTGCTTGAGCTGCCCCTTCAGAGACCGCCCGGCCAGCTCCATCTGCGCCCGCAGGCCGGCGCGGCGAGCCTCACGGGCCAGCTCAAACGCCGTGCGGGCCGGCCCGGAGCCTCTCGCCTCGTCGGAGCCGGGAGGCAGCGCGACAAACAGGTCGACAAGCTCTGGCGCCACCGGCGCCTCCCCGGCGGCCAGCAGCATGCGCTCCACCCCGGCCGCCCATCCGGACGCCGGCGTCGGTGCGCCGCCCAGCTGCTCGATGAGGCCGTCGTAGCGGCCTCCCCCGCCGACGCCGGACTGGGCGCCGAGCGCGTCGGAGGTGAACTCGAACACGGTGCGCGTGTAGTAGTCAAGCCCGCGGACGAGGGTTGGGTCAAGCTCGTAGACCTGGCCGGCATCGTCGAGCAGCTCGCGGACCCGCGCAAAGTGCGCGGCGTCGTCCGGAGCGAGGCGGTCCAGCAGCAGCGGCGCGTCGCGCATCGTCTCCTGGGTGCGCCGGTCACCGGCGTCGAAGGCGCGCATCGGATTGAGATCGATCCGGGCGACCACCTCAGGCGAGAGCCCGTCCTCATGGGCGCGCAGGAACGCGGTCAGCTCCTCGCGATACTCGGCGCGCGTGTCCGGCGTGCCCAGGCTCGACAGCCGCAGGCGGGTCCCCCGGACGCCGAGAGCCGCCAGCAGGTCGGCGAGCAGGAGGATGAGCTCGGCATCGGTCTCCGCCGTCGCGGAGCCGATCGCCTCCGCGCCGACCTGCCAGAACTGGCGGTAGCGGCCGCGCTGCGGCGCCTCGGCCCGGAAGAACGTCGACAGGTACCACAGCTTCACCGGCTGGGCGAGCTTGTGCATGCCGTGCTCCAGGTAGGCCCGGCAGACCGGCGCGGTCCCCTCCGGACGCAGCGTCAGCGAGCGGCCACCGCCGTCGTCGAAGGTGTACATCTCCTTCTGGACGATGTCGGTCGCCTCGCCCACCGTCCGCACGAACAACTCCGTCGGCTCGAACGTCGGCGTCTCGATGCGTTGATAACCGGCCGCGCCGAGGATCCGCTGCGCCTGGGCCTCGAGCGCGTGGCGCCGGGCCGCGTCGGCGGGAAGCACATCAAAGGTGCCCCGGGGGGCCTGAAGCGGGCTCACGCCGGAGCCCTGCGCTAGCTGTGATGCGCGAGCTCGCGCAGGAACGGATTCGTGTCGCGCTCGGCGCCGAGGGTGGTGATCCCCATGTGTCCGGGATACACCGTCATCTCCGGCGGATACGCGGTGAGCAACGAGTCGATCGAGGCCAGCAGCGTCGGCCAGTCACCCCCGGGCAGATCGACGCGCCCCACCGAGCCCTGGAACAGGACGTCGCCGGAGAACAGTGCTCCGTGGTCTCGAAGCCCGTAGGCGACGTGGCCCGGGCTGTGGCCGGGGACGAACGTCACCTCAAACTCCATCCCCGCCAGTTGGAGCGTCTCCCCGCCGGCGACGGTCTCGTCGGCGTCGTAGCTCTCAAACGGACCGAAGCCGGGGAAGCGGACGTAGGAGTTGATGTCGGCGAGCACCCGGGTCTCAAGCTCCGGGCAGTACACCGGCGCACCGGTGGCGCGCGCGACGGGGGCGACCGCGCCGACATGGTCAAAGTGGGTGTGGGTGAGCAGGATCGCCTCAACGGTGGTGATCTGGAGCGCCGTCAGCGCCTCGAGCAGCCGCTCGGCCTCGTCGCCGGGATCGACGATCACCGCGCGATCGGAGCCGCGCAGGCGCGCCACGTAGCAGTTCTCCTGCAGCGGCCCCACCGTGAACATGCGTGCGTCGATCATCGTCGCGGACCCTGGTTCTGGGCCTTCTTGGCCATCCGCCGGCGGTACAGGAAGCTCTCCAGGTAGTAGCCGGACGGGACGTAGAGCGCGAGCGCGAGGATCGCGAACAACAGCGACGGGACGATCTTGAACTTCGACGTGAACAGCAGCAGGACGAACATGAACCCGGAGGCGAGCAGCGCGCGGTTCAACGACGCCTTCCAGGTGGGCGGCGTGTTCAGGCGGGCCTCGCGGGCGGCGGCGCGGTCCTGCTTCTTCTTCTCCTCCGGCTTCAGCGGCCGGCCGGTGCGGCCGCGCACCTCGATCGTGCCGGCGGCGTTGCCGCGGTGCTTGGTCCGGCGTTTGCGCTTGGTCTGAGCCATCTCTGTATTAGAGAGCTTACGCGGTGCGGGGGCGCCTTTGCAGGGCGTCTTCGATCGTGGCGTAGCCCCGCAGCGGGACGTCCTCCGGGAAGCCCTCAAAGGCCGCACGAGGGGCCAGGCCGACGAGCTCGGCCCCGGCCAGGGGAGCATGGCGCGCGACCGCCGCCACGACGGTCGCCAGCGGCGTCGCCCGGTGATCCTCCACGTTGGTCGACACCTGGGCCAGCCCGGACTCGTTGAGCCACAGGCCGATCGCCCGCACCCCCGTCAGCCCCTCCTCCCCGCCCTCTCGGATGCGGGCGGCGATCGCCTTGGCGTCCTTTAGCGTGGCCGGCGGGGCCAGCTCCAGGTTGAAGGCGACCAGCGGCGGCCGGGCCGCGACGAGCACCGCCCCCGCGGTCGGGTGCAGCTGGGGCGGGCCGAAGTCCGGGGCGAGCTCGCCGGCGGCGATCCGGCGGGCAAGCTCCACGGGGCCGCCCCGCCGCAGCTGCGCGCGCGTGCGCCCGCCCGCGAGCATCCCGTACAGGAACACGGGCAGGCCGACCTCCTCGGCGAGCATGTCGGCGAGGATGAGCGCCTCGGCACACGCGGGGCCCCGGTCGGCCTCGGTCAGGTAGACGATCGGCGCCACATCGATGGCACCCACGCGCGGGTGGACACCCTGGTGGGCGTCGATGCGGACAGAGCCGACCGCCACCGCCGCGCCCCGCACAACCGCCTGGGCCAGCTCCCCGGGTGTCCCGGCGAGCGTGTACGCGCTGCGGTGATGGTCAACGTCGGAGTGCACGTCAAGCAGCCCCGGGCCGAATGCCTCGCCGATCCGGGCGATCGCCTCGGCGTCCCGCCCCTCGGAGACATTCGGATACGCCAGCAGCGTCGTCATGGCGGGCCGGATCATAAGGTCGCTGGCCGCCCCGGTAGACTGGCCGGTCCCTCGCCGGAGTAGCTCAGTCGGTTAGAGCAGCGGAATCATAATCCGCGTGTCGGGGGTTCGAGTCCCTCCTCCGGCATCAGCGAAGTGCCTGCAAATCAGCACGTTTTTGAGGATCCTCCGGAGCCGCCGATGTGGAATGTGTCCCGGATGTGTCCCGAAAAATGCACAACTAACCGGTTGTTGCACCTCTGGATAAACCGTGGCCGAGCGACGTCCGCGCCCCGCGGCGCGGAGCAGGTCCCCAACCCCGGCACGGGCAACGAGGCCCGGTGATTGACGCATGAACGAGCCGGGCTCAACCCTGTGCGGCGACCATCCACCCCTTGCCGCACCACAACGGTCATCGCGCCCGCACGTGCAGCGACGCCCTGGCCGTCGGGCCGGTGCACCGGCCCCTTTGATCCAGGACACATGCCCGGGCATGGATCTGACCATGACCGGCCGCAACGCGCGGTCCCACCCACGTCTGTCTGCTGCCGGTGGCGTGGAGGCGGACGCGTCGGCGCCGGCCGTCACCGCGCACGGTGATCCGGATGGCGTCTCCGGCGGGTGCTCGGTAATGCACGACGACGTGGCCGTGGCGGCGGGACAGCCTGAGCTGCAGAACGCCGGCGGTCGCAGGCGGAGGCACGAAGCGGAGGTGTGAGAAGGCCGACACGAACGCTGCGAGTCCCGCGACCATCACGAGTACGGCGGCGCAGACCCCGAGGATTCGGATGGGCGCTGACCGCACAATCCGGCGTCGAGGTCGGGGCCGGCGCCGCGCCTGCCCGGGCACGGCCGCCGAGGTGGGTGCGACGTGGGCAGGCGGATGCAGCAGTTCGTCGATCGCGCCGCGCTTGACCTGGGGAAGATGCTGGACGAGCACCGTCCGCAGTTGCTCCATGTCTTCGATCGAGAGGCGCCCGGGGCGCGCCGCGATCTCGGCGGCGGCCGCACTCCCGGCAAGCAGCAGCCCATCCCGGAGCTCCTCGCTCGGCCGCTCCGGTTCGGCCGCCAGGCACATCACCCCACGCACGCTCGTTGAGCGCAGAGCGGGCGGGGCATGCAGCAACGCAAGCCGCACGCCGGCGAGCTGCCGGTCAAGCTTGTCCACCTCCCGACGCCTCGACCGCGTCCCCACGCGCGGCAGCGACCTCCGGACAGTCACCGTCCCGCTCCAGTTCTTGGTGTCCACGACCGTGATCCCGCCGGGCCCGATCACCAGATGATCAATGTCGCCCCATGCCAAGAACTGCACGCTGTGCAGGACGACACAGCCTGACCCGGTCAGCCTCCTCTCAAGGTCCTCCCCCACGAGCTCCTCGCCGGCAATCCCCTTCGCGAGCCTCCTGTCATAGGCATCGGCACCCGCTCCGCCGGGGAGTCGCGCCTGCCTGCGCTTCAGTCGGCGTCGCTGTCGCTCCGCAACGGGATTCGCCGCACGCTCGCCGGGCACGTCCGTCCCAGCCTCGTCAGGGCCAAAGCCGAGGGGTGACACCGAATCCATTACGGTGAATGTCGGCAAGCGGCCGGCATCCACAACACGACATTCGTCCACACGGAAGACACACGGTCCCGGCTCCCACGCATCGTGCAGTTCGATCAGGGCGGTCGAGGCAAGCCAGTGAATGCCTCCACGGCTAACCACCACCTGGCGCTGATTCCCGAGCCCTCGTCTCTCCTCAACGGCCAAGACAGGTCATCCATGGACAAGGATGGAAAAGGAGGGACAAAGCCAAGCGCGCCAAGCTCGGCCCGGAACCCCTATGAGGCAGCCGACCGATCGAGACCTTGGGTTCCTCTGGATCGAGCAAGCCCGCCTCCCAAGAGGGACGCAGCGGCGAGGCGGGAGCGCCCTGGCTGCTACTCGATGCAGAGCGCAAGGCGGTCGCGCGGGTCCGCGCCGAGAACCGCGATGTCGCGTGAGAGCTTTCAAGGCCGCGGACTGAACGGCTCCTGCCTGCGCCAGAAGAGCGCGGGCGGTGATCCGACCACTTCGCGCAAAAAGATGGAGCCGGGGCGGACTGGATCTGCACTCACCCCACCACCGGGCCCATCAGCCACGTCATCGGCGATACGCGCAACTGGTTCCCTGCGAGCGGGTTGGCAGCGGAGGAATTGACCGCGCGGCGCGAGTCGGAGCAGCGGATCGTCGCCGATGCAATCGCCCCGGCGGCAGAGGGCCGGGCGCGAATGCAATCGTGCGGCGGTCAAGGCCAATTCGGCTGAGACCGGCGGGCCGCCGTCCGAGCCCGGTGCTGACATTCTAGCTAGGCTAGCTAGAATGCGCTATTGTCGGCACATGACCGAGGTAGGGATGCATGAG